>NZ_APHR01000037.1 GCF_000349205.1 Methylophaga lonarensis MPL | reverse complement strand
TTATCTTTTCACAATCATCTGGACGATGCGGTCTATCATTATTGCAAAGGTCAGCAATCACCTTTCCGCCGCCCCTTCCTGGTTTAGTTGGGTGTATCCCAAACTGTTCAGCCTCAAATCACCTGCCATGCAAAGCATCGACTATCGTGACAAAAGTTACGGTGTTTTAAGTCTTCATCCAAGTCACAAGGAAGCGATTACAAACGCTTGGACAACACTTCGAGAGGTGGCCATCGTCAGTACAGTAGTGATCCTGACGACCAGCCTGTTGATGGTGTTTGCCATGAATATTGTTATTCGGCCAAGTCGGAAAATAGAAAAAAGCATAAGAGCCTTATCAAACGACTTATCTGGTCCACCAGTGCCTGATTTCCGAATTAACGAGTGGCAGAGCATCAGCCTTGCCATCAATGATTTTGTTCAACGCCTGCGATTGGCTCAGCAAAAAAACCAATCGCTCGCCGAACAACTGGTCAGGGTACAGGAAGACGAACGACGCCATATTTCCAGAGAACTGCACGATGATCTCGGACAATCACTGACCGGCATGCTGGCATTGTCGTCTCTGCTGACGATCAAAGCACAAAAGTCATCACCTGAACTGGCCGAAACAGCTGAAAAATTGACCGTAACCGCTCAGGAAATGATGAATCAGATGCGTAATATCCTGTTCAGCCTTCGACTCACCGACAGCCTTCTTCATTCGGGGCTTGATAACAGTCTGCATAGACTTATTCATCACTGGAAAGCACGAATTAACAGTCCGATTCAATTGCAGTATCACAATAAAGCAGAACTTTCTAAACTGCCAGAATCAGTCCAGCTGAATGTCTTTCGTGTCATTCAGGAGTGCCTTCACAATATTTATAAGCATTCCGACGCAACGCAGGCCAGCGTTGAAATAAGCGCGTCACCGACAAAGCAACAGTTGCACATTATCATCATGGACAATGGCACCATTGAACAGTTGGACTTTGTTTCAAATCCTGGTTTTGGGATTTCAGGAATTTTTGAACGTGTTGCAATGCTTGATGGCAAGATTGACTTTGCCATTGCATCGCCTCATGGACTGGTGATCAATGTCACTATCCCAATTATCAGCAGCCATAGCACTACAAAATGATGAATGAAAATAATATCCGTATCCTGATGGTCGATGACCATGCCATTGTCAGAGATGGCTATAAAGCCTTGCTGGCTGAATCTCCCGATCTGATTGTGGTGGCCGAGGCAACTACTGCCAAGGAAGCCTATATTCAGTACAAAACACACCAGCCGGATGTGATGATCACGGATTTATCACTACCCGGAGGTAGTGGACTTGAATGTATCAGCAAAATCATCAAATACGATGCCCGCGCCAAGATCGTTGTTTTCACCATGCATCTAAACCCGGAATTGGTGACCAGAGCTATTCAGGCTGGCGCATTAGGGTATGTCACTAAAAACATGCCGCCGCAAAGCCTGATTGATTCGGTTTATCGTGTCCATCAGGGCAAAGTGGCCTTGAGTTCGGATATCGAAAAACTGCTTGCCTTGGAGAGTCTGCTAGGCAATCGCACCTTGCTGAACACACTCTCAGCACGCGAGTATGAAATTCTGCGCTTGTTGGTTAATGCCCATTCAACCGAAGAAATCGCGCAATTTCTTAACATCAGTCAAAAAACGGTCTGCAATTACCATTATCAGATCAAGAGTAAACTCGGCGTGAACTCCGATATAGAACTCACGCTGTTGGCGATTCAGCACAGTCTGATTCAACCAATGGATCCATCCCTGCTTAACCACTAGGCTCAGAAATATTTCCAATGAGTCTTTCAGGCGCCTTAAGCCCAATGACTGCCTCAATTTCGGGAAAAATTTCCCGATATCAGCTAATAAGTGAAACGGTCAGAACCCTTCGGAGTCATCTCAGGTGATAATCTGTAGCGCCCAACATAAAAAGGAGTCATCTTATGAATAAACGATATTTTTTGCTTGCGCTGGCTTTATTTAGTTTCAACGCTGGTGCGACTGATTCAAGCACGGTTGATGCAGCAATTGGTGGTGCCATTGGCGGTGGACTCGGTGCAGCTGTTGGTAATGAAGTTGCTGGACGTGATGGTGCAATTATCGGGGGCGCATTAGGCGCTGGTGTAGGCGCTGCTGTGACAACTGCTGAAGATGAAGGCCATCAGAATTATCGAGATCGTCATCACTATGATGGCAGAACCTATATCGATGGCCGTCGCACCAAGCACTGTCCGCCTGGACTTGCGATGCAGGGTCGCTGTTAGCATTGATCCACTCAACCAGTAATCGCTAGAGGCGATTACTGGCATAGTTTATTCTCATGATTATCAATTATTAGCCGTGATAGTCTTGAAATGTAGGTTCAACTGTGAACCTCTCGAAACCGGTAATCAGGGGGGAAGGAACTAACCATGAACGAAAAAAATAACTCACACAGCGGTAAATGTCCCGTTATGCACGGTGCCATGACTGAATCTGGCACTACTGTAACGGAGTGGTGGCCGAAATCACTCAACCTGGACATTCTTCATCAGCACGATACTAAAACCAACCCACTCGGCGAAGATTTTGATTACGCCGAAGAATTCAAAAAACTGGATTTGCAAGCGGTCAAAAAAGATCTGCATGCCCTGATGACTGACAGCCAGGATTGGTGGCCAGCCGACTGGGGCCATTACGGCGGTTTGATGATTCGTATGGCCTGGCATGCCGCAGGTACTTACCGCGTCGCCGATGGTCGCGGTGGCGCAGGTACGGGTAATCAGCGCTTTGCGCCTTTGAACAGTTGGCCCGATAACGGCAATCTCGACAAGGCACGTCGTCTGCTCTGGCCGATCAAGAAAAAATACGGCAACAAACTGTCATGGGCTGATTTGATCATTTTGGCCGGCAATATCGCCTACGAATCAATGGGGCTGAAAACCTTTGGCTTTGGCGGCGGCCGTGCCGATATCTGGCATCCGGAAAAAGATATCTACTGGGGTTCAGAAAAAGAATGGCTGGCGCCGAGCACCAACAAAGACAGTCGCTATCCCGGTGATCGCCAGTCACTGGAAAACCCGTTGGCAGCGGTGATGATGGGCCTGATTTACGTTAACCCGGAAGGTGTTGATGGTCAGCCTGATCCGTTGAGAACGGCACAGGATGTTCGTGAAACCTTTGCCCGAATGGCCATGAACGATGAAGAAACGGTGGCCTTGACTGCCGGTGGGCACACTGTCGGTAAAGCCCATGGTAATGGCGATGCCAGTGTACTGGGACCAGAACCGGAAGCAGCCGATATTCATGAACAAGGTTTCGGTTGGACTAACCCAAAAGGCAAAGGTCACAGCGAGGATTCAGTGACCAGTGGTCTTGAAGGTGCTTGGACAACACATCCAACCCAATGGGATAACGGCTACTTCCATTTATTGCTGAACTACGACTGGGAGCTGACCAAAAGTCCGGCAGGTGCCTGGCAGTGGGAGCCGGTCAACATCCGCGAGGAAGACAAACCCGTTGATGCTTTCAATCCGAGTGTGCGTCGCAACCCAATTATGACCGACGCCGATATGGCAATGAAAATGGATCCGGAATATCGCAAGATTTCCGAGCGCTTCTATAAAGATCCAGATTATTTCACTGAAACCTTTGCTCGTGCATGGTTCAAGCTGACCCATCGTGATCTTGGCCCCAAAGCACGCTATCTGGGTGACGATGTGCCAGCCGAAGATTTAATCTGGCAGGATCCAGTGCCCAGCGTTGATTACACACTGACTGATGCTGAAGTAGCTGACTTGAAAGCCAAACTGCTCGATAGTGGTCTTAGCATCGCCGAACTGGTGGCAACGGCTTGGGACAGTGCCAGAACGTTCCGTGGTTCGGATTTCCGTGGCGGTGCCAATGGTGCACGGATTCGCCTTGCGCCTCAAAAAGACTGGCAAGGCAACGAGCCGGAGCGTTTACAAAAAGTACTCAAAACAGCTTGAGAGCATTCAATCGAGTCTCAGTAAAAAAGTCAGTCTGGCTGACTTGATCGTGCTTGGCGGTACTGCAGCGGTTGAAAAAGCGGCTCAGGCCGCGGGTGTCAATATCACCGTGCCGTTTGCAGCAGGTCGGGGCGATGCCAGTCAGGAACAGACCGATATTGACTCGTTCGAACCACTGGAGCCAATTCATGACGGTTTCCGTAACTGGCAGATGAAGGACTACGCAGTCGCTCCCGAGGAATTATTGCTGGATAGAGCGCAATTACTCGGATTAACCGCACATGAGATGACTGTACTGATTGGTGGTATGCGGGTATTGGGCACCAATCACGGTGCCAGCAAACATGGTGTGTTCACCGACCGTGAGGGCGTGCTGAGTAACGATTTCTTCGTGAATCTGACCGATATGGCCAATAGCTGGAAACCGGCAGGCACTAATCTTTACGAGATTGTGGATCGTAAAACCGGCAAGGTGAAATGGACCGCGACTCGTGTTGATTTGGTGTTTGGTTCCAATTCGATTCTGCGTTCCTACGCTGAAGTCTATGCCCAGGATGATAATCAGGAGAAATTTGTTCGTGATTTTGCCAAGGTCTGGGTCAAAGTGATGAATGCTGATCGGTTTGATTTGAAGTAACTCGCTTCACATCACAGACAAAAACGAGTGCCCTGCTTTGGTGGGGTGCTCGTTTTTTTTTAACTGTCACCTCAAGCTGCTATGCTTGATTTTCTCTCAAAAAAGTCACTTGGAGTCTTGCTATGAAAACCATTGGTTATGCTGCTCAGACGGCTCAATCCAGACTTGCGCCCTTGTCATTTGAACGACGAGCACTACGCGATAACGATGTCGCCATAGAGATTCTTTATTGCGGTGTTTGCCACTCTGATTTACACATGGCACGCAACGACTGGAATGCCAGCACTTATCCGGTGGTGCCCGGCCATGAAATCGTTGGCAAGGTCACTGCCATCGGCGCGGAAGTCAGTCAGTATCAAGTAGGTGAGCATGTCGCCGTGGGCTGCATGGTCGATAGTTGTCAGGATTGTGATTCCTGCCATAGCGGCGAAGAACAGTACTGTCGCAATGGTTTCACCCTCACCTACGGTTCACCTGATCGCATTGACGGCAGCATCACCCATGGCGGCTATTCAAAACACATTGTCGTGCGTGAGGAATTTGTACTGAAAGTACCAGAAACTCTGGATTTGGCGCGTGCGGCGCCCTTGTTATGTGCCGGTATCACCACGTATTCACCACTGCGGCATTGGGGCGTCGGTCCTGGCTCACGCGTCGGTGTGATTGGCATGGGTGGTCTGGGCCATATGGCGGTCAAACTGGCCGTTGCATTGGGTGCTCATGTCACTGTCATCAGCACCTCAGCCAGCAAACAAGCGGATGCCATGTCACTGGGTGCCGATGCTTTTCTGGTATCCAAAGATGCACAAGCAATGACCGAGGCGCAATCCAGTTTTGATCTGATCATCGATACCGTGCCGGTCAAACATGATTTGACACCTTATGTGCCCTTGCTGGATCTGGATGCCAGTCTGGTACTGGTTGGTCAGTTAGGCCCTGTCGATGGCACCGATACCTCACCCTTGGTGTTTGGTCGTCGACATATTTCCGGTTCATTGATTGGCGGCATTGCCGAAACTCAGGAAATGCTGGATTTTTGTGCGCGCATGAATGTGCTGCCGGAGTGTGAAATGATCCGCATGGATCAAATCAATGAAGCTTTTGAGCGGATGGAACGGGCGGATGTACGTTATCGTTTTGTCATTGATATGGCCTCACTGCAAGCCAGTCAATAACGACTTCAGGAGAGATGGAGCCTGCCGTCTCTCCTGTTAATGTCCCCTGTCTTGAGAGCTCCGTTCTCGAAGTTCTAATCGCCGGTAGGCTTCAGCCTCGTGATGAATATCGTCAATCAAGCCGCGATGAATTGCCACGGAAACCGCTTCCTGATTGTTAAAGCGACCACCTTGTTTGAACAACAGATCCAGCAGCTCGCGACCGGGCATATCCAGATATCGAGATAACTGCTGTGACTCGCTGGAAAACTTGTCCAAGACTTCAGGGTGAGAATACAGCACACTCAAAATCGCAAGATTATCGATAATGCTCAGCTCCTTGCATGTTGCCTCATCTAATCCGTGATTCTGTACAAAACGCAGACTGGTCAGTCCGGTGAGTTGATGGAAAGTGTTCTGAACCAGATTGAGATCCGCTGCGCGGCCAACCAAGGCGACTTTTAATGCTTTGAGTCGATGTCTGGCCAATGTGATCATGCTTGATTGAATGGTGGAGTCACTCATGATTTATCCTGTTTGATAGCTATCTACCAGAGTATCACCAGCGTCTGTCACTTTCTGTCAGCCACCACTGCGGGTGGCTGTTTGCACACCAGAAGCTTCAGCTATCAGGGATTTACAGACCCTGCCCCACTCACATTAAATTTGCTGGCCGTGACATGCAAATTTTCTGCAGTTTGTTCGAGGGCACGACTCGCGTCCATAGTTTTGTCTGAAAGTTCAGAGTTAGATTCAGCAATCGCACTGATGTTGCACAGATTTCGATTGATTTCCTCTGCCACGGCGCTTTGCTCCTCTGACGCACTGGCAATCTGAATATTCATTTGATTAATTTGGGCAACTGCCTGATTGATTGCTGTGAGTGCTTCGTCAGTTTCAGCCGCTCGTTGAACACTGAGTTTTGCTTCTGTTTCACTCTTTTCCATCACTTCCACAGCCGTCGTTGCTGCGGTTTGGAGTTGTCGAATCATATCTTTGATTTCATCGGTTGATTGGTGAGTACGGTTTGCCAAATGGCGTACCTCATCAGCGACCACCGCAAAGCCTCTACCGTGTTCACCGGCTCTCGCCGCCTCAATTGCTGCATTGAGTGCCAACAGATTGGTTTGTTCGGCGATTCCCTGAATCACTTCCAACACCTGATTAATTGACTGTGAGCTGCTATGCACATTTTCAATGACCGATGAGGTTTTGATAATTTCAGAAGCAAGCGAATTAATAACCCGAATGCTTTCGACCACAATTGACTGACCCGCGACCGCCTGTGATGAAGCATTCTGAGCCGCATCTGCAGCCATTTGGGTATTCCTGGCAACTTCCTGTACTGTCGCCGACATTTCATTCATTGCCGTCGCAACAAGATCGGTTTCCGTTTGTTGCTGATGAACCCCCTTATTGGTTTCCATATTCACCAAAGAGAGTTTTTCAGCCGACTTCATCAAATGAGCGACGGAATTATTCACTTCCATCACCAGATTGGCAGTTTTTTCTGCCATTACATTAAATGCCTCAATACTGATGCCTATTTCGTCTTTGTCATCAACTGGCAACGCTTGTTGATTGAAATGACCATCAGCCATCTCCTTAACCCGCTGTGTCAATGCTGACATTCTGGAACTGATACTGTTGATTATTTTTGTCGCTAGAACTGCGCTGATTAACAAGACAAGCAATGCCAGCGCAATCTGAACATAAGTCATCCTTTGTGCCGACTTGGACGCTTCTGAAATGATTAACGCCCTCTCTGCTGCCAGAGAGGATTTGATCTCATCGAGGTGCAACCGAACCTGCTGCAAATGCTGTTGTACGTCACGACCGTAAACACCAATCGCAGCATTCCCCTGATTGCTTTGCATGTAATCCTGAATACGTACGGCACTCTGATGCAAGTTGAAATGCGGTTGCTCTATCGCATCAAAAGCAGCTCTGAACTCCGGTGACGCTTTTTCGTAGATGTTTGTTTCTCTGAATGCGTAATACCACTGACCGAAATCACACTTTTCAGGATCCAACTGCCCTGTAAATGGTGTTTCAAGCAGAAAACTGTTGGCCAGTTGATTGGTCCAGGCAAGATGATCGACCTCTTTCTCCACTTGATAAATCGCAAGATCCATCAATTCAATGACTTGCTGCTTGGCCTCAGTCATTTGCCGGAGTGAATATATTGAGAAGCTTGCTATCAGAAATGACAGGAATATCACCACGGCGAAGCTGATACCGAGTTTTGTCCTCAGCGTTCTATTTCTGAAATTGAGCATGTCGATTTATCCTGCGTAAGCACATTGAAACAATGTGTGAAAATGATTATTTTTCTGGGGCTAGTGATTGCGGGTGCAAGAGTACAAGATCGGCTTTGCGCCAACAGATGATTTCGCCGCTTTGTTGATCTAAATCAAAGGATTAATGTGACTGACAAAGCAGCGACTTTCGACACAGATTCACTACTGAAACCGAAGTGCCGACTGCCTTATCAGTCTGGTGTTGTAATGCCCCTTCCACTCGGTCAGAGACTCACCTCTCCACAGGCACGATTGGCAGGAACGGCAACATCCATCATTTTCGGATTCGCCAGATTCAAATTGTCCATTATTTGTCGATATTCCATGGCATTACTGACCTGAAGCCTTGGATTGTGCTGCTTCTCTTCATGAAGTGTGCTGACCATCCAGCCTTTATAATCATGGCCAGGGTAAACCCATGTGTTATCAGGAAGTTGCAACAGAACATTAAACAAACTGTTGAACTGGTCATCCGCATTGCCATTTTGAAAATCGGTACGACCGGTACCACGAATCAATAAAGTGTCGCCGGTGAACAGATAGGTTTGGTCTTGATGCTCCAACACAAAACTGTAGCTGTCATCTGTGTGACCGGGCGTGTGCAGTGCCTTGATTTGCAGCTGACCAATTTTGATGATCTGCTGATCTTCAAACTGTCCACTGGCACAAGCTGATTGCGCCTGTGCGCCCATCAAACTCAGGCAACCAGTTTGTTCGCGTAATTTGCCGAGCGCTGTAATGTGATCAGCATGCGTATGAGTATCCATGGCGACTTTGAGCGTCAGCCCCAATTCATTCAGAAGCCGCAGATACATGTCGGTTTCTTCCAGCACCGGATCGATCAACAAGGCTTCGCCAGTGACTTCATCAGCAATCAGGTAAGTGTAGGTGCTGGAAACTTTCTCAAATAATTGTCTGAAAATCATAGAACTATCCTCCTAAAACGGCGTTTAATGTCATCACACTGACGATGACTATCAAGGCAATGGCAAAGATCTTCTGCAAACGGGCATTGGCGATTTTATCTGTCAGTAATTGTCCAAAAATCATCCCTAGCACACCGCCCGCCATCAACCACAGCATCAGATTTACCGGCAAGCTTTGTGCGTATTCGGACATCAACAGAAAGCTGATAAAGCCAACTCCGCTGATCACAGTAATCACCAGCAACGATGTTCCTACGGCTTGTCTGAAAGTGACCTGACTGAGATACAACAACAATGGCACAATCAAAAAGCCACCACCGACGCCAAACATGCCTGACAAAACGCCTACTACAGCACCGCCAACCAGCAAACCACTCATGCAACGGGGACGCATCTGAAACTGACCGCTGGGACTCAATCTGCACAACAATCCCTGGCTGCTATCAATTGTTAAGTCACTGGCACGGGTAATTGCCGAGCTTTCGGGGTTGCGAACGGCCATTCGCCACATCCGGATGGCAATTAAAATCGCCAATATGGCAAAACCAATCACCAGTGCCATTGCATCAAGCTGACTAGCCAACCACTGCCCTACTGGCACCAGCAACATGCCCGAAATTGATAACAATATGGCGGGCACCAGCAACATGGTTTTTCTGGTTTTGCCACGTAAACAACCAAACATGGCAGTCACCGCAACAGCGCCCAATGACAGTCCGACCGCTTGATGCACAGACATGCCGGTTAGCATGATTAATAACGGAACGGCAAACACCGAACCACCGGCTCCGGTCAGTCCCAGTACCAGCCCAATCAATATGCCCGTCAGCAAAAACATGATGCTCAGCGATTCCAGGGCGCTTTGGCCATGATCATGCCCAGCATGCAGTTATCGGTAATGCCCGCGTATAACAACCCCAGCCCCATCAAACCGGTTACGCCAAACCACACCGGACTGAAAATGAAACCTGCCAGTACCGTCAGGATAATCAGAATGCCAACGGCTATTCTCACCTGACGTTCCAGACTGATCATCGTTCCCGTCGTAGTCGTAGTCGGCTTTTTCTTCTGACGAATAGCCGCCATTCCGCCTTCGACAATCAGCAATGGATTTTCTATGGCTTTAGCCAGTTTGCTGGCCGCAATCTCAGCCCTTCTGCCTGACTGACAAATCAGATAGACCGGCCCTGAATGGTCTCGCTGCTGCAAAATTGTCTTGAATTTTTCTGCGTCCAGTTGATCAACAGGGACTTCAATAATCCCAGGCAATGCATCGTTTCTGACTTCTGCTGCTGTCCTGACATCCAGCAGACACAAATCCTCAGCAGGCTGTAATTGCAAAAACTGCTCTGCGCTTATTTTCTCGACACTCATCGTGTAATCCTCATATTGCTTATGCCTATAGAATATTAGAATTATCTAATTTAGTAAACACTAATTTACGATTTCCATCGAACAATTGCCAAACAATCAGATAACGCTATCCTGTCCTGGATGCAATTGATCTATGGCGACCTGAGCTGCCAGAGATTCGATTTGATCTACAGTAAGCACCCCGACACCATTTGTTCTCAAAGGTAATGTAATGGCCGACACTCAGTTGATGCCTGAAAATAACAACAAACACAATGCTGCAGACAACCAAGCAAAAATGATCACCATGGTTGTTTACGGCCTGCAGGCCGCATCATTTCTGCTGGGTATCACCTTTTTGGTCGCAGTGATCATCAACTACATCAAGCGTGATGATGTCGCAGGCACCTGGCTGGAGTCTCATTTCCGCTGGCAGATCCGCACTTTCTGGTTTGGTTTACTGTGGGCAGTCATCGGTGCACTTCTGACTGTAGTATTTATTGGTGTGGTTATCCTGCTGCTCAATGCAATCTGGTTGATTTATCGCATTACTAAGGGCTGGCTCTACCTATACGAAAACAAGCCCATGTAGAATCGAAACAATCCACAAACTGGAACAGACATCCTGGTGCAAGACAAACTTAACCGCTGGCTGTTGGACAACGCACTCGCCCATCACCCAGATCAACAAGCATTACTCAACGATAATGAGGCGCTTCAGGCAGCGTCAGCTTGTCAGGGAAATGATGCCGAGAAGCTGGCCGTGTTTACAGAACACTTGAAAATCAGCAGTCAGCTTATTACCGTCATTGACGACTATCGCCGCTATTTCGATATGGCACGTATTGTTTTTTGGCTGGTGGCTTTTTTGGTCGGCGCATCTTCCGCTTTTGCTTTGCTGACGGCGACAGCAAATCATGTGAACTTGATGAGTGTGACGCTATTTTGTGCCTTGCTGCCGATGTTCAGCTTGTGCTTGTGGCTTGGAGTCAGCCTGTTACGCTTTGGCCAGTCAGATAGCATCAGTGGTGGCATGTTGGGGCGCCTGGTCAACGCGGCCACTCATTTACTGAGCAAACTGATGATCGCTGCAAATACAGCACCATCAGTCCATCAAAACGCCGTATTTCGAGCAGGTCGTCAATGGGTAAACCCTTGGCAACTGAGCTTACTAACACACAGCAGCTGGCTGTTTTTTTCTCTGGGCGCGCTGCTGGGCACCTTATTCCGACTGAGCTTTTATCAATATGATTTCTACTGGGGCTCTACCCTGCTTGATAGTCAGCAGATTGCAGTTTTTGTACAAATCAGTTTTGCACTACCCGCGGCGCTGGCAGGCATCCCTTTAAACGCAGATCTAATTGCCAGCGCACAGTTAGATCAATCGTCAATTCAAACCGACCGGGCAGTATGGGCGCAGCTGTTACTAATGAGCATTGTGGTCTATGGCATCGTGCCGAGACTGGCGTTTATTGCCCTGTCACAAGTCAAGTTACGACAGTCTCTGAAAAATCTGCCCGACAATTATGCTTATCCCCTGTTTCGTCAGGCCTTGAAACGCATTAAATCATTGTCAGAGCAGTCTCAGCAGCCTATGCTTGCGCCGCGCTATCCACTACCCGCAGACCGCGCAGCTCATACAGGCGCCAACACCATTGCCAGTATCGGCATCGAGTTGGATCAATCAGACCGATGGCCATTGATTAAAGAAGACACAGTCAAAGATCTGGGTCATCTGATAAACAGTCAACAATACCAATCCGCGCTGACAGCACTGGAAAGCCTGGAAAAACCTGTCGATGTGCTGGCATTTTGCTCTTATGCCCGCAGCCCCGATAACACCACATTAAAACGACTCAGAAACATTCAGGATATCGCCGAAGGCCGAGTGCTGATTGTGCTGTGTGAGCAAGCGATTGCTGAGTCTCACCAGGTGGATATCCATTCAAGACTGATCGACTGGCAAACCAGAGCACATGAGCATGCTCTTGCCCTGGTTGATTTTGATTGCAGTCATAAGGTCAATGTGAATGATGTGTTGAATGCAGCAGAACGGGAGCAACAGACATGACGTTGCAACTGCTGGTCGCAGGCCATACCAATACCGGCAAAACCTCGATGCTCAGAACACTGGGCAGACGTCATGAGTTTGGCGAGGTTTCTGCATTGTCTGGTACTACCCGCACCATTGAGCAAATGCGGCTGCTGGATTCGCAGACACTTTCCATCGACATCTATGACAGCCCTGGATTTGAAAGCGCACCTGAGCTGCGCGATGTATTAAATCCGAAGATTTTCAATCGACGCGATCAGTCAGAAGCCTTATCTGAAGCACTTCAGGACACTGAAATTCAGCAGCAATACGGCTTTGAAGTCTTGGTACTCAATACCGCAAGACAGTGCGATGCCCTGCTCTACATTATCGATGCTCGTGAACCCGTGCTGGAAAAGTATCTGGATGAAATTTATCTGCTTGGCTTGTGTGGCAAACCGATTATCTGTCTGCTCAACTTTACCCAGGGACAACATCGCGGTCATGAATGGCGACAGAAACTGGCCGATATCGGTCAGCATCTTGTTTTGGCATTCGATGCTGTTGTCTATGACTGGCAAGCTGAATCACTGCTTTACAGCGCCCTGACCAATGTCTTGCCTGACTGGCAAGCGGCTATCCAGCAACTGGCACAAGCACGTCAGCAGGAAAATGACTGGCGCTTGCAAGGAGCAAGCTTTGCGCTGGCTGAAACACTGATTTGCCTCGCCGCGGCTGAAGATATTGCCGCCCAGGATCAGCCAGACAAACTACAACAACAGACGGCCAAACTTCAGCAATTTGTCCGAGAGCAGGAATCCGCTTGCGTCGAACAGATTCTTGCTTCTTACAACTATGATCCCAAGCTGCATGGAAGCCAATTGCATGAGGATTTTGCCAACATGGCCTGGCAGCGAGATCCATTTGATGCTGAGACACTCAAGCAACAAGGTTTTGATGTGGTCAAAACCAGTGCAGGCGGTGCCGGCATTGGCATTACCATCGATCTGATGACTGCCGGCATGACATTGGGCATGCCGACCCTTATTGGCATCCTGGCCGGCGGTTTGCTCGGTGCACGACGGATGTTACGCAATATCTATCTGGATAAAGTGCGCCAAGCGACATTGATTGCGCTGGCTGACGAGATTATCTTGCTGATCGCCAGTCGAAATTTGGCTCTGATCAAACATCTTGAACATCGTGGTCACGGAAGAATGGCGGCGCTTGATAGCGAACACGGTCAAAGGCTCGCATTTGGTGGCAAAATCAACAAGCCGCTACTCAAGGCAAGAGATTATCCGGCATGGGCTGGCTATCAATCTAATCAGCAATTGTCGAGTTACCTGACCATGCTTTCACAAAGCAGTGTCAGCCAGCTCATCTGGCAGAAACTTCGAAAAATCGTCATTGAGTCTATCGCAGAAAACAAAGAAGCCCGAGATCAAGCGGTGAACGAACTGCAAAAAAGGATTATTGCCGAAATTGAGAAATCACCGGCTGAAAAAGTTTAAAAAAAAAGCCCCGTCATGGACGGGGCTTTTGTTGACTATCAGTCGACCTACCAGATGGATTCACCGGTTTCAGGATCATACATTTCATGATGAATCTTTTGACGGTTCTCAATCAGTTCATCAATGGTTGGTGAGCCAGTCATGGCACGTTTGATGGCCAGTTTCATCGCTTCGTAGTTGGTACGGTAAAGATCTTTGCGGTCAACATCGGGATCAGCCGCTGCACTCGGTGCGATCCACAACATCGCGATAATGCAAAGCTCATCCGCATGTTCTTTAGGAATCACACCTTCAATCACGCTGTCCAGTACCGCATCGGCCACCGCAGATTGCACCGGTCCACCCAGTAATTCAACATAAGCACTGGATTTGATTGTGACTTTGGGCACCATCAAAGTGGCAGGTTTGACTTGCTGATTGGTGGCACGAATGGCAAACATTCGGGTGTGCCCTTCGGTTTGCCCCATCAGATTGGCAAAAGCCTGACCTGCTGGTCCTTTTACACTGCCAATCAGTATTTCTGGCATCGCATCGGTACCTTGATCATCACTGGCAAAAACAGTGGCCTCGGCGGTTCTAAACCAAACAGGTTCTGACATGAAACTCTCCATTGAATCACTAGAAAAAACCGCATTCTATGATGGGCTCGAAGTTACTCACAAGAATTATTTTTTCATATGCGGATATACCTGCAGCCCCGAATGTGAATAAGTTCACATTTTCCAATAAAAACAGATATTTAAAATGCTTTTTTAGCGTGCACTGTAAATGAATCATGGTATGGAAAGACTGCACAGATTAAGTGCAATCGTCGCGCCAAAGCGCAGATAAGCTGTTGATTTTAGCTATTGACTGATGTGGCCTGAAAGTTGCCATGGCTGATTTAAATGACAACAACAAAGGCAAGCCTCAATGACACTTAAAAGTCACTCCATGAATTTAAGTCTGGCAGAACGTCGCTGGTTACCGTGGTTTGGGCCGACAGGCAAATTCAAAATGGCCTGGGCCTGTTTTTTAAATCGCAGTCACTACGAAGCGGTAGAAAAAAGCTTCGAAGGCATCGCAGCAACTCGAGTCAAGCTACTGCATCAGTGGACTGACAGTCATTGGCTACAGCTGGAATTGCTGGCCGAAGATCTGATGAGCCGATACCCTGAAGTCGATATTTCTACATTGCATGACAGGCTCAAGGCTGCACCGGACTTCTCCGAGCTTTTTATCATTGATACACAAGGCGAAGTCACGCACTCAACCTGGCCAGCTCACGTCGGTCAGAATGATTTGTCAGCCAAAGCCGTTAACAAAGGCCTGACTCAACAGTTTCTGCATGGCCCCTATGTTGATCCCCTCACCCTGCAACTTGGGCCCTCATCCTCGAGCTTTCATGATGAAGTCACCCTGATGTTTTACCAGCCGCTGACTCGAGATGGCTTGCCCGTTGGTGTGTTATGCGGACGCGTACCCAATGATGTGATGGGCGATCTGATTCAGCGCGAAGCCGGCCATATCTATCCAGAGTCAGGCGATAACTATATCTTCATGGTCAGCTCTCGCTTTGATGGAACCATTCAGCCGGGTGTTGCGTTGTCGCGATCTCGATTTGAAGATAGCACCTTCTCACACGGTGAAAATCTCAAAAGTGGCATCAATACCCGTTGGGGGGTAGTCAAGGTTAACAAACATACCGAGTTTGAAATTCGCTTTACTGATCCGGCCACCGGACAATTACATCCCGGCGTCAGAGAAACGATTCACAACGATGAGAACCTGTTTGTCACCTACCCCGGTTACTCCGATTATCGACACATCCCAGTGATCGGCAAAGGTGTCACCTTCAAATTGAAAGGCTCAATGGATACATGGGGCATGATGTGTGAGGGCGATTTGGAAGAAGTCTACCGACGCCGTTCGGTCAATATCAGCCTGATGCGCGGTGTTGTATTTGCCATGCTGGCTTTATTGGGCGTAAACAGTGGGCTTCAGTATTTGACCCAACTGCCACAACCGGCAATTGATGGTATTTCTCTGGTGACACTGGCCCTCGTTGCCATGATGCTGCAAAAACTCAATACCAAACGTCTGGCTAGCCGACTCAACGCCATGACAGAAGTATTAAGAACCATCGCTGAAGGTGAAGGAAACTTGAGACAACGCCTTGAAACTCAGAAGCTGGCACATGATGAAAGTGGCGATATAGGACGCTGGATCAACAGCTTTATCGACAATCTGGATGGCATTGTCGGGCAAGTCATTTCAACCAGTGATCAAGTTAAAACCAGTAATGAGGTCATGCTGCAAACCAATCGTGAGGCCTATGAGGTTTCCACAGAAGTTGCCGTAGCTATTGAACAAATGCTTGGCCTTATCGAACAGCAAATTGCTGATATTGGACAGGCAGCGACCACCGCTGAAGCTATGAAGCAAACCATGGATGAGGTGGTACGTCAGGCACGTGAACAGTTTGAATCGGTGCGGCAAGGAACTCAGGAAATTCGTGATGTTGTTGATACTTCAGCGCATACCGTGCATTCGCTCAATAGCCGGACACAGGACATCGGCAAAATCATCAGCGTAATCACCGACATTACTAATCAAACCAACTTGCTGGCACTCAATGCCGCGATCGAAGCAGCCCGTGCAGGGGAACATGGCAGAGGCTTCTCGGTGGTCGCAGAAGAAGTCAGAGGCCTCGCCATGCGGACCGCCAGTTCTGCTGATGAGATTCAGCGAATGATTGAGGGAATGCAACAAGAAACCCAGGAGGCCGCCAAATTTATGGAAACCGGCGTTGCCAACGTTGACCGAAGTCTCAAAATGGCTGAAGAAGCTTCTGGAGAAAACACTCAACTTCACGAACTGGTTGAGACTATGTTTGCCACTATCCAGCAACTGGATTACAACAGTCAGCAGCATGGAGATACCGCGCGTCAGGTAGGCGTCTCTGCAGCGCAGATGAACAGTTCGGTCCATGCCCTGCAACAACGTGCCGTCATGGTAAAAAACACTGCCGAGAAACTCAGCCAGTTAGTCGGTGTTTTTCAGGTTAGCGAAAGATAACAAAAAACATTAATAAACCACTTTAAATTAATGTTTATAATGTAATATATGACTGAAAACTTGCGTATAAAACTGCTGGTTTGAAACTTTCCGTACTTAAGATTGACCATCTTTATAGCGTGTGCTCGAAGGTTTTGCAGATCTTTTGTTCACTGTTATCACTGAAAAAAAACCTTCGATCATCCGTGTTTTTGTATTCAAAACACAGGAGACATGCAAAATGGAAGTCAATATTATCGAAGAACAAAAATCGCATAAGCTGGCCGCGGTATTTGCAGACAAAAGCGCCGCCATCAACGCTGAAAAAACATTGCTCAAAGAAGGCGAATTCACCGCGGATTCTATCAACATCATCCGCCCTGAAGATGACACATTGAGCAAAAAAATCGAACCTGAAAGCACGGGTATTTATCAAACGCTCATCAAGTCACATCTCTGGCTTGGACTGGCGGGTATTGCCACCGGCGTTATTCTGGCTGGCTTTTTGATCAGTGTGGGTCCACTATACTTTCAGGCAAGTCCTATCACCACGGTGCTCGCGCTGGCGTTCTTTGGCATGCTGGCAGGTATGATGCTGGCGGGCGTGGTGTCAATCCGACCTGATCACGATTTAATGATCAACAAAACGACAGAAGCTTCACAAAAGCGTCATTGGACACTGATCGTACATGTCAAAAATCGCGATGCACTCAGCCGAGCCAAAGATCTGCTTCAGCATCGTGCTTTATCGCTCAGCGAAACACTCTGATCAGACAAGCACTTAGCAAAGCCTGCAAAATTCTCTGCAAAAACTGACTGACGAATGGCGGGAGGCTGGCTATCATGGTCTGATTGCTTTTTCATGACACACACAGACATCTATGAAACTCATTCTGGCCAGCCTTCTCTCCCTTTCCCTGCTCGCTCCTGTTATTCATGCTCAGGAATCCCTCAAAGATCTGACGCACCCTGCGCTTAATGGTCATCGCTTGCCCGACGGCACAGACGTCGCCCTGATGGTGGTGGATGCCAACAGCAATGAGGTGTTGTATTCCTCATATGCCGATCAAGTGAGACAACCTGCAAGCACTCAAAAACTGGTCACCGCGCTTGCCGCTGCGATTTACCTGAAAGATTATCGCTTTGAGACACGGGTAGAACGCAATAATCAGGACATCATTTTCCATTTTACCGGCGACCCGACACTGACGCGCAGTCAGCTCAGAGTGTTGGTAGAAAGACTGAAAAGCTATCAGGACAGCATTGAAGGCAATGTCTATCTTAATGGCGCTGCTTTTGACACCTTTGAACGTGCGATTGGTGTTCCCTGGGATATCATGGGGGTATGTTACAGCGCCCCCTCAAGTGCGCTGACGCTCAATGGTAATTGTGTTTATGGTCGACTTGAAGCGACCTCTGAACCTCCCATCACCGGCGTACGCGCCACAGCGCCCGAGCAAGTCAATATTCGGGCAGGTGACATTTCAATGCGTCAGGGGCTTGAGTATCTGAGCGTGGATTGTGGCCTGAAATTAATTGCCGATAATCAAAATAATTACACGGTGGGCGGCTGTCTGGAAACGCACCGCCTGCCGGTTAACTTCCACCTGGCGATTCAAAACCCGACGGTGTTCACCGCCAAAATCCTCAATGAAGAACTGCAACGCGCAGGCATTCGACTCAATGGCGAAATTATTCGTAACGACCGGGTAAAAGGTGATGAAATTCTGGTAGTACATCGCTCTGCGCCGATGATGGAACTCATCGATACCATGGTCAAAGACTCAGACAATCTGATCGCAGATAACCTGCTTAAAACCATTGGTCGTTTCTACTACGACAAACCGGGTAGTTTTGAAAATGGTGCAGCCGCCATCAAGGCAATTTTGCGAAGTGAAGCCAGCATTGATCTGGACTCTGCCATCATTGTTGATGGTTCAGGTTTATCCAGAAACAATCGAATGACAGCTTCGCAACTGATGCAAGTCGTGCAATATATCTTCAAAAACCCGGATTTGGGCCTGGTTTCCACCATGCCGGTTTCGGGCCGCTCTGGCACACTGCGTGGTCGTCCCAGCGTTTCCCATGAGCTGTTGGTAGGTAAAATCGCCGCTAAAACCGGTGCTATTTATGGCACCTATAACCTGGCCGGGCGCATTCAGGCGCGTTCAGGTCGGCATTTGTATTTTGTGCAAATCATCTCTAACTATCACCCTGCAGATGATCGTAATCGCCGCCAACCGCTCCGGGCATTTGAACGCAGACTTTACGAATCGCTGTATAACGACTACTAAAATAATCAGGCATGTCGCTTGAATTTGCTGATTTTGCCACCACAATGGCGAGATAGTCATGTCTTATTGGCTGTTCCCATTCGAAGTGAATTACTTCGATGACTCAAAGGAATCTTAGGTCTGATGTCAGACTCTGATAGCACTGCAGCTCCACAACAGACTGGCCTCCGGCTGGCCTGGTTGTGGCTGTTTGTACTGTCTCTCAGCCTGATATTGCATGGTAGCTTATACACTTCCCTGCAAGCCAACGACCAGCTCAATGCTGTTGGTGAGCAAACCGAACGACTGGCGCTCATCCGCGAGCATCAACAGCATGGCTTTATTTTCGCTGACATCAGCAAAATTCAGCATAGTGATGGTGAACCTCACGATCTGTTACTGCTCAGTATCAACACCGGAGCTATCTGCTTCGGTCTATTGCTGGCAGCTTTTGCAAACCACCTAATCCACCCAGGACAACTACGTTTTGTTCTGGCAATTCCCCGCGCACCGCCCATCCGCTAAGGCATTCCGAAAACCACTTTTTCAGAATTACTTTAAGGATGTCCTATGCGATCTTTATCGAAACGGGCCATAGTTTATGGTCTGGTCATTTTATTGGGGCTGCTGTCTACCCTGCCTAGCTTCTTGCCTGACAGCACACTGAATCAGCTACCACAGTGGTATCAAACCACCAGTTTCAAGCTGGGGCTGGATTTACGCGGTGGTTCACATTTACTGCTTGAGGTGGACAGTGAAGCCTTGCTGAAAGCCCAGCATCAGCAACTGGCAGAACTCATCACTGATAATCTGCGTGAGGCACGCTTGTTTGTGCGCGCCATCAACAGCGATCAGCAGCAAGTCGAAATTTATCCGCGCGATCTGGCTGATCTATCGGCGATGAAACGCCTAATCAGACCACTTATCGAAAACCCTGAGGGTGGCTTACCGCTGTATCGGGTTGAAGCCAGGCTCGATCACCTGACACTGTTGCCGACCGAAGAATATATCAATAAGTCTGTGAATGAGGCTGTTGAAAAGAGTCTGCAGATCGTCAGAAAAAGGCTTGATGAGTCCGGTCTGGTTGAGCCGGGCATTACCCGCCATGGCAAGCAAGGTATTCAAGTGCAGCTGCCAGGTGTGGATGACCCCAAAGCGATTCGTGATTTACTGGGCACTACCGCCAGTATGACTTTTCACTGGGTGGTGGATGAACTGAGCACAAGTTCAGCCAATATTCTGCAACTGACAGATCCTTCCGGACAGCAACACTATCGAATCGAATCACGTATCGCAATGGAAGGCGAACATATTCGTGATGCGCGCATGGCATTCAGTCAGGAAACAGGACAACCCGTGGTCAGTTTTACCCTGGATAAAACAGGCGCCCGGCAGTTTGCTGACATGACTACTCACAATATCGATCGACAACTGGCCATCGTGCTTGATGATCAAGTTATCACTGCACCGTCGATTCGCAGTGTCATTGGTGGCGGTCGCGGTGAAATCAGTGGTCAGTTTACTTTGCGTGAAGCCAGCCAATTGGCATTATTGCTGAGATCCGGCGCACTACCCGCTCCACTGCTGGTCATTGAGGAACGTACCGTTGGCCCGGATCTCGGCAGTGATGCTATTCAGATGGGCTTGTTCACCGGTATCACCGGCGCAGTTCTGGTGCTGTTTTTCATGGTGGCTATCTATGGTGTGTGGGGCTTGATTGCCTGCATTGGCTTGTTGGTCAATCTGTTGTTGATATTTGCGGTGTTCAGTTTGCTTGGGGCGACACTGACATTACCGGGGATTGCCGGGATTATTCTCAGCATCGGTATGGCAGTAGATGCCAATATTCTGATCAATGAACGCATCCGTGAAGAAATCAGACGTGGCAAAAAAGCCTGGCACGCTATTGATTCTGGCTTTAGACGCGCCTATAGCACCATCCTGGACTCCAATATCACCTCATTGATTGCGGTCAGCTTGCTGTTCATGTTCGGCAGCGGTCCGGTGCGCGGTTTTGCTGTGGCCATTGCGATTGGCTTGCTGACCTCGCTGTTCACCTCTATTTCGCTGACACGCTTGTTAATGGAATGGCGAGCCAGAAAGCACTCAGGTTTGCATCTGAGCATTTCCGGCATCAAAGCGCTGGACAGACTCAGTCGTCGTACTATCAACTTTATGCGCAGCCGAAAAATCGGTTTGGCTGCATCCGCGCTGTTGTCTATCGCCTCGATTGGTTTGTTCATCTCTCCCGGCCTGAACTATGGCATTGATTTCAGCGGCGGTATTGTGGTCGAAAGCCAAATTCCCGGTACCGATGTGGATCAGGTTCGGCTGGCATTGAACGTGGCAGGGCTCGATGAAACGCAGTTGCAGGAGTTTGGCGATGCCGGACATTATTTGTTGCGTCTGCCGATGAAAGACGCTCAACAAATTGCCAGCGGTGACCAACTGCAGCAACTCAAACAGGCACTCACCGCATTATCGGATGCTGCCGAGTTTCCTAGAGTTGAGATGGTGGGCCCCAAAGTCAGTGGTGATTTCAGCGATGCAACCATTCTCGCTATCGTTTTTGCAGGTCTGGGCATGTTGGCGTATCTGTGGGTGCGTTTCGAGTTTCATTTTGCTCTGGCTGCGACCACCACCATTGCTCTTGATTTGACCAAAACCATTGGCTTTTTTGCGCTGACCGGTATTGAGTTCAATCTGACGGCAGTCGCTGCGCTGCTGGCTTTGATTGGTTATTCGGTCAATGACAAGGTGGTGGTTTTTGATCGCATCCGGGAAAACCTGAGAGCCACCCCTGATAAACCGTTAATGCAGCTGCTGAATGAAAGTATCAGTGCTACTTTGACCCGGACGGTATTTACCTCGGTCACAACCCTGTTGGCGCTGTTACCGATGGCGATTGCTGGCGGTCATGCCGTTGCCAGTTTTGCCATCCCAATGATCTTCGGCATCATTATTGGCACCAGCTCATCAGTACTGATTGCCTCTCCGCTGGTGTTGTTACTTGGTCAGCGACGTATGCAAAGAGGACTGGCTCAGCTTCGGCCTTCGCGTGAAGAGATGCAAAAAAAACTCGACGCGATTCTTTAAAAACGGTTCAGCCTGTTGAGGATTTACGCTCAACAGGCTGTTTTTATTTGCTTTATTAGTATCACTTAATCCATAAATCAATACGTCGAATCATTCTGACAAACAACCACAGCATCAAAATCGGCAACAACACCATCACCAACACAAACTCGGCAACCAGAAACACCGTGGCTTCTACAGCTCGATCGGCACGTAGTTTTATTGCTTCCAGTTTGGCTGAAATATCCAGCCGGGAACGTAAGTTCTGACTCCATGATCGTTGACCTTCAGTGACTTCAAGGCCCAATGTATCGACTTGTTCCGTAACTTCAACCAGCAGCGCTACCCGTTGTTCACGTTCAGTATGCAGCCATTGCTGTGCTTGCCAGGTCACCATGACCGTAATGGGGATTAATAGTCGTAACAAGGTCAGAAACACCAGCAACTTAACCAGTCGTTTTTGCATTCGTGCCTGGCATAAACCGCGTACACACACCAGAAAAACCAGTATCGACAACACAGCCAGTACCAGTCTGATGGCCCAGATATCGCCGATATAAAGCATGATTTTCTGCAAGCCAATGGACGCTGAGGCTACCAGTAAAATCAATGAGAACTGCTCAATCAGATCATTCAAAGGATCCAGTATCTGGCCAGGAGTCAGCGTCAATCCAACCCCCATCGGCTCGATTGAAACTTCTGTACCCTGCGCGACGGAAATAACCGCATTGAGTGTTCTGGCAATGGCAAACACACTCAAGGTCACCGTCAGCATTTGACTTAATTGGCGTCCAGTCAGTCCGGCCTCAGCGGGAATCATTGCCAATAAAAAACACACCAGTGCCAACAAGTAGAAGGCTCGATGTGTCGGAAAGTGCGTGCCTGATTTTGTCATCTTTATTTGCCTGTGCGCTGGCTGAGATAAAGCCTCAGAGAAATGGAATTTTATGATGCCATCTCTGTCAGAGGCTGCGTGAAATCATTGATGGAAATGTTATGACCAACGAAAAAAACGATTTACCGCACAATAGCAGCACACGCTTACCTTGTCGTGGCTGTACCCACAATTGCCCCTGTTACACAGTTTGTCAGGGAAAACCCTGGCGTATGGACAGCCAGCTGGTTCAATCTCGCGTTCAAAAACACTAGGGCTTATTGACGCCTTGTTACTACTTTGGCTCACTGAGTGGTCTTAACCACTGTTCGCCGCCCAATCTACGTTGTTGCTCCAGATTCCACTCGGCCCGACGCTGCAAGCGCGGGCCCGGACTTGAAGGGTTGTAACCCAATGGGCTGGGCAGGCTTGAGGCAAGCAAGGCTGCCTGCATACGTGTCAATTGTGATGCAGGACGGCCAAAGTGATACTGACTGGCAGCATCAAGACCAAAAATGCCCTCGCCCCACTCTGCGATATTCAGATAAACCTCAAGAATTCGCTGCTTGCCCCAGAAAAACTCGATCAGTACAGTGAACCAGGCTTCAAGTGCTTTCCTGAACCAGCTTCTCCCCGTCCACAGATACATGTTTCTAGCGACTTGCTGGCTGATAGTACTGGCACCACGTAACTGACCACGCCGCTCACGTTCACGCAGTGCTTGCTGTATCGCATCCACATCAAAACCACGGTGCAGCGGAAAACGTTGATCCTCAGAAGCCACCACTGCCAGCGCAGCATGTTTGGGAATATCCTCCCAGCTCAGCCAATTCTGATAGAGACGAAACTCGGGGTTATCGGTTGTTAACCAGCGATCAAACATCACCATGGTTAGAGGTGGATTTACCCAGCGAAATGGCAAAACCACCAGTACACTGAGTATCAGCCAGAATAATATCAGCCAAGCGGCTATTCGCAGAAGCAGACGCACGTATCGTTTTATACCCGACAAGTTAAATGATGACAGCACAATTCAGCACATGATCCGCACCCGGATATCAACATGCAAGCACTGTGTTGTGATCGAAACTGACAGCAATAGCGCGATGCAATAGAGTATTTGAAACAAAGCTCGGAGCGAACAATGGCATTGACGATTGCTTTTGATGTGTATGGTACTTTACTGGACATGAATGGCGCGCATCATTCTATTGCCAAACTCTCCCCCAATATCAACACTGAACGCTTTGCCGCCACGCTCAGGCAAAAACAGCTTGAATACACTTTTCGCCGGGCTTTGATGGGCCAATACACAGGATTTGATCAATGTACTCGTGATGCCATTGACTACTGCTGCGCCCTGTTTGAAATCGAAGCCACCGAGCGACAAAAACACATGTTGATGGATGCCTATGCGCATTTGCCAGCTTATGGCGATGTCAGACAGTGCCTGTCGGAGCTTAGCAAACTGCCGGTAAAACTGGTCACATTCAGTAATGCCGAGTCAGCAACGCTGCATGAATTACTATCACATGCTTCAATCGAATCATATTTTGACCAGATTATCAGTGTTGATGCCGTGGCCAGTTTCAAACCGGATCCGAAGGTTTATCACCATCTCATCGAGACTTGCAAAACCAGCGCTCGCAAAGTTTATCTGGTGTCCGGTAATGCCTTTGATTTAATAGGCGCGAATGCCGTCGGTATAAAAACAATCTGGTGCCAACGCAGTCAAAATACACACTATGACCCTTGGGGTGGCAGACCGGATCACACGCTTTCTTCGCTTCAAGAGCTTGCAGAACTCATCAGAACAGGCTTATAAGTAATATGTAGGGATGTATTTCAGGGCGATTAAAGGATTTTCCGCTGACCACTCAGGGTAAGTTCGATGATCACGCTCAACGAACAAGAATACAAGTCGCTGAAGGAACAGGCTGAACAACTAAATACAGTGACCGATGAGTTAACAGCGGCGCTGTCACTACTTCAAGATATTTCAGAGTCCGCCAGCGCGATGATCTGGATGTCTGGAAGCGATCAGAAATATCACTACTTTAATCAACCCTTTCTTGAGTTTACCGGCAAACAGTTGAGCGAACTGTCCGGCTTTGGCTGGATTGAAACGGTTTATCCTGAAGATATCAGCCGATGCATCAGCACTTACCGAAAGGCTTTCACCGCTCGACAGCGATTTGAAGTTATCTATCGACTGAAACGTCACGATGGTGAATATCGCTGGATAATTTGTCATGGCGCACCACGCTTCAGAGGTGAGCAATTTGTTGGTTTTATCGGCCACTGTCTGGATTTTACCGAGCATAAACGCAACGAAATTCTCGAACAAACCCGCAGCGAAGCATTGTCGCAGGTCGCCACCGGCATGCCGTTAAAATTTATTCTGCACACCATTGTTTCAGGCATCGAAAAAGCAAAACCAGAAGCTTTGTGCAGCATCCAGTTACTGGAGCCAAAAACTCTAAAACTCAAAAATGGAGCGGCTCCCAGCCTGCCCGACTTCTACACGCAGGAGGTTGAAAAACTGACCGCTGAAATTGGTATCGGCTGCTGTGGAACGGCGGCGGTTACCGGGGAAATTGTCATTGCCGAAGACATCAACAATCACCCTGACTGGCAGGACTTTCTTCATCTTACCCAAAAAGCCGGACTTCATTCCTGCTGGTCAGCACCGATATTTTCCTCACAAGGTGAAATACTAGGCACTTTTGCCATTTACCACCGTGAACCTCACAGCCCCGGTAAAGAAGACTTCACCATTATTCGCCATGCTGCCGAACTTGCTGGCATCGCCATCGAACGTGCCCGGGACACTGAGCAGTTGAATCGACTGGCGACCACGGACTATCTCACCGGCCTGGCCAATCGGCGAGTTTTTTTTCAAAGACTGGAAGCAGAAATCAGTCGCGTTCAGCGTTCTTTGAATCCGGCCAGCTTGTTGATGCTGGACCTGGATCATTTCAAAGATATCAACGATCGTTTTGGTCATGCAGCAGGCGACACTGCCCTGAAAACTTTCTCCGATATTATTCGTCAACGACTCAGAGATACAGATGTCGCAGCACGTGTCGGTGGTGAGGAGTTTGCTTTGCTGCTACCAGGTGCCGATGCTGAAGCAGCACATCATTTTGCCGAATCCTTGCGAAATGTCATCGAGCTAACCGAGCTGCATCTGGGGGACACTTTGTCTATTCAATTAACTGTCAGCATTGGCATTGCCGAAATTACACCGCAAAGCAGTGCCGAACAGGTGATGAGCCGTGCCGATCAGGCGCTTTATCTGGCGAAAAACTCAGGGCGTAACCGGGTTTGCCGTGCCGCAGATGATGCCGCCTGAATTATTCCAAACGTCGTAACAATAACATCGGCGATACCTCCAATACCGGCTTTAACTGCCATCTTCCAAAGGCTGCAATCAACACAGCACTGACCACTGGCACCACCAATATCAGTGGCCAATGCAACTGAAACTGACCCTCAAACAAACGATATTGCAATCCCCACACCGCCAGTTCTGCAGCCATGACACCAGCAAGTCCAGCGAAAAAGCCGATCATGGCAAACTCAAGCATGATGCTTCGATTCATCAATCGCTGTGTTCCACCAAGTGTGCGAATCAACGCGCCCTCTCGCTGACGCTCTGCCAGTGTGGCACTGACGACCGAGAACATCACCGCCAATGCCGCCAGCAGAATCATCACCAGAATGGCTTCGACTGCCTGACTGACCTGAGAAATGATGTTTTGAATACGCTCAATGATGTGATCAATTTCTAACAAGGCAATGGTGGGAAATTGCCTGACAAAATCATTGAGGATCAATTTGTCTTCATCTGCCAGATAAAAGCTGGTCAGCCATGTGGCTGGTTGGTTGGTCAGCGCGCCCTGTTCAGGAAACATGAAAAAGAAATTAGGCCGCATGCTGTCCCACTGAACACTTCTGATACTGGTCACAGGTTCACTGATAACCTCAGCACCGATACTGAATTGCAGTTCATCACCTATCTGCAAACCGAGCGTTTCAGCAATGGATTGTTCAACAGACACACCCCAACGTTCTTGCTGAGTAAACCACTGCCCTGCCAGGACGCTATTATCTTCTGGCAGTGCACTGCTTGCAGTTAAACTCAATTCCCGGTTCAACTCACTCACCTGCTCCGGGTTGACAATCCACTCATTGGCGTATGTGCCATTAATAGCGATTAAGCGCCCGCGGACAATCGGATAAAGCGGGTTTTGGTCGATGTCATGTTGAGTCAAAAAAGCTTCAACTGACTCGACCGAATCAGCGGGGATATTCAACAGAAAATGATTGGGGGCATCTTCCGGCAGTTGTGCTTGCCAGTCGGATAATAAAGCTGTCCTGGTCAGAATCAGTGTCGAAGCCAGCATCAGCGTCATTGCAAACACCGTTAACTGAACCAGACTGGCGGAGCGATGACGTTTGAGTCGGATAACCGCCATCTTCCAGCTTTGCCAGGTAAATGACAGTTTGCCGAGAAGCTTCAACAGCACGGCACTGCCTGTGGCCAGAGTCACTAACAACAAAGACAAGCCAGAAAACAGCGCCAGCACCAGCAGGCCATCAGCGGTGTATAGCCAAATCAAGGCAAACACGGCCAACAGTGCCAGGCTGGTTTCGACAAGGCTAGCGGCCGGTTTCGATTGTTCAAGACTTCTGAATACCCGCATTGCCGGAATATCACGCAATCGAGAGATGGCTGGCCAGGCAAAGGCAAACAAGACAACAGCGGCTGTCAGCACGGCTGGCCAGACCGGCCATAGTGACCACTGAAACTGCAAGCTTTGATCCATCAATCTGGCCGCTATGCTGGCCAATAACAAGGCGGCAGGTATCGCCAGTAATAGTCCCAAAATCGCCGTACAAACACCCCACAGCCCCAGCCTGAACAGATAGTGTTGCTGGATTTTCCGTCCGGTCATGCCGAAGGTTTTGTAAAGCGCCACGACATCTCTTTGTGAGCGCGCATATTCTCGACTGGAAACAGCAATCGCAACTGCCGCCAGTAAAACGGCCAAGCTGCCACCCAGCATTAAAAACGCCTCGGCTCGCGCCAGTGCTTCGCCCAGACTTTCAGTCTGTCGCACATCAACCCAACGAAACTCTCCGGCAATTTGCGGTTCGAGCCATTGTTCGAGATCGACAAGCGCTGACTCTGCGCCAGCAAACAATGCCTGATGCCGAATGCGACTGCCCGGCTGGATCACCTCGGTGGACGGCACATCATCAAAATGCATCATCAGTCTGGGTGCAAGTGCCGATAAATTCATTCTGGCATCCGGTTCACGCACCAAAAGGCCGCTCACCTTGAACGCCGTTACCCCTATTTCGACTTCATCACCTAATGATACTTCCAGCATTCTCATCAGCCGGGGATTCAGCCAAACTTCGCCTCGCGCCGGGCCATGCATAATCGATTGCCGAGGGCTATCCAGATCACTCTGCCAGTCCAGCTCTCCTCTTAATGGGTATTGATCATCGACCGCTTTAACCGCAACCAGATGAAAGCCCGAATCACTTGCCACCATGGTGGAAAATTCAGCCACCAGACTGGTTTTCAGACCTTGTGACTGGGCCTGCCCTATCCACTCACTCGGGATCGGCGCACTGCTACGACTGTTCAGTTGCCGATCTGCTGCAAGAAAGGCATTGGCAGAGCTGAGTAATGTTTGCTGCAAATGCTCAGAAAAAAGACTTATCGTGGCAACACTGCTGACCGCAATCAGCAATGAAATCAGCATGACCTTGACTGTACGCTGCCGCAAATCCCTGAATATCAGTACTCCGTTCATTTGCGTCCTTGTCGTAGCTGGACCAATAAAGTCATGAGCGAATGTCCCTTCAATATTTGAAAATCTATGGCATGGTGCTGTTGAGTTTTCACGCATCCATCCCCTGTGGTCGCTCATGCAGATGACCGGCTTCGATGATGAACTGGCGGTCGCAGCGATCAGCCAATGCTTCATCATGAGTGACCATCACCAGCGTTGTGCCTTGCTCACGGTTAAGTTGCATCAGCAACTCGGCCACTGTGTTGCCGGTCTGGCTGTCGAGGTTTCCAGTAGGCTCATCGGCAAACAAAATTTTCGGCTCCACTGCAAAAGCACGCGCAATGGCAACTCGCTGCTGCTCACCGCCCGATAATTGCCTCGGCGTGTGCTGTAATCTTTGCTCAAGCCCAACCCGTTTCAATAGATCTTGTGCACGCTGCTGAGCCGAATCAACCCCTGACAACTCCAGTGGCAACATGACATTTTCCAACGCAGTCAAAGCGGGCAATAACTGGAAAGATTGAAATACAAATCCAACACGACTTGCCCGTAAAGCGGCGCGTTCATCTTCGCTGATGGTCAACAGCGAGTGTCCATCCAGCCATATTTCACCGGATACCGCAGTGTCCAATCCGGCCATCAGACCTAGCAATGTGGTTTTTCCAGAACCTGAGCGGCCAACGATGGCGGCAGATTCCCCATAAGCAATTTTCAGGTTGATATCGCTAAGGATAGGCAACTGTTGATCAGACAATGTGATGTGATGATTCAGCTTGCGTACTTCGATCATGCAGTCATTGCCACTTGCCGATTGTCTATCTGTGAGCATATCGTCTCCTTTGTTGCTTACAGTTTGCATGAGATCCCTTTTTTGACTATGAAAGTTTTCATTTTTTTACTCAGTGTCAGTTTCTGGCTCACTACTCCGCTAAAGGCGAGTGAAACTGAACCCGTATTATTGGTAGTGGGCGACAGCCTCAGTGCTGCCTATGGTATTGATACGGATAAAAGCTGGGTTGCCCTGTTACGAGAGAGACTCTCCGATGACAACACGCCTGACTGGCAGGTGGTTAATGCCAGTATCAGCGGCGAAACCACAGAAGGTGGCCTTGCACGACTGCCCGGATTGCTTGCACAACACCAGCCGGATTTGGTCATCATTGAACTCGGCGGAAATGACGGTCTGCGAGGTCACCCATTACCATCGATTCGGGCCAATCTGGAACAGATGATTCAAATGACCCTGACAGACGCACGAATCCTCCTGGTGGGCATTGAATTACCGCCCAATTATGGACCACGTTATACCCGCGCTTTTGCCGATATATATCGGGAGCTTGCCGAGGCTTATCAGGTCGATTTGCTGCCGTTTTTCCTTGAAGGTGTCTATGATGCCGATGCCATGATGCAAGCTGATGGGCTCCACCCTACAGAAGCAGCACAACCACAATTGCTGGAAAACATCTGGCCTTATCTAAAACCTTTACTGACAAGCGCTAATCTGTCTGCTCGACTTTGATTTACTTAAATCAAGTGACACCGAAGTTATGGCTGAAACCGGGCACAGCTTTCATGCACTTTCTCTTTAACATCACTCTCCGACATCTCGTCAGGCAAGGCATAAGCAAGATTGATAGCCAGGTCGGCCATTCTTAAAAATTCATCATTGGCAAACTCCGGCCTGTGTTGCTGCATGACTTCGTCATAGCTTTTGCCACTTTGCTTGTGGTGATAATAATCACTGGTCAGCGCGGCGATCATTTCGCATTGCGGGTTGTCGCTTGCCAAGGCAGCAGACATTGACAGGCTCAGGCTGAGCATCGTCAGAACGGTCAGGGGAGTTTTCATCGGCATCTCGCTTGGCTTGTATTAGTGTCTCTGACACAATCAACTGAACAAAAATTCCTCATGCCAATCGGACTGTGCCGGATGCAATCCAATCTCAACATAAGGTATGGTGAAGCCAACACATTTGAACAGTTTCGACGCTAAGGGTCCTTTATGTCAAAGCCAGAGCAGACAGCACAAGCAGCACTTTTTGTTTCGAGCACAGGCAGCGATCTTCTGGCCAATTCACTGCTCAACAAAGGCACAGCGTTCACCGCTGAAGAACGAGAAGCCTTTAAATTAAAAGGCCTGCTACCCGGACGCATCGAAAGCCTGCAACAACAAGCCGCCCGCGCCTACCATCAATACAATAGCTTTTCCGAGGCCATCAATAAGCACATCTATTTACGAATGCTTCAGGATGCCAATGAAACGCTTTTTTACTACCTGCTAGAACAGCATCTTGATGAAATGATGCCGGTGATTTACACCCCAACTGTCGGTGAGGCCTGCGAGCAATTCTCCGAAATATACCGCCGCCCCAGAGGCTTGTTCATCAGCTACCCGGATCGACATCGAATCAAGGAGTTGCTTGATAACGTTGATCATCAGGACATCAAGGTTATCGTGGTCACTGATGGCAGCCGTATTCTGGGTTTGGGCGATCAGGGTGCAGGCGGAATGGGCATTCCGATTGGCAAACTTTCACTCTACACCGCCTGTGCCGGTATTGACCCGGCAGTGACGCTGCCGGTGATGCTTGATGTTGGCACCAACAATCCCCAATTGCTTGATAACCCGCTCTACATCGGCTGGCAACACAAGCGTATCAGCGACCATGACTACGATGCATTTGTGGATCTGTTTATCGAGGCTGCTCAGACTAAGTGGCCGGATGTGCTGCTGCAATTTGAAGATTTTGAGCAACAAAAAGCACTGCCCTTACTGCAACGCTATCGGCAACAGATCTGCTGTTTCAATGATGATATCCAGGGAACAGCCAGCGTCACTGTAGGCACACTGTTGGCAGCCTGCAAGGTCAAAGGTGAACAATTGCGAGATCAAACACTGGTCTTTGCTGGTGCCGGCTCTGCGGGCTGCGGCATTGCCGAACAGATTGTCACTCAAATGCAGGCCGAAGGTCTGACACAAGCCGAAGCACGAAGCCGAATTTATATGGTAGACCGACAGGGATTGCTGAGTTCGGATATGCAGGGTCTATTCGACTTCCAACAGCAACTGGCTCAATCTGCCGATAAACTCAAACACTGGCCAGTCGACAGTACATTCATCAGCCTGGCTGACACTATCAAATTCAGTGCTGCCACAGTACTGATTGGTGTCTCAGGTCAACCCGGCCTGTTTGATGAAGCCATGGTCAAACAACTTCACAGTCAATGCCAGCGGCCGATTATTTTTCCATTAAGTAACCCTTCAAGTCGCGTTGAAGCAGTGCCTTCAGATTTGCTGCACTGGACCCAAGGGCAGGCGATCATCGCCACCGGCAGCCCATTTAAACCGGTAAAACTAAATGATCAATGGATACCGATTGCCCAGTGTAATAACAGTTATATTTTCCCCGGTATTGGCCTTGCAGTCATTGCAGGCAACATTCACTCTATCACTGATGAGATGCTGACACAGGCCAGTGAGGTATTGGCAGAAGCTTCACCGGCTGGTCAGTCTGCTGGCGAGAATCCGGCACTGTTGCCTGCACTTGATGACGTGTTCGAACTCAGTCAGACGATTGCGTTCAGTGTTATCAAGGTCGCACAATCGCAAGGTCTGGCAGCAGAGATGGATGATTCACAGATTCACCACGCAATCAAACAACACCTGTGGAGACCACGCTACCGCCCGTATCAAGTTGCAAAACAGGCTTTAGATCAAGTGTATGCCGAAACGTTTGACAATGAGTGCAAACAGCAAAAATGAGCCCATGGTGATCGGGATAGACACCAGCATCGCTGGCCAGAAGCCATATCGTTGCATCATGTAAGGAAATACCAGGAACATTGGCAATGTAGGGATCACATACCAAAACGTGTACCAGGCATGATTGGCAATTTTGTCCGCCGGCTGTTTTTCAAAATACAGCCATAACAAGGTCAAAACCGTGATTAAAGGTAAGGCAGCCACCAGTGCACCGAGTTTGTCACTGCGCTTGGCGATCTCTGAAATCAGTACCACCATTCCCGCGGTAATGAGGTACTTGCTAATGAGCCAGGCCATTGTTGTCTCTCCCAAACTAAGATGCGCGCTGAATACAGGTCGTAGATTATGCCGATGCGATTGCTTTTTTGCTATTATTCCCCGGTCAATGACTGACAGCCGCAGCATGTAACAATGACCAGGGCCTGTTGATGTTTCGGAGGCAGCGATGAAAGATCAACAGGCCTTGGGTTACCTGCTTCCAGTCAGGGTCTCCCCGCTCGACCCTGATTTATCATTAAGTTTATTCAGGATAGTTATGCCAGAAATCAAGATTGTGAAGAACCCGACTGAAGATTTTCTCAAGCAAATTGGCGTTGCCAGTTGGGAGACTTGGGATTGCCCGGTAACAGAATTCAGACTGGACTTCGATGAAACCGAAAAAGCCTATATTCTCGAAGGTGAAATTGTTGTCACTCCAGATGGTGCGGCGTCTGTCACCATCGTTCCTGGTGACTATGTAGAATTTCCAGCCGGACTGAAAAGCATGTGGCGCGTCACCAAACAACTGAAAAAACATTACAGCTACGATTAAACGCTGTTTGTTTTTGCCAATAAAAAGGGCGCTCGATGAGCGCCCTTTTTTATCACCAATCAAACCAGCTCAGTCACAGGCAAGCATGCGTTCAGCATCCCGCTGCGTCTCTTCAGGAACTGGTCGCCAATCGTTATCCGGTAAATCACGTTCGAAGATTGTTTCACCACCCGCCTGATGTTCAGTATGACGTGAATAATAAAGAATACGCGACTTGGCTTGTTGACAGTCGAATTCAAAAAAACCCATCTGTGAAACGAACGCTTCGCCACTGCTGCGATCTTCTCTAGCCTCAGCAAAGTCTGACAACATCCACATAGTGGCATTGCCTGACTGTCGATCAATAGTGGTCAGGTCTGCAAAGAAACTGACACCGCCTTCTTTACCAATCGCAGACCAGACACGCTCTGATTCTGCTGCATGCAGCTGTGGGACAGTCATCAGTACAACGGCGGATGCAAGTGATACTAATTTCATGATGCTCCTTGTATCTTTACCAACAAGTATTAGCCGACCAGATCCAAAATAGTGAGTTCCTCAATAGGGACCGAGAAAGAGATTTCAGGTCTCAATGGCGACCTTGAGTACGCCATCACGCTGATGTGAAAACAGCTCATAGGCCTCTTTTATCTGCTCAAGTTTGAAACGATGAGTCACCATCGCTCCAAGATCCAGACGTCCCGAAGCAATAATATCCATCAACCTGCGCATGCGTTCCTTGCCTCCAGGACACAATGAAGTGATGATTTTATGGTCGCCAAGGCCCGCACAAAAAGCATCAAGCGGGATAGTCAGATTGCCGGAGTACACCCCGAGGCTAGACAGGGTGCCGCCAGGTTTAAGCACTCGAAGTGCCGACTCAAATGTCTGCTGCAAGCCAAGCGCCTCTATCGAGGCATCCACCCCGCGACCACCGGTCAGTTTCATGATCTCGGCGACCACATCATCTTTACGAAAATCCAGTGTGATGTCTGCGCCCATTTGCTTGGCCATGGTAAGCCGCTCATCCACTCCATCGACCGCAATAATCAGACTCGCTCCGCGTAAGCGAGCACCTGCTGTTGCACACAGGCCAATGGGACCTTGGGCAAACACCGCCACTATGTCACCAATACGGATATTGGCTGATTCTGCGCCAGCAAAACCAGTGGACATGATGTCAGGACACATTAACACCTGCTCATCACTTAGATTTTCAGGAACTGGTGACAAATTGGCCTGAGCATCCGGCACTAAAAGATACTCGGCTTGTGCACCGTCAATGGTGTTGCCAAAACGCCAGCCCCCCATGGGTTTGTAGCCATGACTGTGTGAACCACCATCTTGAGCCGAACAGCCATCCTGACAGGCATAAGAGGAAAAACTTGGACAGATGGCACCAGCAATCACACGCTGTCCTTCCTGATATCCCTGAACATTACGTCCTAGCTTTTCAATCACACCGACTGGCTCATGACCGATGGTCAATCCAGGCGCGACCGGGTATTCCCCTTTCAGGATATGCACATCTGTTCCACAGATTGTCGTCGTCGTGATTCTGATCAAGGCTTCATTGGGCCCAACATCCGGAATGGGTTTATCTTCGATTTCAATTCGCCCGGGTTCGACAAACACCGCCGCTTTCATCATTGCCATTGGAATTCTCCTCTCATTGCATCAGCTGCATACCCACGCTAACAGCTATTATCATCACAATCAATAGGGTAATTATCTGTCAACTCACCCAGACATATACCCATAAAGATTATATAAATCAGATATTTGTAAAAATATTCACGCTTGAGAAATGTTCCTGGAGAGCGGCAAGCTGACGGCCTTCTGGGAATCACTGAAAAGTCGCCTTTTAAAGGCATCAAAATAATAAAAATCAGGCTGTTAAAATGTTTTGACCTTGTTTAAAAATCCCTATACAGTATCAATTGCTTGAAAACCGCTTGATGATTATTTACGCATTTCGAAGTTTTACCTTAAGTGTCACCGCTGCCGTAGCTCGTCCTGTTTGTAACAATCATGCTCTTTTCCAGCGAGGCCCAACTGGGCAGTTTTTATATTTACGAATAGGAAATTTAACATGGCTACTTCTACTGGTACCGTAAAATGGTTTAACGACGCTAAAGGCTTCGGTTTCATCGAACAAGAAAACGGCCCTGACGTTTTTGCTCACTTCAGCCAAATCCAAGGCGAAGGTTTCAAAAGCCTGGCCGAAGGCCAACGCGTTGAGTTCACTGTGACTCAAGGCCAAAAAGGTCCACAAGCCGAAAACATCGTCAGACTGTAATAGTCCACGATAGACGCTTACCAAAAAGCCCTGCTGATTTTCAGCAGGGCTTTTTTTTATGTTCAGAAAAATCCTGACCATAATCGAGTATCAAGCTGATTTTTAATATTAGCGGCCAAGTTAACATGAAGCTGTGGTTGAATCTGAACGGATGACCACACACATCAATCAGTTGAGGATACGACCATGTGGACTAAACCAGAATACTCAGATATGCGTTTCGGCTTTGAAGTCACTATGTATATCTGCAATCGCTAATTAGAGCGATATGCCTGCAAAAGCCCCGGTAACCCCGGGGCTTTTGTGTTTTTAGCGTTTGCAGATTATTCTGGTGCCATGAGTGCAGAGGAATAATCTGATGTCTGAAACACCCCTCACCGATGCCATTATTGACACAGCTGTCATGCTGGCCGCCCAGTCAGACTGGGAATCGCTCAGACTTTATCAAGTCGCAGAAAAACTTGGCATCAGCCTCAATGACATACGATCACAATTTAACGAGAAAGATGCCATAGTTGATGCCTGGTTTGACCGTGCCGATCAAGCGATGCTTGACGCTTGTGAGCAAACCGGTTTCTTAGAGATGTCGGCACGCCAAAAAATCGTTCATTGTCTGATGGCCTGGTTTGAGGCTTTAGGCAAACAACAGCAAGTCACCCGACAAATGATCGCCGCCAAACTTGAGTTTGGTCATGTGCACATCCAGTTTCCTGCGATTATGCGAATCAGTCGCACGGTGCAATGGTTACGCGAGGCCGCGCAGCGCAATGCACCTCTGCCACGCCGGGCACTGGAAGAGACAGCACTGACCAGTATCTACATCGCAACGTTTGGCTTCTGGCTCAATGATCGTTCTCATCAATACCAAGCCACTCGGCAATTGCTGGATTTCAAATTATCGATTGCCGAGCGGTTCAGTCGATGTCTGTTTCGCGACAGTAAAACAGACTAGAGGCTTGTGATCTCAAGGTCTGTTCTCCGGCTCATAGATAGCGTCGGCTTGCTGATTGCGGGTCGGAGGAAAGTTGGAAAACAACATGCCCAGTGCATAAAACAGCAGCAACAGGCAATAAAACAAGAACAGGTTATCTTCGCGACCAAGGCCGAACAAAGCCCAGAGCGCGACCACCCAAAACACCATATTGAGCGAGAACGCTAATGCATGACCAAAGCGCTTCTTACCGAGTTGATACATGTAACCGGCAAACAAGCCAGTCATGCCACCGCCGATAACTGCCAAAATGACAAGCAGCACCCAGCCAGTTATTGAAAACTCTGTCACTTTTGCCTCCAGTCAATGTTTTGCCGATGACTTGATAGACTAAAAATCTAAGCTGATTACTCTCCGATATTGGATTGAATTTTGGTTTGGTGGTATTTTTCAGTCAATGTCTTCGAGGCTGAGATGAAACATGCAGAGATTATCAGCATTGTGTGCCATGGCATTATTACTGGCTGGCTGTGATCAGACAACTGATGTACAGCAGTCGCCGATTGATCATGCCGAACGCACTAACCAGCTGGTCACACAACTGACCGATCACTGCTATCAACAATGGCAGGAACTCGAATGGACGGTGGGCGAAGATCAATCCAGTGCCGCCGACAATCAGGCCTTTAGTGGTGGCATCCAAAAAGTCTGTCAGGCTCGCGTCGAGCTATTTCTGGAAGGCTATGAAATCACCCCGATCATTGAACCCAACAGTCAGCAACACATCTATCCGCTGGTGTTTCGAGTCAGTGTCGAGGAAATCAAAAACCACATTCGTAGTCATTTGCCTGCATTAAGACTCATCTAGCAACGCGTTTATCAGCGTCCCAGATTGGTATGCAAAGCATGTCGATAAGCACTGACGGCAGGCAATAGCGCAACCACAAAAGTCGCCACCAATATCAAGCCAATCATTTGCCACAGTTCGCTGTTAAGCAGTTGTCCTGACAAATGCAGACTGTAATCGACCATTAGCTGATCATGCATGATATGCACAGCTAAATGCAGTCCGGCAACCGCCACTAATATCGCAACCACGGACATGATCAGCGCTTCCAGTTGCAATAGGCTGAAGACTGTCCACGGACCATAACCCAGTGCCCGAAGTACCGACATTTCATAGCGTCGCTCACGCATTGATGCCAGTAACATATTACACATGCCAAACAAGGCGCCTGTGAGTACCAGCATCGAAATCAATCGCAACAGATTTTCAACTGAACCGAGCATTCGCCACAATTCACTGAGTGTTGCGCCGGGAAGAATCGCCATCAGTGCTTCCTGACGATAATCATTGACCATGCGCTGCACATTGAATGTCTGAATTCTCGAAGTGAGGCCGACCATAAATGCAGTAATGGAGTCAGGTGTCAGATCAACACTGTCAGGATCAACTCTGCCTGATCCGGGTATGGGCGCACCGTGCTGCCAGTTGACATGGATAGCCTCTATACCATTCAGACTGACAAACAGTGATTGATCAATCGGGGTACCCGTCGGCGCCAAGATGCCCACTATCTCAAACGGGTAATCATCATGCTGACTGAAACTGACGGCTGCAATGCCATGGGCAAGCACAATTTTTCGGCCTAATTCATAACCTAATTGTCTGGCAACAGCGGCACCGATCACCACGTCAAAAGTGTCATCGAATGGTCGCCCATCGGCAAACTTTAGTGATTGTCTGTTGGCATAACGGAAATGCTCAAAAAAAGCATCGCTTGTGCCAATGACGCGATAGCCGCGATGTGAATCTCCCAGCGACAGTGGAATTGTCCATTCCACGGCCTGGTGGCTGGCAATGTCCTGATAACTTTGCCAGGAGATGTTGTTATTGGGATGACCAATGTGAAACACCGAATACAGCAGTAAATTTAACTGCCCGGTTCTGGCGCCAACGATCAGATCCACGCCGGAAACGGTCTGACTGAAGCTCTCTTTCGCCTGATAGCGAATGGTCTCGACACTGAGCAATACAAAAGCGCTCACCGCAATCATTAACACCGTCAGCATCATGCTGACTTTTCTTTCCAACAAGCTTTTCCAGGCCAGTTTAAACAGCATCTGCCAGCTCCTTATGCTTGCTGAGTTGTTGCATTTCGACCTTGAGTGAAAAATAGTCGGCTAAGCCAGGATCATGACTGACAAACACCAGCGTTCTGTCTTCTGCCCCGGGTAATGCCAGCAGCAATTGCATAAAGCTGTCTCGCGCAGCCATATCAAGTGCAGAGGTGGGTTCATCGACAATTAGTAATTCAGGCTGATTGATTAAGGCTCTGGCAATGGCAACACGCTGTTGTTGTCCCACACTGAGTGCATCGGCGCGTCTGTCCATCAGTATCGGGTCGAGTTGCAGCCCATCAAAGAGTGTAATGATGGCCTCATCCAGCTTTGACGACGTATGTGTGTGATAACGCACCAGTTGGATATTATCTCTCACTGTCAAATAAGGAATCAGATTAAATTGCTGAAATACCAGACCCACATGACGCGCCCGAAACACATCGCGTTGCCGACCAGACATGCTGTGCAGCGCCTGTCCACATACGCTGATTTCTCCGCGCTGAGGCTTGAGTACACCGGCCAATAAATTCAGCAGGGTTGATTTGCCACTGCCAGACGGCCCGTGTACAAAGACCCGTTCTCCGGCATTAACTTGCCAACGTTCGATCTCAAGGATATTCGTTGATGATTTTTTGTCATAACTAAAGCACAGATTGTGAATATCAATCGCTGTACACTGGGTTGTATTCTGCTGCACAATAACTCCCGCTTGTTGGTTCAGACATGCATAGTCACTAAAAAAGCACCCTATGATGATTACACTTCAACGTTTTTCAACGCTGCTACTGCTGATGTTTTGCAGCGTATTCCTGACGCACAATGCCTATGCCGAGTATGAAGAGATCGAATGGGTCGAACTCATTCCGGCAGACGATCTTGCCGCACTACTTGACCCTCCCTCCTGGCTGGATGACATTGAAGACGGCTCGTTTGAGGATCAAATCAGTAACCAAATCCTCGGCGCGCTTGAAATGTCTGGTGACAGTCGTTATCAGCAAGCGCTTTCTTCAACGCAAGTTGTCGAAGCTTACGATAATCGTCAAATCAGACTTCCCGGCTTTGCTGTTCCGGTTGAAATGAATGACAAGCAACAAGTCACCGAGTTCTTTCTGGTGCCCTATTTTGGCGCATGCATCCATTATCCGCCACCACCACCCAATCAAATCATTTACGTTCATGTGCCGGGCGGCATTACTATCGACAGCATCTATGAACCCTACTGGGTTGAAGGCCTGTTAAGAACTTCACTGGTCGAAAACGAAATCGCCGTATCCGCCTACTCACTGTTTGCTGATCAGGTCTATCTCTATACCGAGTAATGATTGATTCAACTGGCCAGCACGAACCGTTCCGGCTGGTCAGAAATCAGTCCGTCATCAACGCCGTAATTGTTCAGTTTGAGACTGTAGAAGCGATCAAAATAGTCTTGTATTGTCCGTTCGATATGCCTGTCATAGCCAGGGCTGACGGCCACTGTCTGTCCCGGTTTGGCTGATAACAGCTCACCCTTGTCCATCACCAGCTCGCCATTTCGAAACAACATGTCGGCACGGGCGAACATGGCGGTTTTGTCATCTTGTTCTGTATAAACCGCGATATCCGCAATCGCACCTGGCGCAAGATGTCCACGATCGGTCAAACCCAACAGTTTGGCTGGCGCGGCGCGGGTCATCACCGCGATATCCGACATTGAATATTCTTGCTGAATGTCCTTCAGCAAAGTCATCTCGGCAATATCCGGATGCAGTTCTGCCAGACAGGCCAAACGATAATCACGATCCATCAGCAAACGCATCAGTTCGGGGTAACGGGTGAAAGGCGCACCATTGGGATGATCAGTGGTGAAAAATAATCGCCAGGGATCACCAGATAGCAGAAATATTTCCAGGCCAATAGCCCATTGCAGACCATTGATAAAACTGGCTTTTTTGTAATGGTAAGGCACGATACCACCGCTGCCTTCACATTCAGCATGCCACATCGCCCACTTGCCGGGACTGGCATCATAGCGACGGGAAAATTGAGCCATGATGTCGCCAGACAAAGTGACTGTCTGACCAAACAAAACCTGACCCACGTCCATGGTGATATTGGGATGTCGATTAAATGCTTCCATTAATCTGGGAGCCGCTGAAGAAAAACCGCGCTGTCCTTCATCGCCGTAGCCATAAAACTGTACATGTGCCAAATGCATCGGCATGCCCGCCGCTGCTTCCATGGTGTCTATCGCGGTTTGCACATTGCCCGGCGTGCCCAGATTATTACAGTGCACATGCACCGGATGCTCAATGCCCGTTTGCATGACTGCCATTTGCAGTTTCTGCAAAATCTGTCTGGAGCTGACGCCATACTCAGGCACCTCATCATCCAGTCCGAATGTTGATACATTGGCTTTAAAGGCCTGGGAACCACCGGCGTTGATGACTTTGAGTCCAAGCGCCTTGGTATGCGTCACCGTCCAGGCGACATAGTCATTGATTTGTTGTTGTGAAGCCCCACTGCGCAACATATTGACCAACAAATCATCACTGCCAAGAATTGCCAGTGCTGCGGTATCGATCACAGGGATTGATGCCATTTCATGATGTACCTGAGGTGCATTGACCGGCAACATCGCAGGCTCAACCACCATGGTATAACCCATTTGCGCATAACGATAACCGGTTTCGGCAGCAGACCAGCGTGCATTGGCAAACGGCAAATTGAGATTGCGTTGCATATGATTACGATGTTGATCTGGCAGCAACAATCTGGCGGTATTCACATTGCCACCGGCGATATGGCTGTGTACATCAATGGCTCCCGCCATCGTCACGGCGCCCTTCAAGTCGTATGTCGTGCTGCAGGTCTGCCCTGCCGCCATTTCGGCACTGATGATTTTGCCATCCTGAATATAAAGATCTGACAACTGTCCATGTAAATTCTGGATTGGGTCATAAACGCGTGCATTGCTAAGTTTGATGAGTGACATGCTCGGCCTTTTTGTTCTGTATGGACAACAACTGGTTTTGTAATTGATCTGCTGAAATCGGTGTGGCGCAAATCATCTCTATTCGGCTTTCTTGTGGCTCAGCCACTGCCTCAACGCTAAGCTCTTTTTCAACCCGTTGAATCAAGCGTCCACCCTGTTCAGTATTAATCAGCGCCTTGAGTCGAAGTACCTCCAGATGCTGAACCCAGTGGATGAACTGTTGAAGATCAAAATTCAGTGTGCGTTCAAATCGCCAGCCAGCGGTATGAAAACCTGCTTGTTGCCTTTGCTTGCGTAGATACCCACCGGCTGGAAGCTGTTCGATATGGCTGTCAACAAACAGATATTCGACTTCACGCTGCCAGCGAGCCTGATTGAATCTGGCCGGTTGTTCAAGCCATTCCGGCTTTAGTTCGGCCTGGCTAGTGCTCACCACCGGAACATCCACCAAATAGTGATCCAGCAATAATTGATTTAGTCGCTCCAGTTGCTCTGCTGGGTACAGGTCCGTTTTATTTGCTACCAACAAGTCAGCAACAGCTATTTGTTGCTGATAAATGTCATGTTTGTAGTAACGTGGATCTTCAAGGTGGCGAGCATCAATCATGGTGATCGTGCTCTGCAAATCGAGTAATTGCTGGTAGGGCTCCCGTGATAACAAAGCGATGACTTCCTCGGGATGGCCCAAGCCGCTGGGTTCAATCAATAATCGATCCGGCCGGTTTGTTCGGCCTATCAGCTCATTGATAGCGACTGTCATCGGTAAACCAGCAGCGCAACACATGCAGCCACCGGGGACCTCCTTGACCTTGACTTGAGGCAGGCCATTTGCCTGCTGCTGGATAATTTCACCATCTATACCAACTTCACCAAATTCATTGACCAGCACCGCCCAGCGTTCATTCGACGGCTTTTGTTGTAACAACTTGCGAATGGCCGTTGTTTTTCCAGTGCCGAGAAATCCAGTGATAATGTTGGTCCGTACACGCTGCATTACAAATCACTCTCTAGCCAGTGTTTTCGACGTGACAGTAGCAGGCCAAGCAATAACACAAATCCCAAAGCAAACTGCATCAGGCCCATTAGCAGGAATGACTGTTTGGGTGCTTGATAGACAAATGCCGGTATCCGGGCAAAATCAGCTTCGCTGAAAGACGCATCATGAAACAAAAACGGATAGTAAAAATCGCGCAGTTCATCATGGTAGGCAATGACCTGATCCAAAAACGCCTGATGTGCCAGCGTGTCATTGCCCGCCATTCGGTTAAGTAAGGTCTGCAAATTAAGTACTGGCGAGCTCCACAAAAAGGCTTGTTGTAATTGCAGTGCCTTTAGTCTTTGCTGACGATAATCCTCAACGCGGTCTTCAACCATCAGATCGCTCATATGCTGCATGGCGAAATACCACTTCCAGTCGAACCCTTCACCCAGCGGGGCCGTATCAGCCCACTCTGGAAAACGCTGCAAATAATTATCCAAATCAGCCTGTCGATCACTATCCCAGCGGTCATGCATGTACTGGCGCTGCTCGGTCATCATGCCGATATGCTCTGCTGCCTGTTGCTGCTGAGCTTGTAGTAGATAGCCAACGCCCGGTATGACAAAACTCAAAATCAGCCAAATACATAGATATAACAAGGTATTAAAGGCCATTTGTCGTTTCAGGCTGATAATCCAGCCAGCCAGTACCATCCAGAATAACTGGTACAGCAACACCAACATAGCAACCAGCAGCCAGCTAATGCCAAAACTGACCGGCGTGATCAGCAACACGGCCAGTAACACCACACTGTTTACGATGGCCAACATGCCAAAACGTAACAGCAGACGTCGCCATAGAATCACCACAGCATTGCTGGACTGTGCAGCAATGATTGGCCAACGGCCTCGCATTTTTTCCTCGGCCAGCAAGTTGACTGACAAGGCACCTATCAGCAAGGGCATCACAAACAACCAGACAAACGCCAGATCCAGATGTCCATAAGCCAAGGCACTGATATTGTGAATCTCCGACGCGTGTAACTGCCCCTGTAAACCCAACAGACGAATGCGCAATTGCACCGGATGTTCATGTCGTTCACCGTGAATCACCCCCGCCCAGACTTCAGGCGTTTGCCAGACCGGCATAAACAGGTAATAGCCAAGATAGCCAGGATCCAGTGCTTCGGCACCCTCCGCCTGATAGCTTGCCAACACCTGTTGCGTTTGCTCGACTACCTGTGCATGAAAAGTCTGTTCCCTATCGACCCGTTGCTGGCCCCAATACAGTGCCAGTAATGCCAATATCAGGTAAGCCAACAGAAACATTCGCGACATCCGCGATCGCCACAACAGTCTGAATTCCATCTTCCATGATTGCATCAGACTCGCGCTCCCCTGCTTTGGTTATATCGACCACCCAGGCCTGATAACAGTAACAACCAGACTAACCATGTCACTATCAGAGCAGTGCCCTGCTGTAGCGATTGACCGAGACTCTGTTCCGGTAACTCAAACATCTCAAAGTTTTGCCAGAAGTCCTGACTCAACCGTGTTTGCCGATCATGAGCCAAATCCACTTCATAAGTATGCAGTTGATTGAGCTGTTGAATAAGCTCATAGCGATAGCTTTCGGCCTGTACTTCGAAGTAATAAAAACTTGCTGCATCACTGGCCGCCAGCCGCGATGACAGCTCGGCAGTCAACATATAAGGTGACAACAGCGCAAACCCTCTGAACAAGCGGTTTTGTCGCTCTGCCTGTTGCAACAATTGTTGATATTGCTCGGTGAAGACTTCACTGGTGATGCGTTCACCCTCTGTCATCACCAGGCCTCGCCAGTTGACTGGCAAATCTTCCACTGAACTTACCCCGTACTCATCGAGCACGGACTGTCGAAATGCACTGAAATGAGGATCATCCGGGTTATGTGAGTCGCCAACCTCTGCAATCAACTGCTCTAGTTGGGCTTCAAAACTGGCTCTATCTGGCATCGGATACCAGTGCGCTCCCAGTGAAAAGCTCAACTTTGGCAGCATGACCACCAGGACAGCCCAGAGCAGTACCGCCTGCAACAAGGCTTGATAACTGCTCGCTGCATATTGCGACAGTGTCAGAATGAGCATGATCCATATCAGACTGTAGCCCAGATACAGTACAAACAGTCCAAACAGTCGAGTCATGTCAACCGCGGCAGACGCGCCACTGGCCATGAATAACAGGGCAATGGCAAATATCATCAACAAAAAAAGCAGTGATATCAGTAAATAAGCCGCAGCCTTACCCAGCCATAACTGTCTGAGACTCACTCCCATGCTGAGCAATAGACGCAGTGTTCCACGTTCGCGCTCCTGACTGATACTGGCAAAGGCAATTGTCACCAACACCAGCGGCCATAACACCAAAATGATGGTGGCAGCTGATAGATAGCCCAAGCCCATATAGGCGGTACTGTGCATGTATTGTCTGAAGTGACTGCTGTTCTGGCGATGAGCTTCCAGAAACAAGGCATTGCCGACAAACGGATTCACGCCAGCATCGAGAAAATTAAGTGCCGACAGAGTACGAAAAGCCATCGTGCCGTAATGCGCAACGCGATGTGGATGCCGATCCGGCTGTGCTTGCCAGGCGGCGTCGTTCTCTGCCTGCCAGTGTGCCTGCATTTCAGTAAAGTCCCGCTGCTGCTGCCAATGCGCAGCAGCAACCAGCAAGGTCAACAACAGCAACAAAGGTCCAAGCAGCCTAAGGGTTCGGCTTCTGGCCTGTTTTTGCAGCTCATGACGAAATACACCAGCAATCATTTTCGTATCTGTCATCAGAAACGGTACAGCACGGAAACGCTGGCATTGATACCGTCACCTGGGGAGTGAATGGTGTCGACCGGACTGCCACTATCACCGAAGTCATAGACGTATTCGTAGTAACGATTGAACAGATTATTTACCTGAAAATTAATATTGCCCCAGCCGGTATCATAATCAAGGCTCAAATCGACCAAGGTGTATTGACCGAACTTGCCGCCACGGTTTTGCTCGTTAACGTAGGAACCACCTTGAGTATGGACATGCAGGCGACTAGTCAGCTTGGGTGTGACCAGATAATTCAGGCCCATCGATCCCACATAGTCCGGGATACTTCTTAATGAATTACCCTTGTTACCGTCGGCGCTGGTACGAATTTCCGAGTCGATAAACGACATATTGCCCCATAACAGCAGTGCCGGATTGATTTGCCAGTTCACACCGACATCTGTGCCCTTGCGCAGGGTTTTACCGACGTTGCGCGGTGTGCCATCCACCACCACAAATTCATCCTTGGCCGCCTGCTGCCAATAGGAAACCCGCAGATCAACATCGGCTGTCATTGCCCACATCACGCCCAGCTCCCAGCCATCATTGATGGAAACATCGCGGGCATTGCGATCACCTGTGGTATAGGCATCAGCACCAAACGGATGCTGAAAACTGCGACCATAGTTGGCAAATAAAGTGACCGTATCGGTCGGGTGCACAAACAGGTTCAGTTTCGGTTGAACAATACTGCCAAAGTCATAAATACTGCGTGATGTCTTGACACCGGCGGCATCGCGCTGATTGAACGAACCATTCAGCCGGTCAACACGCACCGCTGCATTCCAGTCGATATATTGATTAGGCGAGTGGCTGAGTTGCAGATAACTGCCTTTGGTATTGAAGTTATAACGGAAATTGCGTGATACCGCACTGGTGTCACGTGCTCGGCGATTGTCAATGGTGCCAAAACGCTGTTCAACCACGTTCTGGTAATCCATATCAACGCCCCAGGTCATGGCCCATTGGTCATTGATATCCCAGACCAGGGTAGAAATAAAGCCTTTATGCAATTGATCGTCATAACGATTTTGCAGAGAACCGGCCTCACTGAAACGTACCCAGCGCTCGCGTTCGTAGGTGTTGTAATAAGCCTTGACCGACCAGTCGAGTTGATCCGACAGCGCGGTATCAAAATGCAGACTGTAAGACTGTTGTGATTTGTCACCACCATCTTGCCTTGCATAAGCTGCAGAGCGACGTGGATGACGTCTGGCTTCATCACGGGGCAGATAACCTGGCGCATCGGCATCATAGCCTGCAACTCGGGCAATAAAGCCCAGCGTGGTTAGATCACTGAGATCATAAAACCAGCGTCCGGATACCGAGTATTTTTCAACATCAAAATTATCCCGATAGCCGCCACTTTTTCGATAGCCGGCAAAATAGCTGTGTTGCAGTGCACCACTCTGCTCACCCCAATAGGCTTGCAACTCTCGAGCATTAAAGCTGCCCACGGTCGCCTCGACCATGCGACCAACGTCGGATCGGGTGGTGATGTTGTAGTTACCGGCGACGTTAAATGCACCATAGCGTGGATCGCTATTGCCCTTGAACACCTGAACCGAATCAATATTCTGTGGAAACAACTGATCCATCTCGCTGTAGCCATTGTGCAGATTGGCTGGTATGCCATCGATCAGCAGTTTTGCATGAGGTGTGCTGCCTTCGGCAGCAAAACCACGAATACCAATATCAGTATTAATGATGCCCTGATTGTATCTGGCAAAATACACTCCAGGCACCTTGGTAAACAGCTCCATAGTGTTATCGATATGTAGCTGGGCCAGCTCTTCACGTGAAATGACATCATGTGAACCAGCCAAGTGTGTCGTTGCATAATCAGGGCGGCTGCCAATCACCAATATCGTGTCAGGGCTGCGTAAAACTGCGTCATCATCAGCATTAACGACAGCTGGAATGGCACTGCTGGCCGTGATCATGATTGCTGAAAGTGTCCTTAATTTCATTCTGTAAGTATTCCTTGCTCAAGCGGCAAAATTGTCGAAGTATCGCTGGGTAATTCGCTCCAGTGACACACCCTTGTTTTCAATCAAATCAATAATTTTCCCCCGGCTCATAATGGCGATCTGATCAGCCAACAAATGTGCGCACTGCAAATCGTGGGTGACGATCAACACCGAAGCCTGTTGTGCTTTCAGGGTCTGCACAACGGCAATAAAGTCGCGTGTGGCGACCGGGTCCAAACCCGATGTCGGCTCATCCATCAAAACCAATCGAGCTTGTTTCAATATGGCAAAGGCAATGGCTACTTTCTGACGCATGCCTTTAGAAAAGCCGCCGACCAAACGATGATGGAACTCTTCAGCAAGCCCAGCCGTTTTCAGTGCAGCATGGATATCGGCGTTTGCGGTGGCTGTATTGGAAAGCTCTGCCAGATAAGCAATGTTCTCGACAGCACTGAACTCGTCATAAAGATTGACGTTTTCAGGCACATACATGATTTTGTTTCTTCTTAACTCACGATCTGCAAGCAGATCGACACCGTCCAGTAGTGCTTTGCCGCCACTTGGCATTTCAAAACCCAGTAGCATATTCAATGTGGTGGTTTTACCAGCACCATTGGCACCCAACAAACAAAAAACCTCTCCGGCGTTCACCGTAAAGCTGATATCGTCCACAGCCGTATGCTCAGCAAACTGTTTGCTGAGATTTTTAACTTCCAACATGATGCTTTCCTGTATTGATGTCGGGCTCGAAACGCACAATGGCTTATCACCCTTAACAACAAGATATGATATATCGTTCTTACGATAAGCGGATCGATAGGTTGTTCAAAACAGGTTATCGACAGTTTTCGCAGAGACCATGTAACTCGAGTTGTGGACTATTGAGTTGAAAGTCCACGGTGCCAACACTTTCCTGCAAGGCCGAGATAACTTCTCGGTTGATACCGACTTCACGCACGTGGTGGCATTTATCGCAAATAAGAAATTGGGGAATCTCATGTGAGTGACTACAGGCGATGTGCGCGCAGGCAATAAACTTATTAGTCGAGCTGAGTTTGTGCACCAGATTGTTCTGTGCCAGGAAATCCAGCATTCGATACACCGACATGACCGGGATATTTTCAGAGTGCTGCTCACGGTAATGATCAGCAATTTCGTATGCCGATAAGGGTGAATCGGAAGCTGCCAGTATCGTCAGAATGTGTCTGCGCTTAAGGGTCAGACGTGCGCCATTGTCAGCGCACTGCTTTTCAGCCTGGTGGAGTATTTTTTCAAGTTTTGCGGAAGTCATTCCGCGATCCTGATCTGAGAATGGTTCGGCGTCAAGTTGAGTTGTTGCTGACCATGATCAGTGACAAGCTGAACATTGATGCTACTGATATCCGGGAAATGCTGGAACAGAGTGATATCAATGACGCTAATCGATGAGGCAGCTTCACAGTCGAAAAGGTACTCGGCTTCAATATCGACATGATCTGCATGATTTTCCGTCGTATCAAACGGATTGTTAATGATCAGTTGTTGCAGTGAACAGGCACCATTGTTGACCTTAAAAACATTGTCAGGCTGTTGTAGCTTGCTCAGAGCTTGTTCTAACTGAGCTTGCTGTGCCGCGTCGCCTGGCTGATGTTCAAAGCCGACGATATCCATCGCCGGTGACTGCAGGCTTAACATCAGCTGATTTTCTGCGATGATGACATCAAGATGAGCCAGGCCATGAACATGAGCGCCATGATGTCGGTGGTCATCAGCATGGTGATGATCATGTGCATGGCTGTGATGGTCATCATGTGAATGGGAATGGCCGTGATCGTGGTGATGATCCCCATGACCATAGACCTGAGAAGACAGCATTAATGGCAATAGCGCTACGAACAACGATATTCGCATTGGTCCATATCCTCTTTATTAGTTACTCAGCAAAATCCAGTGTTAATAACAAACGTTTTTCATCAATATTGATGGCAGGTGATCGATGCACAATACCGTATCCACTATTGCCATGCCAGCCATCGCCTTTAAGCAATGCGACGTCACCCGTATTGAGTTGCTGGATCATAGCCGGGTCGCAGTAGATTCCAGACAGATGATCGGGCAAGCCTGCGGCACCAGCGCCAAGTTTACTTCTATCAACAGTCGCTTCCGGTAGCCATTGCGTGGCAGCGCCTGCATAGCTGGTCACCAACCGGCATGGCAAGTGATCGGTATGAAATCTTGGACACATGGTATTGTCGATAATACTCAGTCTGATTCCGACGCGTTCCAGTTCAAACAAATCAGCAAACATCTCGACCAATCCAGCTACATCTTTGACAAAATCCAAACGCCCCGTTTTGTCAGGCAATCCATCAATGAGGTGTTGCGTAGTACTGGCAGGCTCAACAATGCTTCGAAGTTGAAGTGCCACAGATTGCTGGCAAAGCAGTTCAGCATAGTCCACAACTTGTCGCGCAAGACTACGATTCCAGACGGCCAGATTCACTTCAGCATCATAAATTCGAGTCATCACCATAGGCTCATCAGCAAACACGCTGATCGGAGAATAAGGCTGGTTTTCGGCAAGCATCAGGCGACCTCATCCCAAGCAGGAAATGGATCCGGCATCGTTTCCCACAGCGTCTTGCCGGCCAGTAATTCGGCATCACTGAGCAAGCATTGATCCAGTTGCTCGGTGATCAAATGCTGATCGAGATTCTGGCCAATAAACACCAGCTCCTGACGCATATCGCCAAATGGTTCTTGCCAGTTTTCCAAAATGACCGCGCGTGAAGCCTCATCTTCCGGCCAGCGATCCTCAGGCACAGCTTTCCAGAACATTCCAGCAAAACCATAACGTGCAATACCACCCGCCTGATTCCATTGACAGGCAAACTGTGGTCGACTGGCCAGCCAGAAATACCCTTTAGAGCGAATCAGCTTGCCCGAGGGCCATTTTTGATGCAGAAAATCATGGAACTTTTGTGGGTGAAATGGCCTTCTCGCAATGTAGGCAAAACTGCTAATGCCATACTCTTCGGTTTCAGGCACATGTTCGCCTCGCATTTCCTTTAACCAACCCGCAGCCTGCTCAGCACGTTCGAAACTAAAAGCTCCCGTTCCAAGAACTTTATCCAGAGGCACCTTGCCGTGATCAATGGCAATGATTTCGGCTTCAGGATTGAGGCTTTTCAGAATGGCCGAGACTTCTGCCTGTTGTGTCTGGCTGCATAAATCTGTTTTGCTGAGCAAAATCACATCACAAAATTCAATCTGATCAACCAGCAAATCTGCCACGCTGCGCTGATCTTCTTCGCCAAGACTTTCACCAGTTTCTTGCAGGTATTTTGCTTCATTGTAATCACGCAGAAAATTGACTGCATCAACCACAGTCACCATGGTATCGAGACGTGCTACATCTGACAGACTGATGCCATCCTCATCTGCAAAGGTGAAGGTTTCGGCGACAGGTAATGGTTCAGAAATACCGGTGGACTCAATGACCAGATAATCAAATTTGCCTGCTTCCGCCAATGCACGCACTTCAACCAGCAAATCCTCACGCAAGGTGCAGCAAATGCAACCATTGCTCATCTCAACCAGTTTTTCCTCGGCACGATTGAGCTGTACATCGTTTTGGACTTGTTTGGCATCGATGTTGATTTCACTCATATCGTTGACAATAACAGCCACTCGCCGGCCCTGCCGATTGTGCAGTATGTGATTGAGCACCGTGGTTTTACCGGCGCCAAGAAATCCCGACAGCACGGTCACCGGCAGGCGTTTATCGTTGCTTGTGGTCATAGTTGAGTTCTCTTTTTTCATTGAGTTGTTTAACGTCCGTGCAATATTCCGCTGTCGGACGAATCAACAACCGGGCAATACCAATAGGTTCACCAGTTTCAAGACAATAGCCATAATCACCGGTTTGAATGCGCCTGCGCGCAGCGTCAATTTTGGGTATCAATTGTCGCTTTCTGTCTGCAATTCTTATGGCGATTTGCGCTTCCTCCTCAAGCGTGGCTCTGTCTGAGACATCGCTAACCTGGCCGCTCATATCCATGTCCTGTCGAAGCCGTTCTATTTCTTCCTGGGTTTCCTGTTTGGTTCGCAGCAACAGTTCATCAAAAAACGCCAGTTGTTCGGCATTCATGTAGTCCTCTTCTGGTGCTTGCAACAGGCTTTGTTCATCCAACATCTGTGACACCTTCTTTCGGTGGAAAAATGATGATGTTTACTCAGTGCATCTTCGCACTGAAATACTCATCCACTTCTCTTGATACAGCGCTATGTCTGTGTGATGTTAACGCCTGAACACACAGACGCAGGCCGTCTAAAACAACTATAGGATATATCATATCATTAAATCTGCAAGTAGAACTGTCAGCCAAGATGGTGTTTCAGTTTTAGCGAATGATAGATTGGATTTGTTCGAGGATATCGTTGAAATTTGGTTGCAGAGTAAGATAAAGCTGACGGCTCTCTGAGATCTTACCTTGCTGTTGCAGCTCGGAAAGTGACTGACCATGACGATGTAATTCTGCATGCCAGCCGCTTAGTGCAGCGAGCGTATTACCATCAAAAAGATCTTGTTGTCTGGCCCGATCAAGCCAAATACCACAATGACAAAGATGTGGATTGAGAATCGGTGGAGTTTGTCCTTGGATTTCATCGTGATTGATGACGACATCAAGTTGTTCAAGCCAAAAGCAGGTGTAGTGATAAAAAAGACTGAGTTGGGAGTTTCTGCCCTGCGATCGAATTCCGCGCATGCTAGTCCACTCAGCAATGCCGCGAAAGGCATTCAAAAACAGGTTGATTAAATCCATCGGCATGGGTTTGGCAATAGCATAACCTTGAGCCAGGTCGCAGCCCATGGCCAGAAGGATCTCGCCATGTTTGATTGACTCTACCCCTTCTGCCAGTACGGTTACGTTAAATGATTGTGCCAGTGCAATCACGCCCTCTACGATCTTGCAATCTTCAGGATTGATCAGCATCTGCCGGACAAAGAGCTGATCAATTTTCACCAGTGACACCGGTAGGTTTCTGATATGTGTCAATGATGAATAACCAGTGCCGAAATCATCCAGTGCGGTACTGATGCCGTAATGCGATGCCAGCTTGCTGATGACCTTGCGTATCAGCGTCAAATCACTGAGACGATTACTCTCGAGAATTTCTATCTGTAATCGGGATAAATCCAGATCGGCGTATTTGTGAGCAAACTGTTCCAAATCAACAAAAAAAGAACGAAAACACAAATGTCCAGCCGAGAGGTTGATGCTCAATTGATATTGCCAACCGCGATTTTGCCACTGCGACAAAGTTTCAAGCGCTCGTTGTATTACCCAGTTGCCAAGCTTGACTTCCAGATCAGTATCGTAAATGGCACTGATGAACTTGTCTGGCGTCAACAGCCCACGCTCAGGGTGACGCCAACGAATCAACGCCTCAAAACCAAAAATCTTACCGGTGCTGAGTCTTATCTTGGGCTGAAAGAACAGCTCCAGCTGATCTTCATCAATCGCTGTGGCAATCTCGCGACGTTGCTGGTTTTTTTCAGCAATCTCTACGGCTTCGCTTGTATCGTAACGACAATATTTGCCTTTACCATCCATTTTGGCATTCAGCATTGCCTGATCAGCGTGTCTTATCAGAGTATCCAGATTATCCGTATCTTCGGGATATAGGGTGTAGCCGATTGAGGCACTGATCACTACTGATTGGCCAGATACTGTTGTGATTGGTGCAGATAACAATGACTGAATCCGCTCAAGTGCTCGTTCACACTCTACGTGATCATGAATGTCGCTGAGCAACACGACAAATTCATCACCGGCATAACGGTGAATCATTCTAACCTTGGCAAATTGATGGATTCTATTGGGTATTTCAGCCAGTACATGCTCACCAGCGTCTGTTCCGTACTGCTGATTAACGCTAATGAAATCATCCAGATCGAAAAAACAAATCGCCAGCTGATGTTTGTTTGTCTGTTTCAGTTGATCAAAGGTCTGCTGTAAAACAGTTCGATTGGATGCGGCTTCATTGCGGTATTGGCAATATCTGTCAGAGGCTTGTGCCAAGGATTGTCGGCCTGGAATATTAATATGGCTGATAAAAAATAATCCGGACTGCAATTCCATCTGCCTGACACTGCAGTTAGCGTGACTGGCATCACCGTTTTTGTGCTGGGAATTTACACAACCTTGCCAGATTCCATTTTGCCTTAAATCATCCATGATCTGGCTAAAGAGTTCGCCACTCTCACCGATACTTAGGAAAGGGACTTTTTTACCAAGCAACTCTTCGCGCGTGAATCCAGTCATCAGACGAATAGCTTCATTGACCTCAAGGATACATTGGTCTTCATCCGTGATGATGATGCCTTCATCGGTGCAATTGAAGGCTGCTTCCAGAAGTGCGTTTCTCAATGTAACAAGCTCCATTAACCATCAGCTGATAAGCCTCATTCAGAGGGTATTCACAGCTGATTCACGTCTGATTTTGCAGACTTCCTAAGCTGAATTTAACTCTGATGATGACCAGAGTAAATACCAGTGGTAATGAAGCTACCTGTGGTAACTAACTATGTCAATAACAACTGTTTACACTCCTGTTTAATGAGCGAACGCAAAGGCCCCTTTGGTCTCCGCTTGCCAGGCACATTATTCGACTGGCTCAAGAGTGAGGCTGATCACAGCAGCAGAAGCACCACGAGTGAGGCGCTTTTCCAATTGCGAAACAGCCTCGATCGAGAGTTTTGCGATGAGCAGGTGGAAAACTTCATCAAAAACAACCCGCCCAGTGACAATACAGAGGCTTTTGGCCTCAGAATTCCGGATGACCTGAAAGCCATCCTGAAGATGCACAGTGACAATCATCAGATGAGTCTTAACCAGGAAATCGTGATGCGCCTGGCTTCAGAAAAGCATCATCGCTCAATCAGCAACGACGTAATCCATGCGCATGCTAATGGCAATGGTTTCGATGGAGAAACGATGAAGATCACAGACAGCGAAAAACAGTTCCTGCTGGTATTTCGTAAACTCAATACCAGCAATAAAGAACTTATCATTCGCTTAATCAAAAATCTGGGAGACTCAGCACAAAACCAGGTTTAATCCAAGGCTACCTTCCAATTATTCGACCTGCTGTCTCGCGGACAGAGTCCTGCTCACGATTCTATTCACGCTCATCATTGTCATCAGGGCTTGCCTGATTGATCGGAATCGTTATGATCGCCAGTCATTTTAACTTCACGGAAGCAGGCAATGAGCACACTGTCAGCGAGCCCCAACTCATGGCAATCGCGGTTTGAGCGGTTGCGCCAGGATCGCATGTTCGAACTTGTCGTGGTTGGCGTCATTATTTTTTCGGCGCTGGTCACCGGTGCCAAGACATACGATATCCCGCAACAGATTTTGACTCTGGTTGATATTCTCGATTACGGCATCACCCTGTTTTTTCTAACCGAAATCTCGGTGCGCTTTTTTGCAGAACAACGCAAACGCGATTTTTTCAAAAGCGGCTGGAATATTTTCGACACCCTGATAGTCGCCGTCAGCTTGATTCCTGTTCAGGATAGTGAAATGGCCTATGTGGCAAGGTTGATCAGAATATTCCGTGTACTGCGAATGGTCTCGGTGATTCCCGAGTTACGGCTATTACTCAATTCTCTGATACGTGCTCTGCCCCAACTGGGTTATGTCGCACTGCTGATGTTTATCATTGTTTACATCTACGCTGCTGTTGGTACAACATTTTTCGCCAGTATCAACGAGCATTTGTGGGGCGACATCGCGGTTGCAATGCTGACTTTATTTCGCGTGATGACCTTTGAAAGCTGGACTGGCGTCATGTACGAAACCATGGAGGTCTATCCTTTTAGCTGGATTTTCTACCTCAGCTTTATTTTTCTGAATGCCTTTGCTTTTCTGAATATGCTGATCGGCATCGTGGTGAATGTGATGGAACAAGAACGCGCTGAAGAGCGAGCAGAAGCCATGCAAAATGAACTGACTTTGCAGGACTTGGCTAACCAGATTGCAGAGTTAAAACAGCTTCTCAAACAAAAAAGCTGACCTAGGCCGAGCTTTCACGCCCGGTTCACAACCCACTCATAACAATGCTCGAAAACACAGGAGCATTGTTATGAAGGCTTTATTACGCCGTTTTACATGGTTAGGTCTGCTAGCCACTCTGGCTGGCTGCGCCAGCACTTCACACCCGCCAATCCAGACCGTTGACTATGTGGACCTGGAGCGATTTATGGGGGACTGGTATGTCATCGCAAACATCCCAACGTTCATCGAAAGAGACGCTCATAATGCTGTTGAACGTTACGATTTGAACCCGGATGGCACGATTGCGACGACCTTCAGTTTCCGCCGAGGCAGCTTTGACGGCCCAGAAAAGGTCTATCGTCCCAAAGGTTTTGTGCGCGATACCGACTCCAATAGCGTTTGGGGTATGCAATTTATCTGGCCCATCAAGGCTGATTTTCGAATTGTCTATCTGGACGATGCATACAGCCAGACCATCATCGGTCGAAACAAACGCGACTATGTCTGGATCATGGCAAGAACACCGCAAATCCCTGAGGCTGACTATCAGCGCTTGCTCGACTTGCTTGATCAGCAAGGGTACGACGTTGACAAGATTCAAAAAGTACCACAAAGCTGGCCTTGATGACTTGACATACCGCCACTCATATTCAATAAGTTAATATACAATTAACCTAATATTATTTTATAAAATATTAACGACTGGCCCATAATGTGCCGTTTTGAAGACTGATGTGGGATTTGTTATGGACTGGCAAGCATGGTTTGCACTCGCGATCACCCTGGGTGTGCTGCTCAGCCTGATACTGACAAGTGTCCGTCCACACGTGGCCATGCTGATAGCGCTGACTCTTCTGAGCGCATCAGGCATCCTTACAGCAGGCGAAGCATTATCAGGATTCAGTAATAGCGGACTCATTACTGTTGCCGCCATGTTTGTTGTTGCCGCTGGCATCCACTCATCCGGTGGTATCGATATTTTGGTGCGAAAGTTATTGGGTAATCCGAAAACCACTCGCGGCGCCTATGCACGTATTTTCAGTCCTGTGGTGTTGTTAAGCGCTTTTCTCAATAACACTCCGGTGGTTGCCACTATGATTCCAGCCATCAACGTCTGGGCACAAAAAATCGGCATCAATCCTTCCAAAATCATGATACCGCTCAGCTACACAGCCATTCTCGGTGGCACATTGACGCTAATTGGCACCAGCACCAATCTGGTGGTAAACGGTCAATACCAATCTCTGACCGGTGAAGCCGGTTTTTCGATATTTTCTATCACCATTATTGGTCTGCCAGTGGCTATCGCTGGCTTGTTGTTCATGTGGGTGTTTTTCCCCAAATGGTTGCCTGATTTAAACAAGCGACAAGCTTTCAAGAATGTCCGCGAATTCACACTGGAAGTTTCTGTCGAGCAAAATGGGCCACTGGTTGGCAAAAGTGTCCGTGAAGCCGGGCTGCGTGATCTGAAAAGTGTTTATCTGGTTGAAATCGACCGTAACGGAACGGTGTTGACCGCTGTTGCTTCAGAAGAACGACTCCAAGGCGGCGATCGACTGGTATTTGCGGGTGACACCCAGGGCATTACCGATCTGTTGCGTATTCGAGGCATAGAACCCTCTACCAATGCCAACAGCAGTGCACTTGATGATGAACGCCCGGAACGCTGCCTGGTGGAAGCAGTGGTTTCTCCACATTGCGCCTCAATTGGCGAAGCGATTCGTGAAGCCAGGTTTTTGGAGCGCTATGGCGCCGTTGTTCTGGCAGTCGCTCGAAATGGCGAACGGGTCGAAGGCAATCTGAGCAATATCATCTTGTCTGCCGGTGACACTTTGCTGCTGGAGGCTCGGCCAGCCTTTGTCAGTCGTCAGCGCTACAACAAAGACTTTCTGTTAATTAATGACCTTGATACCGAACAGCCACGTCACAACAAAGCCTATCTGTCCTGGGCGATCTTAATTACGCTGGTTGCAGCGGCAGGCTTTGGCTTTATCAGCATGCTTAACGCCGCACTGATTGGTGCCAGTCTGATGCTGCTAACCGGCTGTTTGTCGATTAGCCAGGCAGAAAAAAGTCTGGATCTGACCGTTATTATCACCATCGCCGGCTCTTTTGCGCTTGGCATGGCACTACAGAAAACAGGCGTCGCCAGCACTATCGCTGAAAATATTATTTCATTCAGCCAAAACAAACCCTGGCTGATGCTTTTACTAACTTATCTGGTGGTGTCCCTGTTAACAGAAATGATCACCAATAATGCAGCCGCGGTGCTGATGGTGCCGATTGTGCTTGAAATGACGGCCAAAGCTGGCTTGAGTAATGAGCCGTTTATTTTTGCCATCATGATGGCTGCCTCGGCCAGCTTTGCAACGCCGTTGGGCTATCAGACCAACCTGATGGTCTATGGTCCCGGTGGCTACCGATTCAAGGATTTCATCAAGGTAGGCATACCTATGAATATTCTGGTGTGCATCACCACCATGACCGTGCTTTTGCTTATTTGGCCTCTCTGAGTGAATTTTAGCCCAGCAAGGTATCAAGCAGCATAATCAGAAAAAATCCGGCCATCAGTCCCAGGGTGGCCGGTGTTTGATGCCCGTTACGGTGGGTTTCCGGGATCACTTCATGTGACACGACAAACAACATGGCACCTGCAGCAATACCGAGTCCCAGGGGATAGGATACGGGCGCACCACTCGCCATCAAAATTCCAAACAAGGCTCCAAGCGGTTCAACCAATCCAGTAGCGGCAGCTATCGCAACAGCTTTGGCTGCTGGCATGTTGATGCGGCGTAAAGCCAGTACCACTGCCAAACCTTCAGGTATGTTCTGCAAAGCAATGGCCGCCGTCATCGGAATGCCAACAGACAAATCTCCATCTGTGAAGCCAACCCCGATTGCCATGCCCTCCGGGAAGTTATGAAGCGCAATTGCCAGTACAAATAAACTGACCCGGCCCACTTGTTGATGGCCGGCGCCACAAGGGCCAGTGTGTTGATGCTCGTGTGGCAGAAAGTGATCCAGGCCCAGCATGAGCAATACCCCAAAAGACATGCCGAGAATGATCAGCAACACCCCCAATAGCGTGTTGGCTGTCAGCACTTCAGCGACTTCGAGGCCAGGCAAAATCAGGGAAAATACTGTGGCGGCAAGCATCATGCCTGCAGCCACGCCCAGCATGCTGTCTTCAACGATGTCTGGTGTTTTTTTGACGATAATCCCCGGCAAAGCCCCCAGAGCTGTTGACGCCGCACCCAACATGCCGGCCAGTAAGGCCCATCTTAGATATTGAGGCTCGATATCAGTAAACAACTGCATCAGTGACAGCAAGACCATCAACAGCACTGACATCAAAGACAAGGCCAGTCCCAAAGAAACAAATGGTCGCTCCAGCAGCAACACTCTCCAGCCAATAAAGACCGTCTTTAATGAGGTTTTAGTCGCGGTTTGCATCAAACTTCTCGGTAATTAAATTAAGTATTCCGACGATTGTGATCAATATAGCCGAGTTTTTCGACACTTTTGGTTTTTAGTGAACTGAAAGCTGTCGAACAAACTGTTCACTCTCTGCTACTCGCTCTAATGCCTGACACAATTTTGCTAAGGCGCTGATTTATCAGGATTAGTCCAGGCTGTTTTAAGGAAAATTATCCCGTTTTTACGGGATAGTTTGCTCATTCGATGAAGTCATAGCCGTATTCTAATAACAGACTGTCAAAACGACTGGGGCACGACTTGATTTCAACCACAAAAATTCACTGGAGCGTGTTGTTGGCCTGCGGCATATTGGCTGTACCAGCAGATGCGTCACTTGAACTATTAGCAGGTGTTGAGGCTGGTATTGATACCGACACGGCAATGACTTCCAGCGATCTGGATCGAACCCAGCAAGTATTGTCTACCCGCGAGCCAGGTCAGTCACATGCTTGGCATAACAGTGAAACCGGTATCCAATACGAAATCGAAATCAGATACCCATACACCTACGGGCTATTTCCCTGCCTCGCCTACAATCTGACTATTCGCCAACAAAATAACACTGAAACCAAGTCACTCGATGCCTGTAAAAGCAGAAATGGGCACTGGGTCTCGGTGATGCCCAGCAGCCAGATTTTTTAAAATATCAAGGAGCTTCGGCAATAAAAATTGCGCGTTTTGGGGCCGGGTAACCCTCAACCGTCTTGCTCAGATCTTTCGGATCAAGAAAATCCTTGAGTGACTCAAAAGTCATCCATTCAGTGCTGCGTTGCTCATCAAGACTGGTTATATTCACATCCACACAGCGAACCTGTTTGAAGCCACAACGTCGCAACCAGTTTTCCATGGTCAGCGCCGAAGGAAAAAACCAAACATTTTTCATTTTGGCATAACGCTGTTGCGGCATCAGGGCCATGCCCTCTGGACCATCGATAATCAGCGTTTCCAGCACCAGCTCGCCTCCAGGACGCAGGCAATCTCGAAGTTCAAAAAGATGTTTCAGCGGTGAACGCCGATGATAAAGCACGCCCATGGAGAATACCGTATCGAAGCAGTGCAGCTTTTCAGGCAACTGTTCAATGCCAACAGGCAATACCGTATGTTTTGTGGAGCCAATGTAGTGCTGCATCAACTGATATTGCATGACAAACACCAGGGTTGGATCAATACCCACCACCCAATCAGCTCCCGCACCTTCCATGCGCCAGCCGTGATAACCATTACCGCCGCCAACATCCAACACGCGGCGACCTTTCATGGGACTAATGTGTGGCAATAGCCTTTGCCATTTCCAGTCTGATCGCCATTCAGTATCAATGTTGACGCCAAATAGCTGGTAAGGACCTTTTCGCCAGGGATGAAACTGCTTGAGCAACGCAATGAAATGCCCTCGATCGTAATGTTCAAGGTCTGCTGATTGCCCAATCGAAACGCTGTCCAGCAAATCAATCACACTCGGTTTTACTTGCGGCAGTTGCGCCAAAGCTGCTTGCCAACCGGCCATTTTGCCATGTCGATCAATAGCCATTTTGGCCGGAATTTGTTCACGGAGCAGTGCCGCCCACTGACTCAGCTTGCGTTGCTCAAGCTGCTCAAAAAAAGCGTTGTACTGACTCATTTGACGGCCAGTATTGATGCAAAATTAAAACATTGAAACCAGAGCCCTGCTGAACTGAAGCCAGCAGAGGACAGACGCTGGCAATGTGCTTCCAGCGACTCGGGAATCAGCACATTTTCAAGCGCACTGCGTTTTTGACTGATTTCCAGATCGCTATAGCCATTGGCTCTTTTGAATTCGTGATGTAGGTCTGTCAATAACTGTTGTTGCTGCTGCTCAAAACTGAGCTTTTCCGACAATATCAACACGCCGCCGGGTTTGAGGCCGCGATAAATTTGCTCAATCACCGTGGTTCTTAATTCTGGACGAATAAACTGTAGCGTAAAGTTCATCACCACTACCGATGCCTGACTGATTTCAACATCCAGGATATCCGCAAGTTGAAATTCGATTCGTTGCGCCGCGCCAGGAATTTTTGCCGCAATCTGCTGAGCTTTTTCAATCATCGCCATGGAGTTGTCTACGGCAATCACTTTACATTCAGGTTGCTTGATATATTCATGCATCGCCAGGCTCACTGCGCCAAGCGAACACCCCAGGTCATAGCAGTTCGAATCAGCTTGAGCATAAGCGCCTGCCGTCACACCGATCATTGAAATCAATGTGCCATAGCCCGGAACCGAACGCTGAATCATGTCAGGAAAAACGCTGACAACCCGTTCATCAAACCTGAAGTCGACCATTTCTGCTAAAGGCGAACGATAAAGCGTGTCTGATTTTCCAACCATTAGTGTGCTGCCTTTTTTTGCGCAACGTTATTTCGCAGATACACCGGCAAGGCGTGAGCAGCCGGGAACAGTCGCCCCTGCTGTGCTTCAACATCGGCCAATTTGGCAATCATGGTTGCCTGGGGTAACAGATCAGGCAGGATGCCGGATAATTGATTGGCAAAATTTTGCTGTAACTCGTTTTGGTAAACCGTCCAACCACTGCCCGCCCCGGTCCAAACCCCTGGCCCCTCAGGTCTGAACACAGCCGGCGCAGACACCTGCTCTTCAGAACAGGGCACAGCCAAACCATGCTGATTGACAAATGAACCACTGTAAATTTCACCCATTCGTGCATCCATCGCCACGGCAATCTGCTGACAATCGGTCGACTCAATGGCAGCCTGGGCAACTGCTGCCAGCGTCGAAACAGGAATCACCGGCAGATCTCGTGCAAAAGCAATGCCCTGTGCCACTGATACGGCAACACGAACCCCGGTAAATGATCCGGGCCCACGACCAAACGCCACAGCATCAATTGCTGCTATCTCTGTACCTGCATCATTGAAAAGCGAATTCATCATCCCCAATATGCGTTGCGAGTGCTCACGCTGAGTCATGATGGATTGTTCAAATAATTGACCTTCAAACAATAATGCTACGGAGCAGGATTCTGTTGAGGTATCGAGGGCGAGAATATTCATTCGTTTCCAAGTCGTCACAATGCTGTCACAGCGGCACATTATAGTGCATACACATAAGACTCTGTTGCGCACATCGTGCCAACGAGAAATTCGTCAATGTTAACTTTAAGGAGGAAAAGGTATGTCACTTATCATTGATTTGATTTATATCACTCGTGAACTGACCAAGCTGGCTTATACGGTTATCACCTCTCCTTTTGCAATTGTTGCCGGATTGCTGATGCTGGGAGGCATGACAGCCCCTGATATGGCGTGATCAATCTGGCACAATGTGTGTGTTGAATGCGGAGCAGGAGCGCACACATGAGCACACAATCACGCGCGATGGAAATGTTGGTGTCTAACCAGTGGGATGCAGCGCATCAGCTGATTCAAAATGAATCTGATCCATTGTCATGCCAGATTCATGGACTGCTGCATCTTATTGAAGGTGATCGTGGTAATGCTGCCTATTGGTACCAGCGCGCGGGTTTGGCGCTTCCAGAGTGCAGCATCGAATCTGAAAAAGAACGCCTGCTTTCGCAGGCGTTCCAGAAATAAATTACTGACGAATTCCCTCGACAGACAACACTAAATAGACTTCCTGAGAACCGGGGCCCAAACGAGTGACATCAATACCATAGTCGGCAATGGTAAAGCTGGTTTCGCCATGGAATCCAACACGATATCCACCCCAGGGATCGGTACCTTCACCGACTTTTTCAACGTCAATAACCAGTGGGTTGGTCACGCCATGCAGTGTAAAATCGCCTGTCATTTTCATTGTGCCGTCTTCGTTGACTTCAACTGAGGTCGAAACAAAACGTGCTTCTGGATAACGGCTGACGTCCAGGAAATCATCACTGCGTAAATGACGATCTCGTTCAGCGAAGTTGGTGTCGATGCTGTTGGTATTGATCACAACCTCGATTGAAGATGCTTCGGGATTATCAGCGTCCCAAAAGAAATTTCCGGAAAACTCGTTAAAACGCCCACTCATCCAGCTAAACCCCAGATGCTGGATACGAAAATCAATAAAGGCATGTGCTTTTTCAGTATCAATCACATATTCAGCAGCCTGAGCGGGTAAAAAAAGACTACTGGCCAGCAGCATTGAAGTGGCAAAGGCGGTTTTTTTCATTAAGGTTCTCCTAAGGTTAAAACGGCAACATGCGTTTCAGCGTTGCGTCTTTGTTGATGAAATGATGTTTTAAAGCGGCAAGTGCGTGAACTGAGGCCAGCCCAATCAACAGCCAGGCAGCCCATAAGTGCAGCTGTCCGATGAAGTCGGCACTATCGGGAGGCAAATTCATGATTGAAGGCAGTCGGAATTGATCAAAAATCACCAGGGCTTGCCCCTGGGCAGTTACAATCAGATAGCCGGACAGACCGAGAAAAAGAATGAGCAGATTCATGCTCTGATGAACCAGTCTGGCAATAAGATGCTGCCAGCGCGGCATTTCTGTCAGCGCCTTGACCGGCGATAACAGCAACACCAGCCACCGAATAAAGACCAGTGCAAACACCACGGCGCCAATGCCTTTGTGCCACCAAGGCCCTTTGTAATACCAGGGGTCGTAATAGCCAAGACCGACCATCCACAAGCCAAGTGCAAACAAGCCAATCGTGGACAATGCAACTGTCCAGTGCAACAGCAGGCTAATCAATCCGTACCTTTCTGCAGTGTTGCCTAGTCGCATCATTCTCTCCCTGTCATGCATGCTTGAGTTGTCATGCTAAGACTGTTCAAAAATGCAAATGTTCGCGGGAATAAATTCCTGACTTAGCCAGTGAACATCTCACCTTCTGCGTGAACGTGATGCTTTGCCTTTGGTCGACTTGGGCCGAGTGTGCTGTGTCTTGAATTGCGTCGTTTTTGCAGCTGGCTTTGCTTTACGGCTGATACGTTTTCCTTCACCAGCATCACCAGTTCCTGCAGGTTGAAAGGTCGGGATCAGGTGTTTTTTGCCATTGCCTATAAGATCTGCCCGTCCCATACGTTTCAGTGCATCACGCAACATTGGCCAGTTTTCCGGATCGTGATAACGCAGAAAAGCTTTGTGCAATCGGCGCACTTTTAGGCCTTTGGGAACACTGATATCCCCGCCTTTTCTTCGAACCTTGTGCAAGGTGTCCTTACCCGAGTGATACATCGCAGCCGCAGCCGACATGGGTGATGGCAGATACGCTTGCACCTGATCAGCTCGAAAACCATTACGTTTGAGCCAGATGGCAAGATTCATCATATCTTCATCGGTAGTGCCGGGATGCGCTGCGATGAAGTATGGAATCAGGTACTGCTCCTTGCCTGCGGCTTTGGAGTATTTATCGAACATGGCCTTGAACTTGTCATAGGTGCCGATGCCCGGTTTCATCATCTGTGCCAGTGGACCGTTTTCAGTATGCTCAGGCGCAATTTTCAGATAGCCGCCGACATGATGAGTAACCAATTCCTTGACGTACTCTGGTGACAGCACCGCAAGATCGTAGCGCAGGCCTGAAGCAATCAATATTTTCTTGATACCGGGTAATTGTCGAGCACGCCGATATAAGTGAATCAGCGGCGTGTGATCGGTATTGAGGTTTTTACAGACCCCAGGAAACACACAGGAGAGTCTTCTGCAGCTCGCCTCTATCTCTGGATCATTACAGGCAAGCCGATACATGTTGGCAGTTGGACCGCCCAAATCAGAAATAATACCGGTAAAGCCTGGTGTGGTATCACGAATGGCTTCGATCTCGCGGATGATCGAGTCTTCACTGCGGCTCTGAATAATCCGTCCTTCATGCTCAGTGATTGAACAAAAAGTACAACCACCAAAACAACCACGCATGATGTTGACTGAAAATCGAATCATTTCGTAAGCCGGTATGTTTTGTTCGGCGTAGGACTGGTGAGGAACCCGGCTGTATGGCAGATCAAATACCGCATCCATTTCATGTGTGGTCAACGGAATCGGTGGCGGGTTTAACCAGACATCCTGCTCACCATGTTGTTGGACCAACGCCAAGGCATTGCCAGGGTTTGTTTCCAGATGAAGAATTCTGGAGGTATGGGCATAAATGACCGGATCGTCTTTGACTTGCTCAAAGGCCGGCAGGCGGATCACGGTTTTATCCGCATTGCGTGGAGACACACGATGGATTCGAATGACTTTGCCAGCGGATTCGCTCTGTTCAGATTGACTGGATTCTCGCGACTCCTCGCAGCTGGCCTCGGTTTGCATCTGATAGGGGTCAATCGGCGGGTTGAGTTTTCCAGGCGTATCCACGCTGGTGGAGTCTTTTTCCCACCACCCTTCGCGACGTGCATGCTTGGTCAAAAAGGCAGTTCCGCGAATATCGTTAAGTGATTTAACAGGCTCACCCGCCGCCAGACGATGGGCGATCTCAACAACTTGCCTTTCACCGTTGCCGTAGACCAGCAAGTCTGCCTTGGCATCCATGATGACACTTCTGCGGACTTTTTCTGACCAATAGTCAAAATGCGCAATTCGGCGCAGACTGGCCTCAATACCGCCAATCACGATGGGTACCTCTTTGAAGGCTTCTCGACATCGCTGGCTGTACACTACAACACTGCGATCAGGGCGTTTACCCCCTTCACCACCGGCGGTGTAGGCATCGTTACGACGAATTTTTTTATCCGATGTATATCGATTGACCATCGAATCCATATTGCCGCCGGTCACCCCGAAAAACAGATTGGGTTTGCCAAGACGACGAAAATCTTCGGCACTGGTCCAGTCGGGCTGGGAAATGATGCCAACACGGAAGCCCTGGGATTCCAGCAATCTGCCTATCAGCGCCATACCAAAGCTTGGATGGTCAACATAGGCATCCCCGGTGACGATGATAATGTCACAACTGTCCCAGCCGAGCAGGTCCATTTCCGCACGTGAAACAGGCAATTGCGGTGCTACACCAAAACGGTGAGCCCAATATTTGCGGTAGGAAAATAAATCAGGTGCGGCTTGCATGAGACCTCAGCCAGTCAGAAAACAACATAATCTGCAATTTTAGCAAATAATGATGTGATTCCGCTGACTGATTGGCCCGATTATTCGAGAATGGTGATGTTAGTGCCTTCTCTGATGTACATCAGCAACTCTTTGACTTCGTGATTGCGCATGGCGATGCAGCCCTGAGTCCAGTTGGCGACATCGTGAATACTCAATCTTTCTTCAGTTTCTTCGCCAATGCCGTGAATGCCAATGGCGCCCCCAAGCGGCGTATTCTGCGGTGGCAATTCACCGTAAACGTGAGCTTGCAGGATGGCGCGATATTGTTCACGCGTGATTAGACCATCACGCAAGCCTCTGCGAGCATCATCCATGTTCGGGTAGTTCATCTGTAAAAATGTGTGCCAACGATCACTGGGGCGCACTTCGGTGATCCGATAGGTGCCCAGTGGGGTTCGACGATCACCTTCCATCTGCTTGTGTTCACGACCACCGCTGCCCAATGCCACGTGAAAGGTCCGCAGCGTGAGATCGTCCTGTTTGACCAGTAATTTGTTCTGCGAATGCACAACAATCAGTTCAACTGTGCTTGCTTTTGCTATTGTCACCGTCGTCAAAAAGCAACTTGCCAGTACCAGCCATACACTAAACTTCATTGACTCCCCCCTGAAACGGAAAACGGACCGTTTTTCTGTGCAATATATTGTCTTCATTTTTCTGATATTTCAATACCCTGCATGACAAAATTAGAGCACATTATCATCCAAACCAGCGGCTGATGAAGGTGGTGTTCTGGCGAAGCAGTATTTGCCATGATTTCATCAGATCGGTCTGGTATTGCATCTCCATCATCTCAATCTGCTGGCGTTGTTTCCTGAGAGTAGTCAAATCAAAAGCTTGATGGCGCGCAAAGGCAATGACATTGCCCTTGTCTTCTACCGGCAAAACCAATGAGTTGTCGTCAAAACTTCGGTTAATACGCTGCATGGTCAGATTAAAACCGGCTCGATCTGTTCCCCACAGGTTAGTGGCCATAATGCCGTATTTGCTGAGTATTCCGGCACAGGCATCAAAAAAAGGCTGCACGCCAACACTCGCGGCCATGCCTTCGTGATCAAAAGCATCCACCAGAATCAGGTCATAATTAGTTTCACCCAGATAATGTTGCTGACTGGCGTGGGCAAAACCATCAGCTTTTTTGATCGATAACCTCGGATCGTCAGGTACGGCAAAATATCGCTGCGCTACTTGAATCACATCCTCGCGATACTCAACCACCTCGATCTGACAATCAGGCAGATGATGCAGCAAAAACTTAACCAGAGAGCCGCCACCAAGACCGATTAACAATACTTTTCTGGGGGCCGCGCAAAACAACAGACAAGCCATCATGGCTCGGGTGTAACTTAACTCAAGTCGATAAGGCACCTTGAGTGACATGCTGCTTTGCCGTGGATGGGTTCCAAAGTGTAAGGAGCGAACATCACCGACATCAACCACTTCGATAATGCCTTCATCAGATATGGCCTGATGTACCAAAACACCATCGTATATACGCATCAACGCTCCGTTTCGTCGATGAACATACGGTACAGCCAGGCGCGCACTCGACCGGTGATAATCGAATCAGCCGCACGATAACTTCGGTCTGTTGCCGGAATTTCCTGTTGAGAGTAACTCTCTGACTGCTGTCTTTTCGCTTGGGCAAACCGTCGCTTTGCCGCACTGCGCACAGACTCAGTATCACGCTGAGCGACAATTTCCAGCACCGGTATTGTCAACTGATCAAAATTACTCTCAGCCAGTTCACCAACACTGAACATTACCAGCCCATCAATTGCCGGATTATCTGCCGCAGCATTAACAGCGTCAGTAGCGCTTTCGCCCAGTGCTATCAAAATCAAACGCTCAGCGCCAAGTGTTTCCAGATGATCCATGGCTGCGCTGATGCGTTGCTGGTTATCCACCTGGCTGGCGGGTTCAGGTGCTGGCGAATCGGTCTCGGCCTGCGGGAGTTCATCGGCATCTTCCGAAACCGTCTCGGTGATGACTTCGGTCTCAGCGTCTGCTTCTGAATCAGTTTCGGTAGTCTCAAAGTTGTCTGGCGCTAACTCATTCGGCTCAGCCTGTACTTGCTCTGTTTCGCTGCTTGCTTGATAAACCAGCTGTACCGTCATTGATGTCCAGCCATGTTCAGGCAATTGACGACGCAGCGTGGCAACCGGGCCAACACTGTCAATATGGCCATCAAGGCCATGCAGGATAAGCACCGCGCCGTGAAAACGCCCCAAACTTTCCTCTATCAGCGTAGCGGCGATTTGACGTTCTGCGACCGGTAAAGCCATTTGTCCGGGTATTCGGCCAGGCATTCTTTTGATAGCAACTGAGGCGCTGGCAGGCGCGGTCGATTCCGGTGCAGTTTCAGGCGGATCAAGGTCCTGCTCCTGAGAAAATCCTGACGGACTCAGCAACATCATGCACATCAGCATTCCGAGCCTCGATCTCAAAAGCAACCTCCGGGATTGGTATTCAGCCGTCAGTATAATCAGCCCGGACTCAATTCAAAAGCTGAAAAATGCACTTACATGGGGTAAAGTAGCGGGTTTTAATCTGTATCCAATTCGAGAGTAGAGACTATGGCTGAATTCAAAATTGCACCCTCAATCCTCTCCGCTGACTTTGCCCGTCTGGGAGAGGAAGTGGTCAACGTGCTGGCTTCTGGAGCTGATATCGTTCACTTTGATGTCATGGACAACCATTATGTGCCCAACCTGACTATCGGTCCGCTGGTGTGCGATGCCCTTCGTAAACACGGTGTCACTCATGAAATTGACGTGCATCTGATGGTCAAGCCAGTCGATAGAATTATTCCTGACTTCGCCAAGGCTGGCGCTACCTTCATCACCTTCCATCCTGAAGCTTCTGAACATATCGACCGCAGTCTGCAACTGGCCAAGGACGAAGGCTGTAAAACCGGTCTGGTATTCAATCCGGCGACACCGCTGTCACTGGCAGAGCACGTGCTGGACAAGGTTGATCGGATTCTGCTGATGTCGGTGAACCCTGGATTTGGTGGTCAGAAATTTATTCCCCACACCCTGGAAAAACTCCGCCAGGCACGCAAAATGATTGACGAAAGCGGCTATGACATCGATCTTGAAATTGATGGCGGCGTCAACGTCAACAACATTCGCGAAATCGCTGAAGCAGGTGCCCGCACTTTTGTGGCTGGTTCTGCGGTGTTCGGTGCAGGAAAAGACAGCGATCCTAATCGCTATGACAGCATCATTGCTGCACTTAGAGAAGAGCTTTCCAAAGCAAAAATCTAATCATGCCACTGCAAAAGTTACTGGTCTTATCGGTTTATCTCGATGGCACGCTGCCAGCCAGCGTGCCGGGCCGCAACTTTTGCAAGGATATGCTGGGGCTTGGCTCCAGACATCCATCAGGCGCAGCTAATTGACGTGACAGAGAGCTTGCTTAACTGGAAACACTACATTAGAGCCAACTGAATGAATCAGGCAGAATTTGACCAACTGGCCCAAGCAGGCTACAACCGCATCCCACTGTCACGTGAGGTGCTTGCTGATCTTGATACACCGCTCAGCACTTATCTGAAGCTTGCTGACGCGCCGTATTCCTATTTGTTTGAATCGGTACTGGGTGGGGAAAAATGGGGTCGTTATTCCATGATTGGCCTGCCCTGCTCGACTGTGGTTCGGATTCAGCAACAACAGGTCAATGTCTATCATCAAAACACACTGATAGAGTCACATCAGGTCGAAGATCCACTGAGCTGGATTGCCGATTTTCAGCAGCGTTACCAGGTGCCTGAGCTGACTAATCTGCCCAAATTCAATGGCGGTCTGGTGGGTTATTTCGGTTACGACACCGTGCGCTACGTCGAGCACAAACTCGAAAAGCCGCCGGCAGCAGATCCACTGGAATGTCCGGATATCCTGCTGATGGTCTCCGATGAACTGGTTGTCTTTGATAACCTGAGCGGCCGACTCTATTTGATAGTGCACGCCGATCCGAATATCGAAAACGCCTATCAAATGGCGCAATCAAGGCTGGATGCACTCACTCGAGAATTGCGCGAGCAAACAATTGGCGCCAGCGAAAACACCACACACAATGCAGTAAAAGAACAGGACTTTGTATCCGGCTTTACCCATGATGGTTTCATCAGTGCAGTCAACAAAGCCAAGCAGTACATTACTGACGGCGACATCATGCAGGTTGTGTTGTCACAACGACTATCCATCCCCTTCTCGGCGGCACCGATAGATCTGTACCGTGCACTTCGGACACTTAACCCATCCCCGTACATGTACTATCTGAATCTGGATGATTTTTTCATCGTGGGTTCATCGCCAGAAATTCTGGTGCGTATGGAAGATAGTGAAGTCACAGTCAGGCCGATCGCAGGTACTCGACCTCGCGGCAAAACAGCTGAAGAAGATCTGATGCTCGAACAGGATCTGCTGAGTGATCCCAAAGAACTTGCTGAACATCTGATGCTGATTGATCTCGGTCGCAATGACGTGGGGCGTGTCAGTCAAACCGGAACGGTGTTGTTGTCTGACAAGATGGTGATCGAACGCTACTCCCACGTAATGCACATTGTTTCTAATGTGACCGGCAAGGTATTACCGGAGATGACAGCACTGGATGCACTGCGTGCCACCTTCCCTGCTGGCACGGTAAGCGGTGCACCTAAAGTCCGGGCAATGGAAATTATCGACGAACTGGAACCAGTCAAACGCGGTGTTTATGCTGGCGCTGTGGGTTATCTATCCTGGTCTGGCAATATGGATACAGCGATTGCTATTCGTACAGCGGTTATCAAAGATAAAGTGCTGCATATTCAGGCGGGCGCAGGTATCGTCTACGACTCTGTGCCGGAAATGGAATGGCAGGAAACCATGAACAAGGCACGCGCTGTTTTTCAGGCTGTGTCCATGGCTGAAGCCGGACTTGAACCACCCAACACCAAGCAAAAACAATAAAAGCAGGTAAGCCATGCTGTTGATGATTGATAACTACGACTCTTTCACCTATAACCTGGTGCAATATTTTGCCGAGTTAGGGGCAGATGTAGTCGTGCATAGAAACGACGCTATTACGATTGCGGATATCGAAGCCATGAATCCGCAACAGATCGTCATATCGCCTGGCCCTTGCACACCCAATGAAGCCGGTATATCGCTGGAAGTTATCAAGCATTTCGCCGGAAAAAAACCCATTCTGGGCGTGTGCCTCGGACATCAGGCCATCGGCCAGGCATTTGGTGGTGAGATTGTGCACGCCAGGGAAATCATGCACGGAAAAACATCAGCTGTTGTGCATAAAAATTTCGGCGTATTCAAAAACCTCAACAATCCTTTGCAAGCGACTCGCTATCACTCACTGGTCATTCGTAAGGACACCCTGCCTGATTGCTTTGATATCACCGCCTGGACAGAGACGGAAGATGGTCAAATTGATGAGATTATGGGCGTTCGCCACAAAACACTCGCGATTGAGGGTGTACAGTTTCATCCCGAATCCATTCTCACTGAGCAAGGCCATGCCCTGCTGAAAAACTTTCTGGACGAATTTCATGACTGAATCCACCTCGATGCAAGAGGCTATCCGACTGGTCACTCAGCATCAAAATCTGACTGAATCACAAATGACCGGCGTGATGCAGCAAATCATGACCGGACAGGCGACCCCCGCTCAAATCGGCGGTTTTTTGATTGGCTTGTCGATGAAAGGCGAAACGGTTGACGAAATCGCTGCTGCAGCCAGCGTAATGCGAAACCTGGCAACGGCCGTGCATATCGAAGGCGATCACATCATTGACACCTGCGGTACAGGCGGTGATGGTGCAAGCAGTTTTAATGTCTCCACAGCCAGTGCTTTTGTGGTGGCCGCGGCAGGCGCCAAAGTTGCCAAACACGGCAACCGCTCTATCAGCAGCACCTCTGGAAGTGCCGATGTGCTTGAAGCCGCTGGCGTTAATCTTGATCTGACACCAGAGATGGTCAAACACTGCATCGACAGCGTTGGTGTCGGTTTCATGTTTGCTCAAAAACATCACGGTGCGATGAAACATGCGATAGGTCCACGCCGCGAGATGGGGGTCAGAACCATCTTCAATTTGCTCGGCCCTCTCACTAATCCGGCACGTGCAGCGCATCAGGTTATGGGGGTATTTGACAAAAAATGGTTGCGGCCCATGGCAGAAGTTTTGCAAAAGCTCGGCAGCAAACATGTGCTGATTGTGCATGCTGATGATGGCATGGATGAAATCAGCATTGGCGCTGCGACCAGTGTGGCAGAACTCAAGGATGACCAAATCCGCTGCTATACCATCCAACCTGAAGATTTCGGGATGCAACGCAGTGATATCAAGCAGCTCACTGTCACTAACGCTAACGAGAGCCTGAGTTTTATTCGCGATATCTTCTCCGGCAAAGCCGGCCCTGCACGAGATATCGTTTTGCTCAATGCCGGTGCGGCAATTTACACTGCCGACCTCGCAGCAAGCTTGGCCGAGGGTATTGAGCAAGCCGCAAAACTTATCGACAACGGGGCAGCCATGCAAAAACTTGATGCACTCGTTCAATGTAGCCAAAGCCAGACACAATCATGACTCAACAGGCCGATATACTTAAAAAAATCCTGCAAACCAAAGTTCAGGAAATCCAGCATCGCAGTAGCCGCATCCCCATACAGCAAGTTCAGGAGTTTGCTGAACAGGCGGAACCAACACGGGGATTTGTCGAGGCTATCGCCAGTAAGATAGCCGCTGGTGAGGCCGCAGTCATCGCCGAAATCAAAAAAGCATCACCAAGCAAAGGCGTGTTGAGAGCGCAATTTGATCCTGCTGCTATCGCCCAAAGTTATGCGGCCAATGGCGCAGCTTGCCTGTCGGTTCTGACTGATCGCGACTACTTTCAGGGACATGAAGAGTTTCTGCAACAAGCTCGGGATGCTTGCCAGTTACCGGTGATTCGCAAGGACTTTATTATCGATCCTTATCAAGTCTTCGAAGCTCGAGCGATTAATGCAGATTGTATCTTGCTGATCGCTTCGGCACTGGATGATGAGCAACTTGAGTCACTCAGTCAGCTTGCCATGCAACTTGATATGGACGTTTTGGTTGAAGTTCACGATGAGCAGGAATTAGAACGGGCCCTGATACTCAATATGCCGTTAATTGGCATCAATAATCGCAATCTGCATACTTTTGAGACTTCACTTGATACCACCTTGAATCTGCTGAGCAAAATTCCAGACAACAGCATTGTGGTAACCGAGAGTGGCATTCATTCTCAGGCAGATGTGAAGCTAATGCGAGATCATGATGTGCACGCCTTCCTGGTAGGCGAAGCATTTATGCGCGCTGAAGATCCAGGCGCCGAACTGCATAAATTATTTAGCTGATACCACGGCCTGACAATCTATATGCCAGTTGTGCTGGGGATTTGTTTGCTTGCAGGTGGAACAGGTGCAGGCGAATTCAGACTTTGATACCAAAAAAATGCCGGAGCATTTACATGTTCCGGCATTTTTTATGCGCTGTTACCTAAGGCCTAATTATCTTCCTTACGCGGATAAATCACTACGGTTTTGCCGTGCGCCCAGAGTACATCCGCTTCCTGCAATTCCTTCAGTACACGGCCCACCATCTCACGTGAACAACCGACAATTCGGCTGATTTCCTGGCGTGTCACCTTGATTTGTATACCATCTGGGTGACGCATTGCATCCGGTTGTTCCGCCAGTTCCCGCAACGCTGATTCAACTCGGCCTGCCACATCCAGAAATACCATATCTGTCGCTTTACGCGTTGTGCTCAGCAGTCTTCTTGCCATCTGTTCTGATAACAATTGCAATAGCGTTGGATAACAATCCTTGAGCTGGGTATCCGCCATCGCACGAATCTGCTGATAACTGATTTCCTCGGTGCGACAACTGCTTCTGGCCCTGACAATCACCTGTCTGTCACCAACATCCGTAAACAAACCGATCTCACCAAGAAAGTCGCCTTGATTCAAATAGGCGATGACCAATTCTTCACCTTCTTCGTTTTCAATGCAGATACTGACAGAGCCTTCACGCAGATAGTAAAGCGTCGATGCAGGGTCACCCGGACGGATGATAATGCTCTTGGCAGGATATGTGCGCGAGTGACACAGTTGAAAAAAGCTGGCAAGTCCCTGCTCAATCGCTTTATGTTTGTGGTAATCCACTTTCATTGCGGCCACTATATCCTTGGTTGTTCGACATCCAATTAATTCTGCCTAAACATGGCGAATATGGCAAAATTATTACGTATTTTTTATTCAGGGAGCCATCATGAAAGCGCGCATCAAATGGGTAGAGGATGTCATGTTCCTCGGCGAATCGGGAACCGGGCATACCGTCGTGATGGATGGGCCTGCAGAAGCAGGCGGTCATGGCACCGGAATGCGCCCCATGGAGTTGTTGTTGCTTGGTCTGGGTGGATGCACCTCTTATGACGTCATCGAAATCCTGAAAAAATCTCGTCAAGACGTACAGGATTGCGTGGTCGAAATTGACGCAGAGCGAAGCGAAGAAGCACCAAAAGTCTTCACCAAAATACACATCAAATACACGGTCACCGGTAAACAACTGAAAACAAACTTTGTTGAACGCGCTGTGAAAATGTCGACAGAAAAATACTGCTCGGCTTCGATCATGCTCGGGAAAACTGCTGAAATCAGCCACGAATTTGTAGTCATCGACAGCGAATAATCTTCCACTCAATCAAGATCACTGCATTGCCAATGAAGACATACATTTACAAAAGCCGGAAAAAAGAAGAGCTCTACCTCTACCTGCGAGACAAAGATGATTTCTCTGTACTACCTGAAGCTCTAGTCAAAGTAATGGGCCAATCACCTGACATGGTCATGACACTGGAACTCCACCCGGAAAAGAAACTTGCCAGAGAAGATGTCAGCGTCGTGATGCACAACCTGACAACCCAGGGCTTTCATATTCAAATGCCCCCCAGCAGTATTCATCAGACCAGCAGCAACCTCAAACACTGACCGCTCAACCACAAGCATATCGACAATGCTCTTTTTGGCGATGAAGGTCGAGCAAAATACCTGTGCAGCATCGATCATCGCGGCACTTTGGTGTCGTTGAACACAAAAACTCACGCCAGAATAACGGCTAGGACCGATCAACAGACCCTTGTGCCAGGGATTTGAGCTCAGCCAGTAAATTCAGTGCTTCCAGTGGAGTCAGCTCGTTAGGATTAATCTCCTTGAGCCGCTGTTCCAGTCGCAGCTCTGTTGAAACGCTGACAAACAAATCGGCTTGCGACGGCGAATTTTCCGTTCTTATTTGGGTGGATTCCAGCTCTCTTAGCTTCAACTTAGCGGCATCAATGACTGATTGTGGAACCCCTGCGAGACGAGCCACCTGAAGACCATAGCTCTGACTGGCCGCACCACTTTTCACCTGGTGCAGGAAGACTATCTTGTCACCGTATTCCACCGCATCCAGATGCAAGTTGTGAGCTTTTGGAAACAGGGTCGGCAATTGAGTCATTTCGTAATAATGCGTGGCAAACAGTGTGTAAGCCCCAATATCGCGAACCAAGCGCTCGGCACAACTCCAGGCCAGCGCCAAACCATCAAAAGTGCTGGTGCCCCGCCCGACTTCATCCATTAACACCAGACTGTTGGCTGTGGCATTGTTGAGGATATTGGCCGCTTCATTCATCTCCACCATAAAGGTCGAACGGCCGCCGGCAAGATCATCGGCAGCACCGATACGAGTGAAAATCTGGTCAATTGGCCCTATCACTGCACGCTCTGCAGGCACAAAGCTACCGATATGTGCCATCAGCACAATCAATGCAACCTGACGCATATACGTCGACTTTCCGCCCATATTGGGGCCGGTCAGTACAAACAAAGTCTGTTGCCCATCAAACCGTAAGTCATTGGCACAAAACGGCGTTGACTGCGACAACTCGACAACTGGATGTCGCCCTGCCTGAATATCCAGGACTGACTCGTCGGTCAGTTGCGGCATTACATAATCGAGTGAATGTGCCCTTTCCGCCAAAGCACTGAGTACATCAATCTCTGCCACAGCGGCCGCCGATTGAAACAAGGCAGGCAGATCAGGGGCCAGCAAATCAAATAACGCTTCGTAGAGTGCTTTTTCCAATGCCAGTGCCTTGTCACTGGCACTGAGAACCTGATCCTCAAAGCCTTTGAGCTCTGGCGTGATGTATCTTTCGGCATTTTTGAGTGTCTGCCGCCGCACATATTCATCTGGCAGACTGACATCATGAGATTTGCTCAATTCGATGTAGTAACCCTGTACCCGGTTGTAACCAACCTTGAGCGAATTCACGCCGGTTCTCTGCTTTTCCTTGAGTTCCAAAGCTTCCAGAAAGCCATTGGCATTGCGTTGTAAATCACGCAGCCGATCCAGCTCTGCGTTATAGCCCGGCGCCAATACTCCACCATCGCGAATCAGCATGGGCGGTTCATCAATGATGGCCTTATCAAGCAGTTGTCTGAGTTCATTGAACTCGCCCAGTGAACGCTTGAGCTGCTTTAGCCGACCACTGCCATGAATCGCAAGCAGCTGGTGTAACTGTGGTAACAAACCGAGTAACTTTCTGAGCTGCACAAAGTCTCTGGGGCGGGCACTGCGCAATGACATGCGCGACAGAATTCGCTCGATATCGCCGATATGTTTGAGTGTTTGATGCAGCTCATCGCTTTGCTGCGCATCCAGAAATGATTGAATCGCCTGTTGTCGTTCTCTGAGAATCGTATGCTGGGTCAACGGCCGTAGCAGCCAGCGACGTAATAGTCTTGAACCCATTGGCGTTGCTGTGCGATCAAGTACCGACAGTAAGGTGTTATCTCGCTGACCTCTGAGATTTTGCTCAATTTCCAGATTGCGTCGTGTTTGAGGATCCAGACCAATACTGTCAGAGACGCTTTCAACGCTCAGACCTCGAAGATGTGGCAAGGCATGGCGTTGGGTTTGCTGTGCATAATTGAGCAGACACCCCGCGGCACTGATCGCAGCAGCCATGGCGTCACAGCCAAAGCCTTTAAGATCCTGCGTGACAAAATGTTCACAGAGACGACGTCTGGAAGATTCATATTCAAAATGCCATTCTGGCAATGATCGTAGCTGGCAGGTCAGCGAAGGTTGATAACTTGATGACTCACTCAACAGCAGTTCAGCGGGTTGCAATCTGGCAAGCTCCGCATCAAGTGCTTCTTCGCTGTCAACCTCAAGTACCACAAAGCGTCCACTGCTGATTTCGGCAGCCGCAATGCCAAAGCTGTTTTTATCCGTATGCACCGAGACCAGCAGATTTTCACGCCGACTATCCAGCAGCGCTTCATCGGTCAAGGTACCCGGTGTCAGTATCCTGACAACCTGACGTTCGACAGGTCCTTTGCTTTTTGCCGGATCGCCAATCTGTTCACAAATGGCAACCGACACCCCCAGCTTGACCAGTTTTGCCAGATAATTTTCGGCGGCGTGATAAGGCACCCCCGCCATGGGAATCGGTTTACCATTGCTGTTGCCACGGGCTGTCAGGGTAATATCAAGCAACTCAGCTGCACGATGAGCGTCATCGAAAAAAAGCTCGTAAAAGTCACCCATTCGATAAAACAGCAGCTGATCGGGATGTTCACCTTTGATCTGCAGATATTGCTGCATCATCGGCGTATGATGTGAATTTTCAGACATGTCTATAAGTGTAGCCTATGGAACGTTATTCTGATGCTCATCTTCAGTCTCTGACGCAAGCCCTGGCAAACGCCATGACATCCGGCCAAAACATGTTGGTGACCGCCGAGTCATGCACTGGTGGTTGGCTGGCAAAATGCTGTACTGATCGGGCCGGAAGCTCGGCCTGGTTTCTCTATGGCATTGTCAGTTACAGCAATCACGCAAAGCAGCGCTTCCTCAACGTCAGCCCACGAACTTTATCAACATTTGGTGCAGTAAGTGAACAAACCGCTGCCGAGATGGCTGCTGGCGCCCTCGCTGAACCCGAAGCGACCATATCGGTTGCCATAACCGGAATCGCCGGCCCAACAGGCGGCAGCCCCGAGAAACCAGTAGGTATGGTGTGCTTTGCCTGGGCAGACCGAACAGGCACAGTAACCACCGCAACACATCATTTTGCCGGGAACCGGGATGAGGTTCGTCGTGCTGCCGTTGCAACAGCGATCGAAGGCCTGCTGAAAACTGGAAACATGACCACGGGCCATTAACACGACAACTCTCCGCTCTGAGCGGTGTTCAAGCGCGATATACCAGCGATAACGTCACAACATTGAGGGCTATGAAAGATTAACAGACCCTAGAGACCGAGACTATTCTGTGGGATAATCGAACACTTTCCGAACATCAACTCAGGGGTTGTCTAGATGGATGAAAACAAGAAAAAAGCACTGGGCGCAGCGCTTGGTCAAATAGAAAAACAATTTGGCAAGGGTGCGGTCATGCGACTTGGCGATGGAACTGCCGCCCGTGACATTGATGCCGTCTCTACCGGCTCTATTGGTCTCGATATCGCACTGGGTATCGGCGGCTTGCCGCGAGGCCGGGTTATCGAAATTTACGGCCCTGAGTCCTCTGGTAAAACCACACTCACCTTGCATGCCATTGCAGAAATGCAAAAACTCGGCGGTACCGCTGCCTTTGTTGATGCTGAACATGCCCTCGACCCCCTGTATGCTGAAAAACTGGGCGTGAATATTGACGATCTGCTGGTGTCACAACCGGACACCGGTGAACAAGCCCTGGAAATTACAGACATGCTGGTACGTTCAGGTGCCGTCGACATCGTGGTGGTGGATTCAGTAGCCGCACTGACCCCTAAAGCTGAGATCGAAGGTGACATGGGCGACAGTCACATGGGTCTGCAAGCGCGCCTGATGTCACAAGCACTTCGTAAACTCACCGCCAATATCAAACGCTCCAACACACTGGTGATTTTCATCAACCAGATTCGTATGAAAATTGGTGTGATGTTTGGTAATCCCGAAACCACAACAGGTGGTAATGCGCTGAAGTTTTATGCATCCGTTCGGCTGGATATCCGTCGTATTGGGGCTATCAAGAAAGGCGACGAGATCCTGGGCAACGAAACACGCGTCAAGATCGTCAAGAACAAAGTGGCTCCGCCATTCAAACAAGTCGAGTTTGACATACTCTACGGCGAAGGCATTTCCCGTGAAGGCGAACTAATCGACCTCGGCGTTCAGGAAAACATCGTCGAAAAAGCAGGTGCCTGGTATAGCTATAACGGCAACCGTATTGGTCAGGGCAAAGATAATGTCCGGGCATTTCTTAAGGAAAACAACGAAGTTGCCGCTGAAATCGAAGCTAAACTGCGTGAAGTTCTGTTGCCAAAAAACATCAAAGCCAACAACTCGGCGGATATGGATGACGAAGTCGAAGTGTGAAGCAACGCTCTGCTGAGACTATCGCCATCGGACTGCTGGCACGGCGTGAGCACAGTGCCAGTGAACTTCGGCAAAAACTCGGGCAACATGATCTTGACCCGACAGAGATAGAAAATTGCCTGCAAAAACTCTGCGAGCAGGGGTTACAAAGCGACCAGCGTTTTGCACAAAACTACCTTCGTTATCGAAGCCAGAAAGGCATGGGGCCGCAGCGCATCGAACATGAGCTGCGCCAAAAAGGCATCAATGCCGAGCTTATTCAGACGGTGATGCGGGACTCAGAAATAGATTGGTTTGCGCTTGCAGATACAGTACGATGCAAGCGCTTTGGAGAGCAAGGGCCGCGGGATTTCACGGAACGTGCAAAACAGCAACGTTTCATGCAATACCGGGGCTTTTCTCATGAACACATTACAGAAAGTTTTGACTTAGGCTCACATGAAAACCAGCGCTGACATTCGTAAATTGTTCCTCGATTTTTTCGAGCAGAAAGGCCATGAAGTGGTCTCCAGCAGCCCCTTGATTCCGGCCAACGATCCGACATTGCTGTTTACCAATGCCGGCATGGTGCAATTCAAGGATGTGTTTCTCGGACTGGAACATCGAAAATACACCCGAGCGGTAACCACACAACGCTGTGTGCGTGCTGGTGGTAAACACAATGATCTGGAAAACGTTGGTTACACCGCGCGTCATCACACCTTTTTCGAAATGTTGGGTAACTTCAGCTTCGGTGATTACTTCAAACGCGAAGCCATCCAATACGCCTGGCAATTTCTCACGGAAACATTGCAATTGCCCGCCGACAAACTGTGGGTCACTGTATTCGAAGAAGATGACGAAGCCGCTGATATCTGGCTTAAGGAAATCGGCATCGACCCTGCCCGTTTCTCACGTATCGGAGCCAAAGATAACTTCTGGTCGATGGGCGACACCGGTCCCTGCGGCCCATGCTCGGAAATTTTTTACGATCATGGCCCAAGTATTCCTGGTGGCCCCCCAGGTACGCCAGAGGAAGATGGTGACCGCTACATCGAGATCTGGAATCTGGTGTTCATGCAGTTTGATCGCGCCGCCGACGGCACGTTGACACCGCTGCCCAAGCCATCCGTTGATACCGGTATGGGGCTTGAACGCCTGGCCGCAGTTTTGCAGGATGTACATAACAATTACGAGATCGATCTGTTTAAGCATCTGATCGCTTCAATTCAGAAGCTCTCCGGTGTCGAAGACAGCAGCCACACATCATTGCGCGTGATTGCCGACCATATTCGCTCCTGCGCTTTTATGATCACCGACGGTGTACAACCCTCAAACGAAGGTCGTGGCTATGTGCTGCGCAGAATCATTCGCCGGGCCATCCGCCACGGACACAAACTTGGACTGAAACAAGCCTTTTTCCACAAGCTGGTAGCCCCATTGACTGAAGTGATGGGTGAGGCATTTCCCGAACTGGCGCAAGCACAAGCACAGGTCGAACGCAGCTTGTTGATGGAAGAAAACCGTTTTGCCGACACCTTGGATAATGGTCTGAAGATTCTGGAGCACGCGATTGAAGAAATGGCGGACAAGGAAATACCGGGTGAAACCGTGTTCCTGCTCTACGATACCTATGGTTTTCCAATTGACCTGACCGCTGATATAGCCCGTGAACGCGGATTGACCATTGATATCGCTGGCTTTGAGCGGCACATGGAAGATCAGCGCAATCGTGCCCGCAGTGCCAGCCAGTTTGGTGGCGGATTATCGGATAACCTGGTTATCGAGGGTGAAACTTTATTCTGCGGCTATGACCATGTACGTGATGAAGCGACCATCACTGCCATTCTTGTCAACGGCGAGAATGTTTCGAGTCTAAATGCTGGCGAACAAGGCATTATCGTTCTCGACCACACACCGTTTTATGCCGAATCGGGCGGTCAAGTCGGTGACCAGGGTGAAATTAACACCGCGGGCGCTCATTTTGTTGTTACAGACACCCGTAAGCAAGGCAAAGCATTTACTCATATCGGTGAATGCAAGCATGGCAGCTTTGAGCTCGGCCAAAAAGTCATTGCCCATGTCAACGAAAGTAATCGGCTGGCCACTGCACTTAACCACTCGGCGACACACTTGTTGCATGCGGCATTAAGGCAACTGCTGGGTGAACATGTCACGCAAAAAGGCTCACTGGTCGATGCACAACGTTTACGTTTCGATTTCTCTCACTTCGAGCCGGTCTCCCCTGCCCAACTAAGAGAAATTGAACGCCTGGTGAATCAGCAGATCCGTATCAATCACACGATTGAAACACGGTTGATGGCCATCGAAAAAGCCCGTGAAAGTGGTGCAATGGCCCTGTTCGGTGAGAAATATGAGGATGAAGTGCGCGTACTGAGTATGGGGGACTTCTCAATCGAACTGTGTGGCGGCACACATGCCGGCAGAACCGGTGATATTGGCCTGTTCAAGATTATCAGTGAAACAGGTATCGCCTCAGGCGTTCGTCGTATTGAGGCTGTCACCGGCGATGCGGCGCTCGACTATATTGAAGATTCTGAAAATCGGCTGCGCAAAATTTCAGATTTGGTCAAAGCCAAAGCGGACAATGTCGAGGACAAAACTGCGCAACTGGTTCAACGTAGCAGACAGCTTGAAAAAGAACTTGAAGCACTCAAGGCCAAACTGGCCAGTAGCGCGGGTCAGGATATCGCTTCTCAGGCGACCGATATCAACGGTATCAAAGTACTTGCTGCCCAACTGGAAGCAGGTGATGCCAAAGCTTTACGTGACGCTGTGGATCAACTCAAAAATAAACTGGGTTCGGCAGCCATCGTGCTTTCAGTCATCGAAGACGAAAAAATTACTTTTATTGCTGGTGTAAGCAAAGATATTACCGATAAAATTCGCGCCGGCGATCTGGTCGCCCATGTCGCCAAACAAGTCGGTGGCAAAGGTGGCGGTCGTCCAGATATGGCGCAAGGTGGCGGCACTGAATTGCAACATCTTGAAAATGCACTCGCCTCAGTCAATGACTGGGTGAAATCACAATTGGATAAATGACAGCATGGCATTAATCGTTCAAAAATACGGTGGCACATCGGTCGGCACTGTTGATCGCATCCGTGAAGTCGCCAAAAAAGTCATTCAGTATCGCAATGACGGCCATGACGTAGTGGTAGTCGTCTCGGCAATGAGCGGCGAAACCAACCGTTTACTTGGGCTGGCAAACGAACTGCATGATCATCCGCGTGGCCGTGAAGTGGATGTTTTATTGTCAACGGGCGAGCAAGTCACCATTGCCTTGCTAAGCCTTGCTTTAGAACAAATGGGCATGCCAGCAACCTCCTATACCGGACCACAAGTTCGTATCCTCACTGACAATGCGCACAACAAGGCACGCATCATGCAAATTGATGACGAGAAAATTCGTGCCGATTTGTCTGCAGCCAAAGTTGTCGTTGTTGCGGGCTTCCAGGGCTGTGATGAACTGGGCAACATCACCACGCTGGGTCGAGGTGGCTCAGACACAACCGCTGTAGCACTAGCAGCCGCACTGAAAGCTGACGAATGTCAGATATATACCGATGTGGATGGTGTTTACACCACGGATCCCCGCGTTGTGCCCGAGGCTCGCCGGCTGGATCGCATCACATTCGAAGAAATGCTGGAAATGGCCAGTCTCGGTGCCAAAGTTTTGCAAATTCGCTCAGTCGAATTTGCCAGTAAATATAACGTACCGTTACGCGTACTCTCCTCTTTCACAGAGGGTGGTGGAACGCTGATAACGTCTGAGGAAGCATCAATGGAACAAGCACTGATTTCAGGTATTGCGTTCAACCGCGACGAAGCAAAACTCACCATAGAAGGTGTGCCGGATCAGCCCGGCGTGGCAGCAAAAATTTTGGGGCCTATCGCTGCACAAAACATCGAAGTCGACATGATCATTCAAAATATCGGTCATGACTCAACGACTGATTTCACTTTCACCGTCCATCGCAACGACTTTCAGACGGCAATGAATATCCTGCAAAAAATTTGTCAGGAATTGTCAGCTCGTCAGGTGACCGGCGATGAGAAAATCGCCAAGATTTCGGTGGTGGGTGTTGGCATGCGTTCACATGCCGGAATTGCCAGCACAATGTTCAGTGCGCTGGCGGCTGAGAATATCAACATCAGCATGATCTCGACTTCTGAAATTAAAATTTCGGTCGTTGTTGACGAAAAATACCTTGAACTTGGCGTCAGAGCTTTGCACAAAGCTTTTAATCTGGAACAGGCCTGAAAATAAGTTACTGAAACAAATCAGGTTCTCCCCTATCGCTTCCTTGTGTATGACTGATATAATATGTTGTACACAATGGGATAGATTGCAAAAGTTTGCTGTCTGAGATGCAAGAGAGGCACAAGAGACCTCTCCTAATGATGAAAAAACGGACCTGGCACGAGGCCAAACATGAATGGAGTCAATTTTCTCCGCTGTTGCTTCGCGTCATTTTTGAGAGTAAGGGGAAAATTATGTTAATACTGACACGCAGAGTAGGAGAATCACTCATCATCGGCGACGATATCGTGGTCAATGTTCTTGGAGTGAAAGGAAATCAAGTCAGAATTGGCGTCGATGCACCTAAAGACGTCACCGTTCATCGTGAAGAAATTTACGATCGTATCCAAGCAGAAAAAGATCAGCCAAACATCGGTTGAATTCTCAATTATAGCTAGCCAAATATCAGATACCTGATATAATGGGCGGCTTTGATGGAGAGCTGGCCGAGAGGCTGAAGGCGCGCCCCTGCTAAGGGCGTATAGGTTAACCCCTATCGAGGGTTCGAATCCCTCGCTCTCCGCCATTTTTGTTCGCTTTACAGCTTGCGGATGAATGGTTAAAAAAGTATAATTCCACGCTTAATGCGCATGTAGCTCAGCTGGATAGAGTACCTGGCTACGAACCAGGCGGTCGGAGGTTCGAATCCTTCCATGCGCGCCATTTAATGGTGAAACAATCAAGCAGTTATCGATACATCGATAGCTGCTTTTTTGTTTGTGTCTAAATTAAACAACTGTTGGAAAATTTATAAAAAATTATCCTCTTGGGGAAATTTTTCGAATTCAGGTTGTCATAGTATTACCGACGGAACCGCACCCCCGTTGGCACATTTCTCTCTAATGTCTGTTGACACTAGGATGGTCAAATTTTTTGACCATCCTTTTTTTTATTCAGATTTTCTATCGATAGCCGGACAGTACAAGCCGGATTCAAGTGGCTGAGGGCGAGTGACAGACAGATATTACTGATGAAAGCTTTTGATTAAACCGCTGTGCTGCCCCAACGCAGTTGTAGCGAATCGTCCAGACGTGGCACAGCGGCGAGCAGATCGCGGGTATAGTCATTCTCTGGAGATTTGAGCACTGACTCCGTCACACCGGTTTCAACAAGTTTTCCCGAATGCATAACGGCCATTCTGTCTGCCAGATATTCAACCACGCCCATATTGTGCGTGATAAACAACATGCCCAGACCTTCTTCATCGACCAATCGTCTGAGTAGTCGCAAAATGCCTGCCTGAACCGAAACATCCAGCGCCGAGGTGATTTCATCACAGAGAATAAACTTTGGTTCAAGTACCAAAGCTCTGGCGATGGCCAGTCGTTGTCGCTGACCACCGGAAAACTCATGAGGGTATCGCCACAGGCTATCTGTCGGCATTTCTACCCTGTCCAACAATGCAGCCGCACGTTGAGTTCGCTCTTCATCATCACGCCCCACACCATGCACACGCATCGGTTCTACCAGCGTGGTGAAAATTGGAAGACGTGGATTAAGGCTGGAACCGGGATCCTGAAAGACCACCTGCATTTGTCTGCGCAGACTGCGCAACGACTTCGCCGCCAGGTGAGTAATATCCTGTCCTTGCAAAAAGATAGAGCCTGCCGTTACATCTTGTAACCTTAACAAGGCTCTTCCCAGCGTGGTCTTACCACATCCTGATTCACCAACCAGCGCCACAACTTCACCACTGTTTACCTTTAAGGACACTTGATCTACGGCCTTGAAGTTATCCACTACCCTGCGCATCAAACCTCGGCGCACCGGGAAATAGACCGATAAATCACGGACTTCCAGTAAAGTATCATGTTGAACACTGGGTCGACTGGGTTTTGGCAATCGCTCTGGCAATGCGGCAATCAGACTTTGGGTATATTCGTGTTTTGGCTGTGTTAACACTTCAGCCGCTGGGCCGGACTCGACAAGTTTGCCTTTACGCATTACACCCACGGTATCAGCGATTTGGGCGACCACTCCAAAGTCATGCGTGATAAACAACATGCCCATGCCATGTTTCTGCTGAAGCTCTCGCATCAGTTTGAGAATTTCGGCCTGTACCGTCACATCCAGTGCTGTGGTCGGTTCATCTGCTATCAATAAATCCGGCTCACAAATCAATGCCATGGCGATCATCACGCGCTGCCGCTGTCCACCAGACAGTCGATGTGGATATTCATTCACACGGCTTTCCGCTTGCGGAATGCGAACCTCTTTGAGTGCATTGATGACGCGTTGTTTTCTTTCCGTGACATCAAGTTCTGGTTGGTGAAGCTGAAGCACTTCTTCCAGTTGCTCACCAATAGTCAGCACAGGATTTAACGAAGTCATTGGTTCCTGAAAGATCATGCCGATGCGCCCACCGCGCACTTTGCGTAGCAGACTTTCTTCAGCCAACAGCAATTCTTCTGAACCGCCCTGTTGATCAAACAGGCGGATACGGCCTTCTGGATGTCGATATCTGCCATAGGGTAATAGACCCATGACAGACAAGGCGGTGACTGACTTACCACTGCCGGATTCGCCAACAAGACAACAGGTCTGCCCTGCCTCAACCGTTAAGCTGATGCCATCAACAGCGCGCATCCATGAGTCGCCTTCGCCCAGTTCGGTGACTAATTGATCGATTTGCAGCAGACAACTCACTATCAGTGCCCCTTGCGAGTGTGGGGATCAACAGCATCACGCAGTGATTCGCCCAATAAATTGTAGGCAAAGACTGTCATGAAAATGGCCCCACCTGGAAATACTGCCAGCCACCAGTTAAAGGTCGATGACTGCACTGCCTGATTTAGCATTTGCCCCCATGAAGGGTCATCAACCAACCCTAAGCCAAGGAAACTCAGTGTTGCTTCCGCCAGAATCGCTGAAGCAACACCAAAACTAGCCGCGACCAGCAACGGCGCAAGGCCATTGGGCAGCATGTGTCTGAACAAAATTGATCGAAGCGGCAGACCGCAGGCGACTGCTGATTGGACGAAGTCCTGCTGCCGAAGCTTGAGGAACTCTGCACGGACATAGCGCGCATATCCCGACCATGAAGTTATGCCGATAATGATCATCATCATATAAATAGAGCGGCCAAAAAATGCCACAAACGACAACAATAAGAACAAGGTTGGGATGGCCTCAAATATCTCCACCAATCGCATACCGATAATATCGATAATGCCGGAAAAATAGCCCATCAGCCCGCCGATAATAGTGCCGATGACCAGAGCGATACCCGTGGCGATAAAGCCGATGCCGAGGGCAATTCTGGATGCGTGAATCATGCGTGCTGCCACGTCAGCACCATTTTCTTCAGTACCCAGAAAATGCAGGCGCTGTGAAGCAGCAAGCGGCGCCTCGATGCCAGTGTCACCAAAATCTCTCAGATAATCCTTGGCCGAGTATGGAATCGGCGCCCTTAGCACGAACTCGACTTGCCCGGCAGCTTCCATTTCACGGTACTGTTCATATATCACCAAGACCGGTGGCGCAGCGATGGAATAGGCCAATATTGCCGAAACCGCTAAACCTCCCAGCCAAATTAACAATCGTTTCCAGATAGCCAGTTTGAGGAAAAATACAACAATAGCCAGAAAAAAACCCGCCAGCCAGACCCAGTCCAGCGGATCGAGGTGTCTGAGCAATGGGCTGCTAGTCTGCCCGTCAACGACCATATAAATCGGATGACTGCTGGCAATAAATGGAGAAAACGTTGCCACAATCACCAGCAGCAAAATCCACACTAAACCGATTCTGGCACCGGTTCTCTTCAATAAGGTACCGAGCACTTGTGCCGACCAGGGCCTGGAACGCTGTATTGCCATGTCAGTCATAACTCACCCTCGGATCAGCAATTGCATAGGCAATATCAGCCAGAAGATAGCCTGCCAGTGTCAGCAAACCTGAAATTAGCGTCACCGAAAGCACCAGCTCCCTGTCGCGTGTTTGCACAGCCTCGACCGCTAGTTTGCCCATGCCATCAATACTGAAAATACTCTCAACAATCACCGAACCTGCCAACAAGCTGGGCAGTAATGTTGCGGAAACGGTAATCAGTGGCAACAAGGAGTTTCTGAACACATGTCGCCAAAGCACTGTTTCCTCATCGACGCCTTTAGCTCTGGCAGTTCTTGCATAGTCAGCCGCAAGATTTTCCAGCAGCGAGGATCGGGTCAGTTTGGCCAGAAAAGCCAGGCCACCATATGAGAGAGCAATCACTGGGAGAATGAGATGCCAGATGCGATCAAACAGATAGCCACCGTGTAAGAATTCGACACCGAATAATTTAGCAAGGCCTAAACCAAGCCCGACGCCCAAACCACCGGCAAAAACAATTCTCAGAGGGTGACTGCCCAGTCCTGCAAGCAGTCTGACCAAAAGCGCCGCAGCAATCATTAGAATGAGATGGCTGATGCCAAAGCCAGCACCAACCAAATCAAATGCCATCAGATAACCAAGCACAGCCCCAATGGCCGTGCCACCCCATAGTCGCATTGCCAGCGGTGCTTTTGCGGCGGCCCAGATAAGCAGTGAAGTGACAAGACCAAGACAGAAAAACACTAACAACAGATCTGCTGGGCCTGACATCAACGGTAAAAATGTCTGATCAATCGCTTCCCTCCTTACCAGTCCTGCGGTGGGAAACCACTGCCAATACTGCTCAGAGGCGAAAAAACCGATAAACAACACCCCTGCCAACATGGTCGGCACAGACCATAGCCCTAGCAAGAATACGTTGGAGGTGACATCGAAGCGTCCACCTCTGGATCGTGCTGCCTGAACGCCAATCGCGATGGAAATTGCATAAATCAGCGGAATGGATAGCACATTGAGTAACAAGGTGATGGGTAAACGTTCAGCCAAAAGCGCTGTCACCGGTCGGCCGTAACGAAAACTCACACCAAAATCGACGCCCTTTGTCAGTGAAAACTCTCCCAGCGAGCCGTCAATCTCTCTCTCCCAGCCGATCGGTGAAATATTGTTCAACCACCTCAGATATTGAATCGGTGCTGGTTGATCCAGGCCATAGAGTCGGTTGTAGTAGTCTTCAAGTGCCTGTCTTGTTTCCGGCTCGAGATCGGTACCATCAACCAGAGATTGAGCACTGATTCCGCCCGGCGCTGCCGCCATCACAATAAATACGACCAGGGTGATGCCGAACAGCGTCGGCACCATCAGCAACATGCGTCGCAACAGATAGTTCAGCATTTGCGGTTACCGTCTGCGTTGTTTCGAGGCCGGCACGTATATTTCAACCGGCACCATCATCAAGTTCAAACCCAATGCAGTTTCGTTAAGATTGGCGATACGGCTATCGACAAATGCCAATGTGTTCCTGCGAAACAGGAAGGTGTATGGCTGATCTTCGACCAGAATTCGTTCCGCAGCGTGCCAAAGTTTCATCCGTTTGGTTTCATCGACTTCTGCACGGGCCTTGTCAATCAACTCATCCAGCTGAGGGTTTCGATAATTGATAAAGTTATCCCCACCCTCCATCGTCTGAGTGGAATGGAACATCTGGAAAATATCTATCTCGATACCCGAGGTCCAGCCCAGTGTGATGGCATCAAAATCCTTTTGCTGGATATTCTCAATCATCACTGACCATTCTGTAGGTCGTGGTCTCATCAGAATACCTGCTCTGGCGTAGAGATCTCTCAGGAACAAAACCATACGTCGGGTATCTTCATTGTCCTGAAAGAAAGTCATTTCAAATTCGAAATTATTTCCCTGACAGCGTCC
>NZ_APHR01000036.1 GCF_000349205.1 Methylophaga lonarensis MPL | reverse complement strand
TCAGATCAATACTTTAAAGCGCTTTCGGCGCTTTTTTTTATGCCCGGCATTTTTGACGTTTTAACCCCTCATTTCCACCCTTGCCACCCCAAAAAGGTGGAAAAACCACCCGGCAGCGGTCAGTAAACGCGTCTACGTCGGCGGCGGGTACAGATATGGCGACCAAGCCATTCCGGAATGGAAAGCTCAGATATGTGTTTCGAAATAATGGGTACTTTATATCCCCAACAATATCAGTTTCGAGAATGTAGTTGATGATAATGCCAAGGTGGTTGATCCGGAGGATCTGCTGTCAAGAGAAATTGTCCCGCCGGAATTTCCTGAGCACGACGGTTCCGGTATCAGACTGTATGAACTGATGAGGAGTTAGATCTCTGCTATTAGTCTCACCAATCAGGACCGTAGCTTACGCAGATTTACTCTTAGTGCTAGCTAGTAGCTTCGATGATGACAGAATCACGAAGAAACGAGCGCAGTCTTTGGTGATCGATCTCAAGCAGCTCACTTTTTCTGTCGAAAAAATTTCTTCGATGTGACAAACACTGTTGAAGGTGCAGGATCACTGTGAGTTCTTTCAATGCATCATCAGATTGTGACGCATCATGGGGCAATAGTATCCATCGGTTCTCAACAATGCGTCGACAGGAACGATCACATGGGTAATCGCCATGCTTGTTTTAACTGCCGTAAACGCTCAATCACTTAGAAATGACGCCAGCTCGTCAACATGAGATTGGGTCTCATTGATGAGTTGGCCTATTTGAATCGCAGCTTCATTTGATTTTTTTGAGAGATTGCGAACTTCATCGGCCACTACCGCAAAACCTCTGCCTGCATCGCCCGCCCTTGCCGCCTCTATGGCGGCATTGAGTGCCAATAGATTGGTTTGGTCGGCTACTGCATTAATGGTTTTTACCGTTGCCTGAATTTTACTCAGTACGTTTGACATGGAGTAATGCGTCTCGGCAACTAGTTTGTTTCGTGATGAGACATTACTGCCGAAGACGATATATTTAGAAATATTGCCATTTAAATCGGGGATAGTTGAGATGATGCATTCTAAAATTACTTCACCATCATGGTGTGTCAGCTTCATCATCACAGAAGTAGGTTCACCTCTTTCGATCATTCCCGTGCGAGTCTCATCCAGGTGATCTTTTAAGTTACCCAGAACTGACTGCATTTTGACGACATCGTCTATGCCTAATTGCTCATAGGTATATTCGTTCGCCGAAATAAATTGACCATTATGTTCGAACTCCATCACAGCTGAGTGACTGCTAATGGCATCTTTTTGGTTGATTTGCTCCAGCACCAAGCGTTTAATTTCTCGGACATCTGAGCTTACCCCAACAAATCCTGTGTGTTCGCCCTGCTCATTGAAAATAGGATTCACCGACAAGACAATCCAATACGGCACCCCATCTTTATCAAAGTTTAAAATCTCTTCGTAAAATGGTTCCTGTGCTTTGAGTTTTTGGGAGATTCGCTTGATTGTTTCTTTGTCAGTTTGTTCTCGCTGGAGCAAAGTGCCTGGCTTCATTCCTTTGACTTCAGCAAGTGTGTAACCAGAGAGCTTTTCAAAGCCCGGGTTAACATACTCAACCAAACCATACTTGTCAGTGATCAGTACACTAGTGCTGGTGTTGCTGACCACTTTGGATAACATTTCAAACTGTTTGAAGCTTTCGCTATGCGCTTGTTTTGACAAAAAAAAACGCTGACAACAGACCACAATCAGCTCGGATAGTAGTGTGATTGATGTGGTAATAAACCCCATCATCACTGGATAGACAAAGTATCTGGCCCTTGTTGTTTAGGGCACTTTTTAAGATTTCTGGTAGTTGCGGACTCTCTTGATCCAGATACACCTTATCCAAATTGACCGAGTCCAGATTTGCTGCCAGCAAGTTATCGTTCTCATCAAATACAACGTAAGAATCTTTGCTTTGATTCATTAGTTGTTGCCATGCATGCTCATCTATAGATTTTTCTGCCTCTGGTAGAAATGTATAGAGTGCATATGATTCAAGACCTTTGATCGTGAGTGGCACAATGTGCTGGCGAAGCAATGAATTATCAGGCAAAGGGATGGTTCCGCTGCACTGTCGTATCTTTCGTTTAGAGCTACAAACGCA
>NZ_APHR01000035.1 GCF_000349205.1 Methylophaga lonarensis MPL | reverse complement strand
AACCTACGCCGAGCGCAAACAGAAAGGCAAAAAAGACCACAAAACCGGGACGCATATGCATGTCGATCTGTTCGGTTTCATTGAGCACATACACCAGCAGAAAACCGACAATGCCAAGCAGGAAACCAGAACTGGTGTGCAAGACGATATCCCACCACCAGAAGCGGGTGTAATAGCCGTGCACTTCGCCAAGAAACACCGCTGCAAATACAAAGGCGATAGCCAGCACCTTGAATTCGGCAGGGATGAATACTTTGAAGCGGCGCTCCAATATTAGCGGCAGCAGCGTAATGATGATAATGCCCGCGATCAGCAATACGTTCAGCCACTGCTGTTCCCAGATGGCACCGGCGGCACCGACCAGCAGAATAAACTGCAACAGTAATGTAATGCGTCGGTGGAATTTGGCTTCTTGCATGGTTGCTCCAGAACGATTTGAAAGCTCAGAGTCATACTTTGCTCAAGCTGCGTCAATAGCCTGCTTTGAAACTATGGCGGTGAATGATTGACAAAAGTGCTGTCAAACTTGCTTTTAAATACAGATTCCAGTCGATGGCACTCAGTCATAACAAACGTTCATCCCTCAGAGAACAATCAGGCTGGAGAGTTTTTGGCACAACTGCGTTGATGAGCGTGTGCTTACTGCTATTGGCTTTGAATGTGAGGGCAGAGCAGACAAGTCATCTGCAAGTGTTGTTGAGTCAGCCTGATCACGTCCTGGTGTTACGCCACGCTCTGGCTCCCGGTGTTGGCGATCCGCAAGGCTTTTCATTGGATGACTGCGCTAGTCAACGTAATTTGTCGGAACAGGGCAGGCTTCAGGCAATTGCTTTGGGTGATAGCCTGAGAACTATGGGGGTCAGTTCGGCACAGGTGTATAGCAGTCTCTGGTGCCGAAGCTGGCAAACGGCCGAGCTGCTGGACTTGGGGCCGGTTGAGCACTTATCCGCGTTGGATTCATTTTTTCACGCACGCTATCGCGATCAGCAACAAGCGAGGATGGATGCCTGGCTTGAGCATTTACAGCAGACACCGTCCGATAAGTTGCGTGTGTATGTCACGCATCAAGTGAACATTACAGCACTGACAGACGCCTTTCCGGGCTCAGGCAAAGGATTTTTGCTCCGTATCAAACCGGGTGAAAAACCGCAGATTGTCAGTGTTTTTCCGCCAGACTGAAAGTCGTCAATTTGAGCCTGAGCGCCCGTTATTTGTATACTCAGCCGTTAGCTATTTGCTGACTGTAGTCAGTATCACAGGAGAATTTTTGTGCGCCAATTTTTGCTGCTGCCTCTCTATCTATTCGTGTTGCTGCTGGGCGCTATGCCCACAGCCATTGCTTCGGAGCAGACACAACAGGAAGAGTCTTACCGCATCCTTGCGGATATTCTTGAGGACGAGCAGAGCAGAACACGTTTTATAGAACAACTGCGTTTAATGGCTGATGGACAGTCGCCAGAGCAGTCGACTCGTGATGTTGCTTCCGAAGAAGAAGTGCCTTCGCTGGCCAGACAACTTGCCAGCAATACTCAGAACGTTGCACAGGAACTGGTGCAGAAAGTTGGTGAAGGTCTGCAAGCTATCTGGCAAATTCGTTCGATAGTCTCTGACAATGGCTGGCTGTCTACCTTGTCTTTACTGTTTAGCCTGAGCATTGTTATCGCGACCACGCTGCTGTTGTTCTGGGGACTGCGACTGGCCGCTCGACCACTTTTTGCCAGAGCCAATCTGTTAGCTGCGCCTGGCCGAGGTCCGAATTTGATGCTGCGCCGAGTGGTTGCAGTGACTGTATCGACTTTACTGGATGTTGCCATTGTCCTGTTGGCCTGGGTTACCGGTTATGTCATTGCACTATTCGTGGTGGGTGAGACCGGCAAAATGGATGTCACCGAGTCCATCTTCCTGAATGCCTTCTTGTTGATAGAAGTGTTCAAGGTGCTGATCAGAACCGTTTTTGCGGATAAGGATGATGAGCTTCGTTTGCTACCAATGTGTCGTGAAACGGCCATTTATTGGGAAACATGGCTGTTCAGACTGAGCACGATTATTGGTTACGGCATGTTGATGATCGTACCGTTGATTAATGTCACCATCTCGCCAGTGTTAGGCCAGTTTGTCAGCATTGTGGTGGTGATTATTGCCTTCCTCTATGCCCTGGTGGTGATCCTGCAAAATCGCAGCCCGGTCAGAAATCAGCTGATGTTAATGGCTGGTGAGTCAAACATCAGTCTGTTCAGGGTGAGTTTAGGCATGCTAGCGCGTAGTTGGCACGTGTTGGCGATTTTGTATTTTGCAATATTGGCGATTGCCTTGTTGTTACGACCGGAAGATGCCTTGCCGATGATGCTCAAGGCAACCTTCCAGACGATTGTCGCTGTTGGTCTGGGCATTGCTTTCACCAAGGTCATCAGTCATTTCATTAAAAAGCCACTGACAATTCCTGAAGAGACCAGGCAGTCATTTCCTCATCTTGAAGACCGGCTGAATGCTTTTGTACCCACGGTCTTTGAGACCTTGCGGATTATTATCGTTGTCGGGGTGATTGCGATCATCCTCGATGCCTGGAGTATATTCAACCTGGCCACCTGGCTGGGTTCAGATGCCGGGATCAATACCATTCTCACCTTGTTGACGGTGTCAGCCATTTTGATCACGGCCAGTCTTCTCTGGATTGGATTGGCCAGTTGGATTGAGCACCGACTCAACCCTTTGGCAAGCAATCGTGAGCCAAGTCCACGAGAGAAAACCCTGTTGACCGTGTTCCGTAATGCCGCCTCCATTGCCTTGGTGACGGTTACCATCATGGTGGTGCTGGCGGAAATTGGCATCAATATTGGTCCGTTATTGGCGGGTGCGGGTGTGCTGGGTCTGGCCATTGGTTTTGGTGCACAAAAACTGGTGCAGGATGTGATTACCGGGGTATTCATTCAGATGGAAAACGGCATTAATGCCGGCGACATTATTACCGTTGCAGGTATGACCGGGGTGGTTGAGAAGTTGACTATTCGCTCACTGAGTCTGCGTGATGTTTCTGGAACCTATCATCTGATCCCGTTCTCATCCGTGGATACTGTGTCCAATTTCATGCGTGAATATGCTTATCACCTCGGCGTTTATGGCATTGCTTATCGTGAAGATATCGATGAAGCGATCAGCAAATTGCAGGATGCCTTTGCTGAATTATTGGAAGATCCGGAACAGCGTGAAAACATTATCGAGGATGACTTGCAGGTGGATGGTGTTGTAGCACTGAATGACAGCTCTGTGGATATTCGGGTCAGAATCAAGACATTACCGGGTAAACAGTTTGCAGTGGGCAGGGCCTACAACCGTCTGGTGAAACAGCATCTGGATCGTGCTGGTATCGAGATACCATTCCCGCACATGACGATGTTCTTTGGTCAGGAAAAAGATGGATCTTCTCCTGCGGGAGCTCTGCGATTGCTGGCTGATGATGGTGCCAGTCATGGCAATCCTGCTCAGCCGTCGGATTCAACGGATGCTGAGCAGGATTCAACCAAGTAGATCAAATAAGCTGATCGAACGCTAAGGTCTATCGGCCTCGATAGAAGTTATAGCTGTGGTGGCGGTTGTTGTTGCGTGGGCGGACATTAGAATCCGGTGCCACAGTAGATGGTCGAACCTGATGGCGTCCTGCATGTGGCGGCTGATGTGGACGAAATTGTTGCTGAGCGCCAAAAGATCGATGACCACGAATGCCGGTCGTACCATAAGCATAGGGGTGGTAGGGTTGAGCGCCACGGTAATGTGAATGATACTTTTGGCTATCGACGTAGCCTTGACCCTGAATGTGAATCAACACTTTGGGTTCAGCGACCACAGTAGTTGGCAACAGCGCAGTCAATAGCACGATGGGTAATATTTGTTTGTAGTTTGCTATTCGCATCACGGCACCTCCTTTATGATGTGACTACAGTTAGAAGCTGACGTTCGATTATCTCATTTTGAGGCAATACGGCTGGCGAATAGATTCACGGAACAGATGGAAATTGAATATGAGCATCACGACTAACGAGATGAACGATGACAGCACGGTTTACAAAACCTTGCTGGAATCCACCAAGGCGATTCCGTGGAAAATCGACTGGGACAGCATGCAGTTTGTCTACATAGGCCCACAGATCAAGGAGCTGCTGGGCTGGGAGCGTGAGAGCTGGAAAAGCGTTGATGACTGGATCACTCGAATGCACGAGGATGACCGTGAACGCGTTGCCAGCTTTTGTGTGGCCCAGTCCAAGGCAGGCATTGACCATGAAGCAGATTATCGTGCACTGACCAGTGATGGTGATTATGTCTGGATTCGTGATGTGGTGCATGTTGTGCGCAGAGATGATGGCAGTGTCGATTCCTTGATCGGTTTTATGTTTGATATCAGTGAACGTAAGAAAACCGAAGAAAAACTGGTCGATTTACAGAAAGAGCTTGAGGACTTGTCTTTCAAGGATGGACTGACAGGGGTCGCCAATCGTCGGATGTTTGATTCGATTCTGGATTTGGAATGGTCAAATGCCCGGCGCAGCAAGCGACCATTGAGTTTGATCCTGCTGGATATTGATTTTTTTAAAGAATACAACGACTTTTATGGTCATTTGCGTGGCGATGACTGTCTCAAGCTGGTCGCGCAAACCTTAGGCGCGGCTGCCACTCGTGCTCGTGACTTCTTTGCTCGTTTTGGTGGTGAAGAGTTTATTTTTGTCTTGCCGGAAACAGATGCTGAAGCGGCTGAAAAAATTGCCGAACGCTGTCAGGAGTTGATTGCAAAATTAGAGATTCCTCATCAAGGCTCAAAAGTCAGTGACTGCCTGACGGTGAGTATGGGCATTGGCACTATCGTGCCGGTGCATGGTGATGAGCAAAAGGAGTTTGTCGAGCTGGTTGATCAGCGGCTTTATGCGGCCAAAGATGCTGGTCGTAATCAAAAGGTGAGTATCTAGCGTCTGTAGTACTTACATCGCCACCATGACGGGTGGCGATGTAGTGCAACACATGATTCTTTCTTAATCTGTCTTTACAAACTCACCGGTCACAACCTCTGACATCACCTTTCTCAAGTCGCTGGATTTGAGTCCGATGGCATAACCGAGTACGCCGCTGCCAATAATCACCTCATCAAAGCCAAAGGCACTGTTGTCTGCCAACACTGTGACCGACTCAGGCAGAGCAATTGGCGGAACCGCACCGACCATAAAGCCAGTGGCGTTGGACACTTCCTCATATTCAGCCATTCTGAGTTTCTTTTCCCCCAACTGTTTGCGCAGGGTTGCCCAATCCGCACGGCCAGCTCCAGCCACAGCAAGTAACACAAAATGATCAGTCCCTGTTTTGAACAACAGACTTCTGACCACCGAATCTGGATTTTTGCCTTGTTCGCTTAACAGGGCTTCAAGATTGCGAATCGGCTTTTGATCCTCAGACAGCGGAATGGTGATGATTTCAAAGCGGATACCGTGTTGCTCCAGTAACTCGGTCACGGCGGATGTAATTGACATAAAGTCTCCTCTGGCAAATTTTCTGACTATTCGGATGCTGATTGAAAATCTGTCAGTGACAGACTACAAAACAGGATGTCCTAAAAATACAGGCTTTTAGTCTTTTTCAAAACAGCAGGGTCGCAACGCCCAGGACCATAAACACGGCACTGGCGCTATATCGGGCCAGTTTAAGCGGCATTCTTTTCATCAGTGTTTGACCAAACAGCACCACCGGAATATTAGCCAGTAACATGCCCAGTGTTGTGCCCAGCGTCACCCAGATCAGACTTTGATATTGTGCCGCCAGAATCACTGTAGCCACTTGAGTTTTATCACCGATTTCAGCGATAAAGAATAGCAAGGTGGTCGCCCAGAAAGCGCCCATGCGACTGAACAAGCCAGGTTTGTCATCCTGTTTGTCGGGAATCAGAATCCAGGCAGCGACCAACAGGAAACTGATTGCCACCAGAATTCTGCCTGTTTCAGCACTGATTAGGCTTGTGATCCAGATTCCTAGCCAGGCAGACAAGGCATGATTGAGTATTGTTGCGACCAGAATGCCGAGAATAATGGCAAGTGGTGCACGAAAACGCGCCGCTAGAATCAGTGATAACAGTTGGGTTTTGTCGCCGATTTCGGCAAGTGCTACCGTGGTGGTAGAGACAAGAAAGGCTTCCATGTGATTTTTTCTCCGGCGGGACAGTACCAAAGGTAAACATCGACCTCCCGCCAAAACGAGTCGCTGCTTACCTTAGGTCTTGTCAGTATCGTGGTTACGATACGAATCTGCCATGTGCCATGAGGGCACAAGTATGTTGACAGATTCACTCACCGAAGTGGGTAGACTACTCCCCCAAGACGTGGCAATTATAGAGGCTTGATTTTGGCGATGCAATCACTGTCTTAGCCTGCCCGTGATGGCGCTGTTCTCATCAATGACCCGCTGGGTTTGTAGCCACTGCCGAGCGTCTTCTGCATCCTGTTCAAACCATGCAGCTGCGCTGCCCAATCTGAAGCTATAGCCCCACCGATCCATATCCAGCAACATTCGCTGGCGGCCCATTGAAGGCAGTTTTTCGCTTAACAGAATTTGCAGGTAGCACACCGCATTTTCTTCATCGTAATCACCTTCGGCATCGGTATCGACTTTGAGGCGACGATGCTTGTCCATGCAGATATAGTGACAGGCTTCGTGCAGGGCAGAATGAACCGGGGTGTCATCTCGCACAAATAATTGATGGCCGATCAGCCCGGCTTCACGTTCACCAAAAAAACTGCCGGGGATCGATTGTGCTGAGTCGACACTGACAATGTCGATCCCGTAGTTTCCGAGCAGTTCTTTTAATTGAGATTTCAGTTCAGCAGTGCAGTTGAGCACCGCCTGCTCATCAATCACCTGGTCAGTCACTGGTCAGGCTGACGTCGGGCATCGCCCACCAGATGGTTGATAACCATGCCAGCCAGGGTTAAGCCAAAAATAGAGGGCATGTAGCTGACAGTGCCATTGACGGCTCTGGCACGTCCACGACTGACTGGCTCAGGTGGCAACGGTGGAATAGGGGATTCCAGAGAGTAGACGGTCTGCACACCGCGGCCCACGCGACGTTTACGCAAGGTGGAACGCAACTGTTTTGCCAGCTTGCAGATGGAAGTGTCCATCAGATCACCGGTGCGAACCTGAGTAGGATCCATCTTGCCGCCTGCGCCCATACTGGAAAATATCGCCAGTTGCATTTGCCAGGCTGTTTCCACCAATGCTGCCTTGCTGCTCAGACTGTCAATGGCATCAACCACGACATCATATTCACCTTCAGCAAGAATGACCGGTATGGTGTCGGGCGTCAGAAAATCAGTGAGCAGGGTGAGTTCACAGTCCGGATTAATATCCCGAATCCGGGCGGCCATCACCTCAGCCTTGAGTTGCCCGACTGTGGAGTTTAACGCAACCAGTTGGCGATTCAGGTTGGAGCCTGACACGACATCATGATCCACCAGGGTTAGACGACCAACGCCCATTCTGGCCAGTGCTTCCGCAGTAAAAGAGCCGACTCCACCCATCCCCGCCAAGAAAACATGGCTGTTTTGCAGGCGCTCGATGCCTGTATCGCCAATCAAAATATGGGTTCGCTCAAACAGCGGCTGTGCATGCGCCATTACAGTATCCTCGGATCAATTCAGGGGTTTAGCCCGATATTTTCTGATCATCCGGCTATTGGATGCAAAATTATACGGGTCAGGGACACCGGCTGGCAGCGTGTTATCTGGCATGACTGCGTGGTTTAAAGTGACGAACCTTTTCAATAAAGCGCGCTGCCTTGTCGGGTTGTTGCTGATATCTCACCGCCAGGTAGTCACTGGTAATTGCTTGAATATCAGCCGCAGCTTCTGGCAGTTGTTGAGCCGCCTTTTGTGCCAGTGTCATGGGCCCTTCCGCCGGATTAATGGACACGCCGCTTTTTGATAAACGGCGACAGAAATCCAGATAAGCCTCGGCAACAGAATCACGCTGTGTTTTGTGGCGCAGCGTCAGCCAGGCCAGTGCTATGAAAATCAGCAGCATGCCAATTGTCAGCCACTGTGCCATTGAGCGCCAGTCAGGCTGTTTCATGCCCAGTTTGCGTAACAGTTCGAGCTGTCTTGTCGGGTCATAACCGACCACCCACAACTCCCAGGCGTTGTTGACTGCTTCCCAGTGTTCTCTGAGTTGTTGCCAGAGGTTTTCCAGTTCCGGACTGTCAGCAAAAGCGCGGGGCATGCGTCTTTCTGAAGGCAATAACCCGCGAATGCCGGATAAAATACGCTCGCTGGCGACCGCTGAGGTGGGATCGACTCTGATCCAACCCTGCTCGTCCAACCATATTTCAGTCCAGGCATGTGCGTCGCGTTGACGTACAGTTAATATTTGATCCACAGAATTCACATCGCCGCCCTGATAACCAATGACTACTCTGGCGGGTATGCCGGCGGCACGCATCAACACAGTGAAGCTGGCGGCATAGTGTTCGCAAAAACCGTGGCGACTCTCAAACAAAAAGCTGTCAATCACATCACCTGATAACAGCGGTGGGGATAGCGTGTAATAAAACGGTTGCTCGGCAAAATAGTTCAGCACGGCCTGAACATAGTCGGTTTTTTCTGGATATTGCGTGCGTAATTGCTGAGCCAGTTGCCGAGCCTGAGGGTGTTGATCGTCGGGCAGCTCCAATGCGTAATTCAACAAGGGCTCATGACGTGCATTGAATTGATAATCAGGGACAGAACTCAGATTGAATTGGCTACGCTTGCGAATCACTTCCGAGCTTATGAGACTGCCTTCGCTATTCATGGCCGCATTGATTCCTTGCGGTAAGCTGTCAGGTAGATCCAGCGCAAATAACCACTGTTGATTGTGGCGCTCCAGCGTCACCGTGTAGTCAATGCGATGCTGTTCATCAAATGAAATTTCAGGCTGTGATGGCTGTGTGTCAGTAGCCAACGGCTGCCATTGCTCACCATCGGTATGCCAGAGCACAGGGCCGCGCCAGTACAAGATCTGATTAGGCGGAATTGTGTTATCGGCAAACCTGACCCGAAAGGCGATAGCATCAGATTGGACCTGGTCACTGATTCTGCCCACCTGCATGGCCTCTGAAATGCCGGTCTGACCCTGCGACAGTGAAGGTAGTCCACTAAGCGTCATGCGAGAGGGCATACTGTCTGCTACTTCAACGTAATCATTGGCGACGCCCCACAACGGGCCGGGGACGCGGGGAAACAGTACAAACAGCAGCAACATCATGGGCGTGGCTTGAAGCAGCAGAACACCTGAAGTTTTGAGTCTCTGACGGATCGAACTGCTGGCGTCGTTGACGCTGATCATGCAGCTGGTCAGCAGCAGCACATTCACCATCATTAACAACACAATCAGCATCGATTGCTGGAAGAAAAACTGGGTTGCGATCAGAAAGAAGCCTAAAAAACAGCTGAGGTAATAATCCCGGATATCCCGAGTTTCCAGTAGTTTAAAAGCCAGAAGTACCGTGAGCAGAGCCACCCCGGCATCTCGGGCGATGGTCATGCCGTATTGCGAGATCACCAAGACCACCGCGATGATTGCCAACAATAAGTGCACGGCCCGGAGCAGCAGGTGATGTTCAGGTAATGGCCAGCCGCGCAGGCTGTTCATCAGACGCCAGCCCATGACGGCCAGAAAAATAATGCTCAGCCAGGCGGGCAGGTGTAGAAAGTGGGGCAGGGCAATCAATACCAGTGTAGCCATCAACCAGTTGATAGCCACCTTTGGCGGTGCTGGACGACTAGCCTTCATAAACAGCCAGCGCTCTTAGACAAAGGTGAAAGTGTGCGCTGTCGTTTCCGGCAGCAATCGACTGGCCGGGTAATTGCAGCGAAAAACGACTGCCTTGCTGGTGGGCAGTACATATCCATTGGCACAGTTGCGATAGTTTATTTTCAGTGCCAACAATGTCTGCAACATCCTGCCAGCGAAATTGCCGATGCTGTGCACTGGGCATTGTGTATTGCTTGGTACGGAGAATGTCATCACGCGCCAGTGCCTTCCAGGCAATTTGATGATGGTTTTCACCAGGTCTGAAGCGACGAAAACCGGCAAAGTCATCATTGCCGACCATTTGTGTCATGGCTTTGCCTTCATCACCTTCACCGGCATTTGGCATAGGCTTGTTGCCAAATGGTTTTGGATAAATCAGCACCTCATCGTCTATTTCCAGAAAAAACCAGCAGTTGAGCAGGCCTAGCGGGTAAACACTCGATACTCTCAAGCGGCCAATTTTTTGCCAGCCGCGTTGTTTGGCCGGGATTGGCAGTGACAGTGTCTGCGTCTGCTGTGGCTCCAGTCGGGTTAATTGTTGTCGCAGCCTGTATCGAGTGAAGTGACGAAACGGTAACCAGCTGCGAAATTTCTCGTTATCCATACTGGCAATTGCGATCTGGCAGATGGCTTGCGCTGAGCTATTGCTGACACTGATGGGCAGTTGGATATGACTGCCTGCGAAGCTGTTACTGGCCTTGCCCGGTTTGCAGCTCAGCCGGCTGACATTGCGGTAACAATGATGCATGGCGACATGCCCCATCGCAGCCAGTAAGAACACCAGTAAATGCGCCAGACTATTGTTGTAGTTGATGGCACCCAACAACATCACAACCAACAGCAAAGCGAAGCCGTAACCGTAACGATTGGGTAGGATAAATACCCTTGGCTGACTGTGTGCGCGGCGGAATCTGGACAGAATAAATTGCATCAGCGAGGAATCGGCACCGTTTGCAGCATTTCGCTCAACCAGTCAGCTTGCAGGCTGTTATCGGTGAGTTGCAGGCGGTGCTCGACCACGCTGGGCAAAACACTCTGCACATCCTCAGGCAGGACAAAATCTCTGCCGTCGATACATGCCCACGCTTTAGCTGCCCTGACCAGCCCTAAGCCGGCTCGAGGTGACAAGCCGGAGACAAAGCGCCCGGATTCGCGTGTGTAATTCAAAAGCGCCTGCACATAATGAATCAGCTGATCACTGGCGGTCAGTTGGTTGACCCGCTGTTGAAGATTCAGTAGCTCCGAAACGCTGAGCTGTGATGACAGGTGTTGCAGCAGATGTCGGCGATCTTCTCCCTTGAGTAGATCATGTTCAGCCTGAGCATCGGGATAACCAATGGCAATGCGCATCAGAAAACGATCCAGCTGGGATTCGGGTAATGGAAATGTGCCGATCTGATGTGTTGGATTTTGAGTGGCGATGACAAAGAAAGGATCTTTCAGCGGCATCGCTTCACCTTCGACAGTGACTTGCTGCTCTTCCATGGCTTCCAGTAATGCACTTTGCGTTCGTGGCGAGGCCCGGTTAATTTCATCGGCTAGTAATAATTGGCAGAAAATCGGGCCGCGATGAAAGCTGAAAACACTCTGCTCCCGGTCATATACCGACACACCGATAATGTCTGCTGGCAGCATGTCGCTGGTGAACTGAACCCGTTGAAAACTCAGCCCCAGCGTGCTGGCAAGCGCATGAGCAAGCGTGGTTTTTCCAACACCGGGTACATCTTCGATCAACAGATGGCCTCTAGCCAGCAAGCAGCTCAGAGCCAGCTTGACTGCTTGTGGCTTACCCAGAATGATGTGATTCAGTTGATCCAGAATTGCGTGAATGCTGCCCTGCGCCATAACGATTCCTGTTGTTAAGAGTTTGCTTGCTTACAATCAATAGACAGACATGTTAGTGTCGCTCTATGTTTCAACACCATGCCAGAGAGAGGGCAGTTTATGTCAAATGAAGGTTACCACGAGCCGGTCAGCGAGCTTTCCGATGAAACGATGGATATGCATCGGGCAATTGTCTCATTGATGGAAGAACTTGAAGCCGTGGATTGGTATAACCAGCGGGTGGATGCCTGCAAGGATCCCGAGTTGAAGAAAATTCTGCAACACAATCGTGATGAAGAAAAAGAACATGCCGCAATGACCCTGGAATGGATTCGTCGGCGCGACAAGGTGATGGACAAAGAACTCAGAGATTATCTGTTCACTGAGGGTGAAATAGGGCATCACCACGATTAGATTAGTTGTCGATCAGGCGGCAGGCAAGCTGAAAAGTCGCTGACTGTTTTCGGTGGTCGCTTTGGCCACTGTTTCGACAGGGATCTCCCGTAACTCAGCCAGCTGTTGGGCGATCAGTGGTAAATATTCGGGACTGTTGCGAAGCCCCTGCCTGCCCGATAACGGCATATCCGGGGCATCCGTTTCCAGAACAATGCTGGACAAGGGCAGATGCGCAAACATTGAGCGTAATTTATTGGCTCTGGGGTAGGTTAATGCTCCACCAATCCCCAGGCAGAAACCGAGTTCGATATATTGCTGTGCTTGCTGCAGGCTGCCGCTGAAAGCATGCACGGAGCCGCCAATGGGCCGGTATTTTCGCAATAACTTAAGCATCTCATCATGTGCCTTGCGAACATGCAGGATGATCGGTAAAGCGTGTTTTACTGCCAGCGCTAGCTGGGCTTCCAGCAGGCTTATTTGTGCTGACTTGTCATGATTGTGCAGATAAAAATCCAAGCCGATTTCACCAATGGCGACGGGAGCATACTGCCCGATGTAGTGATCCAGTTGCTCCACAGCATCCGCTGCATGCTGAGTCATAAACATCGGATGACAGCCCAGCGCGTAGCTCAGCTGATTGAATTGCTGAGAGAGCGAGATCATATTCGGCCACTGCGCTACACTGACGCCGGGCAAGATGATATGTGCAACGCCTAGACTTTCACAGTGTTGCAATACTGCTGGCCTGTCGTTGTCAAAGGCTTTGAAATCAAGATGGCAATGGCTGTCGATGAGTGTCAGCATGACTGATGGAGGAGAACAAGATGGCATCTGATAACGAAAAAGCGGTCAGACCACATGAGGTATTGATGTTTAATCTGGCGGTTTGTCATTTTTTATTACCTGCGATCCTGTTTGGAACCAAGCAGCTCTGGCTGATTTTTACCATACCTGTGTTGTGTTCGCTTGTCTTCATTGGCTGGATAGCCAGGCAGGCTGGCCGAACGGATCATTCTTCACATCTGGTCAAAGCCCATTGGCAACTGACCTGGACAAGAAGTCAGTTTTTGATTCTGGCTTATTTTGTCGCCGTGGTGATTTTTTTGCTGGGCAGTTTTCTTATCGACCGACAGCCAGATGAAGCAATGCAGTTTATTCAACGCTCTATCCTGGGCTGGTTTGCCTTGTTGCCACTGTCAGTGACTATCATCGTTTTGCTGATTTTTGAAGCCAGCGCCATGTCGCAGGCCCGTAAAGGCATCATGCCAGCGGATATGAAGCTATAGCTTTGTGGAGCTTAGTCCGAGATAGTCTGAGACAACACTGCACTGCTGCCCTCACCACGCGGATCACTGGCGGCTTCTGTGATGCCGGTTCTGTTATCGCGCAGCACGACCTGCATATTGCCAAACTGACGATTCAAAACCTGAACCGTATGGCCACGTTGACGTAAATCTGCCGCTGCAGATGCCGAAAATCCAGGCGATTCCAGCTGGATGCGGTCGGGCAGAAATTGATGATGCAGTCTTGGGCGATTGACCATACCCTGTGCATTTTCACCTTCCATAAAGGCCAGAACACCATGCAATACCATGGTGATGATTCGGCTGCCACCTGGAGTGCCCAGCACGGCTACGCGGCTATCATTTTCAATAAAGGTGGGAGTCATGCTTGATAAAGGCCGTTTGTACGGCTCGATAGCATTGGCTGATTCACTGACCAGCTCATAGGCATTAGGCGTGCCAGCCTGAGCAGAAAAATCATCCATTTCGTCATTCAAAAGCACGCCGGTTCCTACTGCGACATAGCCTGAACCAAACGGATAGTTAATGCTCAGTGTGGCGGCAACACGATTGCCCTGTGCGTCAATGATGGAAAAATGGGTGGTGTCCTGCCCCTTGTTGGCAAAGCCATCCCACATCTGCTCACTGTCACTGGCCTGGTAGTGATCGATATCTGCGATGTTTTGTTGCGCATAGGCCTGTGTGGTCAGGTAGTCGGGAATATCAACAAAGTCGGCATCGCCCAGATACAGGTTGCGATCGCGATAGGCACGTCGCATCACCTCTGCCAGGTAATGATGTTGTTGCTGTGGATTGGCTTGCTGATAGTCGAGTAACTCCAGTTGTTTGAGCATGGACACCAGCAACTTGCCGCCGGCAGAGGGCAGTGCAGCACTGGTAATCGTAAAATCACCGATTTGCGCCTGTATCGGCTGTCGCTCGACAAGTTGATAGTTTGCCAGATCATCCAGTGTCCAGATGCCACCATCCTGCTGGACGGCATCCACCATCATTTGAGCGATTGGCCCACGGTAAAATCCGTCCCGTCCCTCACGGGCGATGCTTTCCAGGGTGTTAGCCAAGTCTTCCTGAATAATCAGGCTGCCAAGTTCGGGAATTTGATTATCGTGCAGAAAGATTTTGGCCGCCGCAGGTGAGGCTTGCAGCGCGGCCAGTCGAAAGTTGCTGAAACGCTGATAGCGCGGGCTGACTGGAAACCCCTCGCGTGCGTGTTTAATAGCTGGTGCAAGCGAGACTTCAAGCGGCAACTGACCATAGTTTTCAGCCAAATGATGCAAGGCCGCAGGGGTACCGGGGATGGCGGCCGACAGTGGACCATCCAGTGACCATTCACGAACCACTTCACCGTCTTCATTGAGATACATATCACGATGAGCAGCGCCCGGTGCTGTCTCACGACTATCGATCATGATTTGTTGGTTACTGCTTTGCTGATGTAGCAACCAGAATCCACCGCCACCCAGACCGGAACCGGCAGGCTCCACCACGGCCAGTGCTGCGGCCACAGCAATTGCCGCATCAAAGGCATTGCCGCCAGCTTCCAGAATCGAAATACCTGCTTCAGTTGCCAGCGGATGTGCAGAAGCGACAGCGGCTTGTGCCGGATCTGCAACAGTGATTTTAGGAAAGAGCAGTAGCTGGCTGCATAACAGCAGCGCTAACAGCCCTGAAAGTTTATGACGGCTGTTTGTTACGCAGTGCGGCCCGATCTTGTTCTTTTCGCTGCAGTTTTTGTTGACGATGCTGTTCGGCAATCTTGCGTGTTTCCAGCCCAATGTGTGCTTCACCGCGTTGACGAGCCAACTGAATCTGGTGTTCACGCTCTGCGAAGCGAGCTTTTTGTTCATCTGTAGTTTTGTCATAACAATGTGGACAACTGACACCCTGTTGATACAGCGGGCTTAGTTTGTCTTGTTCCGTAATGGGTAATCGGCAGGCGTGGCATTGATCATAGTCACCTTTTTCCAGTTGGTGGTTCACAGTGACGCGATCGTCAAACACAAAGCATTCACCTTGCCAGAGCGATTCCTGCTCAGGGACTTCTTCAAGGTATTTGAGAATACCACCCTCAAGGTGAAACACTTCTTCAAAGCCTTGTTCCTTGAGGTAAGCCGTTGATTTTTCGCAACGAATACCACCTGTGCAGAACATTGCGACTTTTTTGTGTTTTTCAGGATCCAGGTGTTGTTTTACATATTCTGGAAACTCACGGAAGCTGTCAGTGTGCGGATTCACTGCATTTCTGAAGCTACCCACCTGAAATTCATAGTCATTGCGGGTGTCCACCAATAAAACTTCCGGATCACTAATCAGCTGATTCCAGTCCTTGGGTTTGACATAGGTGCCAACCACACGTTTGGGATCGATACCTTCAACACCCATGGTGACAATTTCTTTTTTCAGCTTGACCCGACTTCTCAGAAACGGTGGCGTATCGGTATAGGATTCCTTGACGCTCAATTCGGCAAGTTCCTGATGACTGCGCAACCAGTCCAACAGAATGTCGATGGCTTGTCTGGAACCGGCCACGGTGCCATTAATGCCCTCTTTGGCGAGCAGCAATGTGCCTCGAACTTGATGTTTAAGCATCAAATCCAGTAAGGGCTGGCGCAGAGATTGATAGTGTTCAAGTGTGACAAATTTATAGAGTGCACACACCACAATGTTGGACATAAACAGGCTCGTTAGAATATGAATTCAGGCGGCTATTTTACTGAGATCAGCCGCACTTGTCGCGCCTGACGCCCCTCGACTTTATGGTCATATCGTCACTAAAGAGGTATCGTGATTGCCTGCATGTCAACAGTGACATTCATCTAACGCAGGATGAGTGAGGTGACTATGACTGAAGAAAGGGAAAGATTCAGAAAAGAAAATGCTCTCTGGCGCGATGATCATGCGCAATGGCTGGATGAGCTGAGTGTCTGGCTGCATCAAACCAACCGGCTGGTGGCGATTCTTCATTTGATGGAACGGACCTTGCCGGACCACTCTGCCAGGTTGGACCAGCACATTGCCGGAATAGACAAGCATGAGCAGCTTATCACCCGCTACGAGTGCGGTCTGGACGAACGCTGCCTTGAAAGCTGTGATAGGCATGTTTCAATGGTCGAACAACGAGCCGCACATACTGAACTCGGCCAGCAACATGCCAAAATGAAACGACAGCATCTCAGTTTTCGAAAGCGATATCAGCAAGATATGCAGGAGTTTCGCAGACTGACAAGTCAGCTTATCAAAGAGTTGGAGTTACTGGATTAGCCGTATTGAGCTCAGTTAGACCTGGCTAAAGAATATCTGCCGGGCTGGCTAGCCCTGCCATTGTCTGAGCGGCCCGGTATCCAGATGGATAAAATCTGATCTTGGATAATAACCAACACCGCCAGCCTCAAGCGCTAATGCCGCTTTGTGCAATGCACTGAGTTCTCTGCCGGGCAGACGAAAATCAACCGCTTTGCCCAGGGTGTGATAGCTGAGTCTTGCGACACCGGAACTGGTTTTACGCAGATTTTCATTGGTGGTCGGGGAGCGGTAGCCACTGATGATGTGATAAGGCTGTTTGCCTTGCATGCGGTGATGCAGAATGTTCATCAAATCCAGCAAGTCACTGTCTATTTCGGCCACTTCGTTGGTGCGGTGATCACGAAGAATATGATGAATCGCTTTTAGCTCATCCGGTTGATAGTGGCCTTCTGCCCAGTAGGTGGTTTTGAGTGATTCACCGGTGTGCAGATTGTGCAGTGATAACTTGCGCTCGGGTAATTTGGCGAGATTGGCATAGGCTTTTGGCATGAAAGCCAGCGAAACGGAACTGCCTAGTGCCAGTTGCAACCAGCGGCGACGGTCATGACAGACGGGGTGCTGATGCTGGGCGATTCGTGCGGCGAGCTTGTCTTTCATAACAGCCTCGGTTGGTGTGCATTACGCTAATTATGAAGACTATTCAGTAATTTAGCCATTGGTTTGTCTCGTTGATAATGATCATCGGCAAACTTTATTTGTCCCTGTTCCGGCCACACCGTGAAATAGACTGCATAAACAGGCAGTGTCTGCTTGAGCATACGTCCAGTGTTTCGTCCGCTGGCAAGAATGTCATCTATCCACTGTTCGGCACTGGGCTCATTCAAACTGAATACTGCCAGCGCATGTGGATCTTCAACCCGAATGCATCCGGCACTGAAGTTGCGTTGGGCGCGACTGAATAATTGTCTGTCCGGTGTGTCATGCAGATAAATACTCCAGGGGTTGGGAAACATGAATTTCATCGTGCCCAGCGCATTAAGTGGCCCCGGTCTTTGGCGTAAGGCATAGGGGAAGTAATTCGGACTGAACACTGACCAGTCCAGTGACTTGATGTCCACTTCGCGTCGGTCACCTTCGATACTTTCAAACACCTGAAAACCATATTTTTCCAGGTATTCCGGATCACGTTGTTGTCTTGGCAGCACATCTCTTCGCGCCAGTGAGCTTGGCACATGCCAGAATGGATTAAACACAATGTGCGTCATTTCGCTGACAAACCCCGGAGTCTGGCGTTTCAGTTGGCCGACGATAACCCGCATATCAAGTTTAATCTGTTGTTTTTCAACCGCTATCAGGCCAAAGCCTGCCAGATTGACCATGATGTAGCGTTCACCCGGATCATGTGGCAGCCAGCGGTGGCGCTCCATATTCAGGCGAATCTGATCGATGCGATGTTCAAGTGGCAGATTCATCGCAGCACGTGTCTGTTTGCCAACTATGCCATCAGCTTCGAGATGATATCGCTGCTGGAAACGCCTGACGGCATCGGCCAGTGTTTCATCAAATATTTCACTGTGATGGTTGATTTCGAGATGAGGGTTCTCTGCCAGCAATCTTGCTCGAATAGCATTCACCGCCGGATCGATATCGCCGCTGCGAAGCGTCTTTTCTGTCTTGATTGGCTGCCAGGGGCTTAATTGTCGATAGTGATGCAGCGCTTGTTTCAGTGTCTGATAGTGCGTGTGTGCAGGGGAGGCATCTTTGAGCGCTGTCAGCAGATCCTGCTGTTGCCGGGCTTTGTGCAAAAAAGCTATCGGGTCAAAGGGATCTCGTGGAATTTGCCAGTGTGGATCCGCCTGCAGAGGCTCAATGCTGCCGCGAGCAAGGTCGGTGAGCAGTGCCAACACAGCCGTGGTCAGCATTTGGTCATAGGCATGCTGTGTTTCGGTATCAAGCTGGGAGTGCAGTCGACTTAATTGTTCGTATTGATAGCGAGCTGGATTCAGACCGTGTTTGTCAGCGCTTTCAAGAAATAACAGTGCCTGCTCGCCTTGTTCGGAGAGTTGTTGTTGATCAAGCCAAAGCAGATGATGCGGTGAAGGATACAAGGCGGAGAGATCGGTATCGGCTTTGAGCGTGCCGGATAGCAAGGCGAGGCAGCTTGTCAGAAGAAGTGTCAAACGAATCACATTCACTTCCCGTCTGAGGAACGTAGTTTCATCTTCACACTGCCGTGCGGTCCGGTCAAGCTTGTGGCCGTCGATGTCGAACTAAAAGCCAGAGAAAGAAGGGGCCACCAAGCATGGTGGTGATAACCCCGACCGGCAATTCGGTGGGGGCGATCACCAGCCTTGCCAGTGTGTCGCACAAAATCAGAAAGCCACCACCGAACATCAACGTTGCCGGGATCAACCAACGATGATCGTGGCCAATTAACAGTCGGCAGATATGCGGCACCATCATGCCGACAAAGCCAATCGGGCCACATAGGGCAACGATTGCACCAACGCACATAGAGGTAGTGAAAAAAAGAATGTATCGAACGGTTTTGACCGGCACACCTCGGCTGAGTGCAATATCATCGCCGGCGCTGAGCAAGTTAAGTTCTCGGCCAAGCAGCAGGATGATAGCCGCGGTGATGAGCACAAACGGTAGCAATTGCCAGATTTCCTGATAGCCGACAATGGTCAGGCTTCCCATCAACCAGCGAATGATTTGAAAGGCATCGGCCACATTGCTGAGGTATTGAATCAGCAGGATCAGACTGGAAAAGAAAAAACTGGCAGCGACGCCGGTCAACAACAATGTTTCGGTAGAAAAGCCGTAGCGAAGATGGCTGATGCCATACACCAGACAGATGGCAACCAGTGCGCCAGTAAAAGCAAACAGGCTGGCACCGGTAATCCCCATAAATGAAAAACTGATGCCAAGAAAGACACTCAGTGCCGCCCCCAATGACGCACCACTGGCAACGCCCAGAGTGAAGGGGGTTGCCAGCGGATTGTGAAACATGGCCTGAAATACCATGCCACACAGCGCCAGCCCACATCCGGCTATAAATGCAAACAATGTTCTGGGGATACGAATATCGTGAAGGATGGTGTGGCGTATTTCCTGATCAATGCCCTGCAAGCCGGCAAACGGGCTGAGCAGTAATATCAGCAGGCTGCCCAAACTGATTAATAATAGACACCAGTGCTGTCGGCTCATGATTCGTCCGCCAATGCCAGTAGACGTCCTGTTTGCGGGTGCCTGACAAAAATAAAATCCTGCTGATACAGATCATGCAGTCGCTGAGCTTCCATGAACTCACTGGCTTGACCATGCCACATCATCTGTCCTTGATGGAGTGCCAGGATATGCTGGCTGTGCTGGCTGGCATGGTTGATGTCATGTGTGACTTCGATGATGGTCATGCCATGCTGCTGATTTAAGGTCTGCAGTAACTGATGCACGGCGACTTGATGATGTGGGTCAAGAAAGGTGGTGGGTTCATCAAGTAACATTAGCGGTGATTGTTGAGCCAGTGCTGATGCAATCATCACCCGTTGTAATTCACCACCGCTGAGCGTATTGCATTGACGACAGATGAAATCAGTTGTGTGGGTGATTTCCAGCGCTTGCTGGACGGCTGCTTCATCACTGGGCTGCCACTCGGAAAATGGGTGGTGATAGGCATAACGCGCCATTCGGACAAAATCCAGCACGGTAAATGCCAGTGATTGGGTTTGCACCGCCTGTGGAACGTAGCTGATTTGTCTTGCCAGGGCTCTGCGAGGGTAACTGTGCAGCGGTTGACCCTTCAATATCAGTTCGCCAGCGCTGGGTTGGAGAATCCCCATCAGACAGCGAATCAAGGTACTTTTACCCGACCCATTAGGGCCGACGATTGATAGATAGTCACCCTGTGCAACCGTGAAGCTGATGTCATTCAGCAGTGTTGCATGCTCTATTTTGCAGGCAAGTTGTTTGCTTTCAATCAGCATCCGCTGTCCATTGCAGTTGGGGGTGAATCAGTCGGGCAATATGTTCCAGCAAGTCTACCACGCCAGGTCCAGGAATCACCGCGTAACTGGCTTCGATGAGATGTAGTTGATCGTTACGAATGGCGTTGACTTGAGACAGTTTTTGCCAGTGAGCCTGCATGATATCCAGGTTGAAAGGATGCTGACCGCTGGCAGGGTAGAGATCGATAATAATGTCTGGATTCAGTCTCAGAATGCCCTCGGTCGACAAGGACGGCACCGACACACGCCGATCCTGATAACTATTGTGTGCACCGGCCAGTTTCAGCAGATCGTTGTAAAAATCATGCTGTCCGGCGACATAGATTTGACCAAACTGTTGTTCGCTGGCACCGGCATGCGCAATTGCCAGCAATACGGATGGCATTTCTTGATCCGCAGTCATCGCTTGTACGTGATCGATACGGGTTTGCAGTGATGCAAGTAATTTCGAAACCTGCTCTACAGCGCCGGTGTTTACCGCGATATCATGCATCGATGTCAGAATGCCATCCAGAGAGGCATGGTTGACCGGCAGTGTGCGAATACCCAGTTGTTGCAGTTGTTGCACGACTCTTTGCTGACGATCCAGCAATATCACCAGATCCGGCTGCATCGCGACAATCGCTTCCAGATTCGGATCAAGATAAGCACCGATGGTGGGTTTTGGCGGTGTATTTGTCGGTGTGTTGCAAAAATCAGTGACGGCGATCAGTTGATCTGCAAGACCAATGCTGTACAGCGTTTCGGTTATACTTGGAGCCAAACTGATAATACGTTCAACCTCAGCATCATCTTGAGCATTGACCTCGTCACGACCCGTTGGCTGGCTGTTGGCAACGATCACGAGATAAACAAAAATAGCGATGAAAACTGACAGGGGCCAGTAGCGGCGCATTGCTGGGATTTCCTGAAAACAACAAACAGTGAATGTGCCACGAACTATAACCAAGAGCAGTCAATGAAACAAATCAGGCAAACAATGGAACATGCAGAGCTGCTGTTCTCGATGACAGAGATTGATCAGCAGATTTCACAACTCGCAGAACAGCTGAACCGTGATTACGCCACGCTGAACCCGGTAGTCTTATGCGTAATGAATGGTGCGGTTATCACCTTGGGTCATTTGTTGCCCAAGCTGTCGTTTCCGCTTCAACTCGATTATATCCATGCCACGCGTTACGGTGATAAAAGGGTCGGCGGTGAGCTTGTGTGGCAGGCGCGGCCGATGACTGATCTCGCGGATCGTCATGTGCTGTTGATTGAAGATATTTTTGACGAAGGTTATACCTTGAAGGCTTTGCGTGAGTTTTGCTTGCAGGCGGGTGCCAGCTCGGTTGGTTGTCTTGCCCTGGTGAACAAAATTCATTCGCGTAAGCAGGGGCCCTTGCCAGAGTATCTCGGTCTGGAAGTACCCGACGATCACTATGTGTTTGGTTTTGGTATGGATGTTGAAGGTTACTGGCGCAATGCGCCAGGCATATTTGCTGTAAGGGACTGAGCATGAGTCAGCTACTTGCAATCATTGGTGGCAGTGGTTTTGCCGAATTGCCTGAGTTTGAGCTGATATCACGACATGAGATAGAAACGCCGTTCGGATCACCCTCGGCGCCGGTGATGGATGGCCTGTTGAATGGCTGCAGAATATTGTTGTTGCCCAGACATGGACTCGCACATCAGTTTGCGCCCCACAAAATTAACTACCGGGCCAATCTCTGGGCTTTGCATTCACTGGGCTGTTCCCGGATTATCGCCGTAGCTGCTGTGGGAGGCATTCATTTGGATTGTGCTCCCGGAAAACTGGTATTGCCTGACCAGTTAATCGACTATACCTGGGGTCGGGAGAGTAGTTTTTTCAGCGACCAATTCAGTGCTGACAGGCATATTGATTTCACATGGCCTTATGATGAGGCACTGCGCAACGAGCTGATGAATGCGGCGCAGCTCTGTGAGCTTGAAATTCGACCAGCAGGGACTTACGGTGCAACGCAAGGGCCGAGACTTGAGACAGCAGCAGAAATTGCTCGACTGGCTCGTGACGGTTGTGACTTGGTGGGGATGACCGGCATGCCTGAAGCTGTTTTGGCAAGAGAACTGAATTTGCCCTATGCCTGTTGTGCAGTGGTTGCCAACTATGCCGCTGGCTTGTCAGATAAAACCTTGTCGATGTCCGAGATTGAGCGCACCCTGGCTGGATCAATGGAGCAGGTATATCGATTGATTAACTGCTATACGCAGCGCTTACTCAGCAGGCAGTGAGAAGCTTTCTGGTGATTGCAGCGCCGCATCTGGTGCATCAACTGCAGTCAGCTTCAACAAGGCGCCAAAGCGAGGATGATCAAAATAATGCAGTTGGCCGCTTCTGACTCTGCGTGATTCTTTCAGATTAGGATTGCGAGGTCCGCTGTAATTAGCGGATGACAGACTGCCAGAGTCACTCCATGCGCCGGCGCCAGTATTTTCCATAAACCAAAGATCAAGATCCGCATGCAGGTAAGTACCACGGCGCAGTCTGATTTGGCCGTTGATAAGATTATTGTCGGAAGTGACGGCGACTGCCTGTGATTGTCTGGGCCCAAGAATAGGCTGTTGCCATGCGAGGTGTGTATGCACACGATAACCGGAAGAACGACGCAGTCGGTCAGCAACTGCACTTAACTCTTCTCGGCTGGCAGGTTGAATACGATTGTTGCGTGTATCTACCGTCAGAGGAGCGGCTTCTTGCATCGGCATTGCCGGTGAAGCTTCGCTACTGATCGGAGACAGATTCTCGAAAACTACTAACTCTACTTGGTACCATTGCTGTGCATAGGCTACAGAGAGTCCAGCAAACATGAGCCAGCTGGCCAGAAGTGAGCGTGAAAGTAACATCAGTTTCGTATCGCCTGTCGCAGTTGTCATAAAGCTATTGTCCAATGTGAGCACAAAAATGTCCAAGTTTTCTCCGGCGAGTTGGGATCTGCCGTTTATCTGGACCGTATCAATTCATCAGAAAAGCAATTATTCATGACAGATTTTTTTAATAGTGGACTCAGCGCCGAGCAATTTTTACAGGATTATTGGCAACAGAAGCCGTTGCTGTTCAGGCAGGCATTTAAGCGTTTTCAGTCTCCCATCAGCGCGGATGAGTTGGCCGGATTTGCCTGTGAAGAGGATGTGGAATCAAGATTGATCCGCTTTCAACCCCCACACAGCTGGTCTTTACAACAAGGCCCTTTTGATGAAGATGACTTTAGCGCCTTGCCCGATAATGACTGGACACTGCTGGTGCAGGACATGGATAAGCACATGCCGGCATTGGCTGAAATACTTGATTATTTTGATTTTGTACCCGATTGGCGACTAGATGATCTGATGGTGAGTTTTGCGGTTAAGGGTGGCTCAGTGGGACCACATACCGACAGTTATGATGTGTTTTTGCTGCAGGCGATGGGACATCGCGAATGGTCAATCAGCGCTGAAGCGATGCCCGATGTTGATTGCCTGGCGGGAAGTGATCTGAAAGTCATTGCCGATTTTGAGGTCGGTGAGCGATGGATACTTGAGCCGGGTGACATGCTGTATTTACCACCGCATTATGCACATCACGGCATTGCGTTGGATGACTGCATGACCTTCTCGGTAGGCTTTCGCTCTCCTGATGAGCTTGAGATCATGGATGCAATGCTGGAGGAAATGTACCAGCGTGACGGTGTGAGCCAGCACTACGTGGATGCTTCACGACCGCTTAGCCAGCAACGATTTGCAATGTCTGAACAGGATATCACGGCAATAAAAGCGTTTTTTCAAGCGAGGCTGGACAGTCAGTCTGAACTCTTTTCAACAGCGGTGTGCCGCTTGCTTACCAGGCCAAAAGCGGTACTTGAAGTACATGCACAAAACTGGTTGGCGGAGGAGGGTCAGGATTCAGCTTCGGCGAGTCCCGATCAGCAATTACGGCGAAATCCCTATCTCAGGGCGCTCTGGCATATCGTCAAAGACGAGGTTCAACTGTATATCGCTGGTGAGGCTTATCATTTGCCGCTGCAAGCGCAGGAGCAGTTGGCTTCAGTGTTGGCGATGTCTGTTATTGAGTTTGATCAGTATCAACACATTTGCCGAACAGCAGAGGGCAGCGCATCTATGGAAATCCTGATCCAGGCAGGGTTATTTGCCTGGAAATAACTGACGCTAAGTGTTTGGAAATAGTCGTTTGAACGAAGTGTGATGGCACTTGCCACAGGGGGGAATGCGTCCGGTTTTTTTGAAATGGATTTCATTGCCACAGTTGTCACAGACCAGTGTACCGATGGTGCTGATTTCACCGGTGTGGTAGGTCTGGTAAATGTGGGCCTGCGCAGACAGACGGTCCAGCTCGAGACGTGTTTTGTCGGCAACTTTGGCAAATAAATCCAGCACTCGCTGTTCAACCATTTGCAAGTCAAAATTGAGCCAGCTGGTAAACTCCCGGCCGGTTTGTTGCAGATAGTTCGCGGCTTCATGAAGGTCACGTTCGATGTAGGCTGCCACCTTCTCGGCTTCTTCGGCGGTGACTTCCTGAAGTTCAATCGCCTGTTGCTTGGCTTTTTCAATATTTTTCTGCAATGTCGGCAGTGCTTGCTGCTCTGCAGTATCAAGCAGGTGATGGACGCGTTCCATCATCTTGTCGTAGGCGTCACTGAGTTTTTTTTCCAATTCTTTCCTGGTTCATCAGATTATCCCTTTATGTAGCAAGTGTTTTAAGTTAACTTAGCACGAAACCTGATTTTGGAGGAAACCATTTTGCTGAGTTCTCGCCGTATTTACCTGGCAGGGTTGCTGATGTGCATCGCATTGCTGCTGGGTGCTGCATATTTTCAGCATGTATTGCTGCTCGAACCTTGTCCCCTGTGTATTTTGCAGCGGGTGATGGTCATGGTGATTGGTGGCCTGTTTCTGCTGGCATTCCTGCATAATCCACGTGGTCTGGGTAATCGAATCTATGGTGGCTTGATACTGATTTCGGCCATGATTGGTGCCGGAATATCTGGCCGTCATGTCTGGTTACAAAACCTGCCACCAGAGCAAGTGCCGAGTTGTGGACCAGGTTTGAACTTCATGCTGGATAACTTCCCGCTCAGTCGAACCATTGAGCTGGTATTTCGAGGCTCAGGTGAGTGTGCTGAGGTGGACTGGTCTTTGCTGGGCTTGACGATTCCAGCATGGACACTGATTGCATTTGTGGTGCTGGCATTATTGGGGTTAAACCGATTGCTGAGCAAATCACGCCGTCAGAACATGTTTTCTGACAGGTTTTGAACAATACGGTGATAGCTGGCCGACAGGCCAGCAAGAGGCGGGCAGTATCAGCGTGCGCGGTAAACGATGCGACCTTTGCTTAGGTCATAAGGCGTTAACTGAACAGTGACTTTGTCACCTGTCAGAATACGGATGTAGTTTTTACGCATTTTTCCGGAAATATGCGCAGTCACAACATGACCGTTTTCCAGCTCAACACGGAAGGTTGTATTGGGCATGGTATCAATGACAGTGCCTTCAAATTCAATATGATCTTCTTTGGCCATTTAGGTTAAATATTCGCAGTTAGAAAAAAAGACCCATTTTGCCGTAAAAGGATTGATTGTTCAAAATTTTTTATCGGCCGACTGCCATTGTCCTTGAAGATACTGCAATCCGGAAAAGCGGTTTTTGTAGCGCATTTTACTGCTGGCTTCAATCCAATAGCCCAGATACAGCCATGACAGTTTTTGTTGTCTTGCCAGCTCAATCTGTTTCAGAATGGCCAATGTGCCCAGACTGCGTCTGGGCATTTCCGGATCATAGAAGGTATAGAAGGCTGAAGCCGCATCAGCAACAAAGTCAGTGACCGCCACTGCCACCAGTTGATCTTTCAATCTGAATTCAACAAAAGCAGTGTCGCTCCAGTGACTGGTAAGAAATTGCCGATATGACTGCTCGGTCGGGTTATCCATGCCGGCACCTGGGTGTCGAATGTTCTGATAACGCTGATAGAGCTCGAAGTGTTCTTCAATGAACGCCGCTGGCCGTATATGTACCGTGATATCGGCATTGCGATTTAAGCATCTGCGTTGATTACGACTAGCCTGAAAAGCGTTTAAATCAATCCTGACCGGCACACAGGCCTGACAGGCCGGGCAGTGAGGGCGATAGACATGATCGCCACTACGTCTGAAACCATGCTGAATCAGCTGACTGTATAGTGCATTGGAAACCGGCTTGCCGGGGTCGGGAAATATATTTCGTGCAAGACGATCTTCCAGATAGGAGCATGGATGTGGCCGATCCTGGTAAAAATCGAGACTCATATATTTAGAAGCTTTGATCGTGCATCGGTATCCCTCGGTGCTGACGATGGGGTTTTAATAGGGCTATCCAACCGTTATGCATCGCACTTTACTTACATTTTTCAAGTTTGTGTGATGTCCGTTAAAGATAAACCGAGTCTGAGATATCAGCGTCCAGCAACCACTGTGTCGGACCCTGTAACTTTGTGAGTATTGCCAGTTGATTGACAAATACTTGTCGGGGAATGTTCTCGGCGCCCATGCGGTGCAAATGCGGTGAGTAGATCTGGCAATCAATCATTGGAAAGCCCCAGCGAAATAGTTGAGCGCATAGGGCTGACAGCGCTACTTTGGAAGCGTCTCGCTCAAAACTGAACATGGACTCACCAAAAAATACTCTACCGATGGCAACACCATAGAGGCCCCCCACCAGCTTTCCTGACTGCCAGCATTCGATACTGTGCGCATAACCGCGCTGGTGTAATTCCCGATAGGCGGCAATCATTGAGTCATGGATCCAGGTGCCTGGATCATTTTTAGCTTCACTGCGTGGTTCAGCGCAGGCTTGCATCACCTCGGTAAAAGCTTGATTCAGACTCAATTCGAAGCGTCTCTGGCGGATAGTTTTGCGCAGGCTTTTACTGATATTGATTTGATCGGTATAAAGCACCATGCGTGGATCGGGGCACCACCAAAGTACCGGATCCTGGCGATTGAACCACGGAAAGATACCCGATTGGTATGCGGTGATCAGTCGGGTGGGAGACAAGTCACCGCCGGCGGCCAGCAAGCCGTGTTCTGTGGCATGTTCCAGTGGCGGAAATGCGGTATCTGCTTGATCAGCAAGCCAGGTGATTGCCATGGATCAATCGTCAAGTTGCTGATTTAGCTCTTTGGCCCAGTGTATTGCCTCAAGATAAATACGCATCAGCAACTCAGCAGGTATAGGAGATTGGCTGACGGCATGCCAGTCACCACGTTCGTAGTGCAATACATCCGCCAGTGCCCGACCAATCGGGCCCTCGCCATCCACAATGCCTGCTTTCAGCTCATCGGTCAGAGGCAGGTTCTGCAGGATATCGGCCAGAGGTTTGTCGAGCAGAGCATCCAGCGTTGAGAACAAACCCGCCGTGAAAAACACATCGGCATGGCCCTTGTAATATTTTGCTAAAAGTTCGCACATTCTGGCGCGTTGCATGGCAACAATTCGCAGTTCATTGGGTTTGTCATCCAGCCCTGCCAGACATAGCAAACTTGCCCAGGTTTTGACCTGATTTTGGCCCAGCATAACGATTGCCTGTTTGGTGCTTTCAACCTGTCGAGGCAATCCAAAAAATGCTGAGTTGATGAGCTTGAGCAGTTTATAACTCAAGGTGACGTCACGATTGATGATGTCAGCAAGTGTTTCCACCTCGACATTAGGATCCTGGAGGTTGACCAGGAGATCCATCATGATTTCGGTCGAAGGTGATAGCACATGGTTGTCGCGAATGACAGGCAAGGTATAAAACAAGCCCTGCAGTAAATCGAACTGTTGTTTGCAGAGTGAAAACTGTTCGGTAGCGTTGACATTCAGCGCGCACAGGGTATTGTGATGACGTCGCCATTGCGGGATCAGCTGTAGAAGTTGATCCATCGCGAAGCCGTTCAGATCAACCAGCAGTGTCTGAGTATCCGGTTCACGCTCCGCTGCTGCCCGATCAGCAAATTTGTAGCGAGGGTGATGATTTTCCGGTTTGGGATTGCCGTGAATATCAATGGTTAAATCAATACCATTCATTTCCTGTTGCAACAGGGCGTTCTGCCAGGATTCAGGCAGAGTGAGCAAAGCTTTTTCCGAGTGATTGAGCTCAATCAGCAGGCGCGGCAGTCGGGAGATAAAATCAGGTACTTCGATATCGTCATCAAGTGCCTGACCATGAATATCCAGAAAAGTCAGATGATAGCCATCGACTTGAAGCTGATCAGCTTTGAACAGCGGTTGCCGGTGGATCAGTCCACTGTGGCTTTTCAGTAGTTCAAATGCATTGGTTGTATCGGCCATCTGTGCATGATTCCCGGTTGACGATGTACAGATCAGATTGACTCACGACCTGAAAATGCATGAGAAAGTGTACCACTGTCAACATACTCAAGCTCACCACCCAGTGGAATACCATGTGCCAGACGTGTCACTTTGATTTGTCTCGCCCTGACCAATTCGCTGATGTAGTGCGCTGTCGCTTCGCCTTCAACCGTTGGATTGGTGGCCAGAATCACTTCTTCCAACTGCCCTGAATCGAGCCAGGTTAATAATTTAGGAATGCCCAGAGCTTCTGGTCCGATTCCATCCAATGGCGACAGGTGGCCGGACAGTACAAAGAATTGTCCCTGATAGTGGGTTGCCTGCTCAATGGCAATCACATCACTGGGCATTTCGACGATACACAACTGATCTTGCCTGCGCTGCGGATCGCTGCAACGCTCACATAATGTTTGTTCGCTCAAAATCTGGCAGCGCTGGCAAGGCTGAACCTTGTCGAGCGCCTGAGCCAGGGCATCAAGCAAGCGTTGAGCACCATCACGTTGTTTGTCGAGTAGATGAAATGTCATGCGCTGGGCAGATTTGGGCCCGACTCCCGGCAAACAACGCAGTGCCTGCATCAGTTCATCAATGCTGCGACCTAAACTTGCCATTATTCCGACTTCAGAAAGGCATTTTCATGCCAGGAGGCAGCATCGACGACATGCGTTCCTGAGTAGTTTTCTCGACCTGGCGTACAGCGTCATTGACCGCCGCGGCGATCAGATCTTCCAGCATTTCCTTGTCGTCTTCAAACAGGGTCTGTTCGATGTTGACACGTTTCACATCGTGCTTGCCAGTCATGATGATTTGCACCATGCCACCACCGGCTTGACCAGTCACCTCAATATTTGCCAACTCTTGTTGGGCTTTTTCCATATTGGCCTGCATCTGCTGGGCCTGTTTCATCAGATTACCTAAACCGCCTTTCATTTCGGGCCTCTCAATGATTTAAAGGTTTGATTGTGCTTTCGATTATACGGGCATTGAAGACTTTTTTGATCATGCCAACGACCGGATCATCATGAATGGATTGCTGTGCCTGCTGTTGCCGGGATGACTCGTGTTCTGCACGTTCGATGGCCAGTGTCGGTGAGGCCTGTGGGGTATCTGCAGGGTCAATAAAGATAATTTCAACCGTCTGATCAAGCTGATTGCTCACCGCCAATTGCAGACGTTGGCAGGCTTTATCGGTGGCGAGATGCGCCAGTTCAGGTGCCAATGAAAGCTCAATTCGCTGACCATCGATGCGCACCAACGCACAGTTATCTGCTAGTTGGCGACTAATGGCCGACAATCTGAGTTGGCTGACAAGGCTGGTCCAGTTGTCAGCGGACAGACTTAGTTGTGGCTGTGCGGGTTCGACAGCGGGGCTGACTGGCTCGGCTGCTTGATTGTCCGGGCTGGCTTGTGTCTGTGGATTTTCATCTTCAGCGATGGTTGGCTCAGTAAGTGGTTCACTGGGCTCAACGGGTGTCGGTGTTGTTTCACGAGGTTGCGGTTCTGGCTGACGCAAGTCAACTGGTGCAGCTGATGGCACCTTAGATTCAGTCGGTTGCGACTTTTTTAGCGGCACCTCCCGATCAGGCAATTGAGTTTGCATCGGCTGAAAACTCAACATCCGCAGTAATGTCATTTCGAAGCCGCTTCTTGCGGATGCCGCGTATGGCAAATCACGTTTGCCATGCAATGCAATTTGATACAGCAGCTGAACATTTTCAGGCTGAATTGTTGTGCCAATGATTGTAATGAAAGTGTTCTGTCGTTACTGGCAGCACTGTCGGGAATCATCTGCAAGGTAGCGATTTGTTGCAATGCCATCAGCAGCATATCAAGCACAGTATTGAAGTCTCGGCCTAGTGCTGTCAGTTCGTTGATTTGTTGCAGTAACGACTCACCATCTTGTTGTATCAGTGCACTCAGCAGATTGTCGAGATGTTCACTGGAAATACTGCCAAGCATTTGATGGACAATTTCGCTGCTGACGGTGCCACCGGCAAAGGCAATCGCCTGATCCAGCAAACTCAGCGCATCACGCATGCTGCCATCGGCTGCCTGGGCCAGTGCACGCAGGGCCTCTGTTTCGAATGCAATCTGTTCCTGCTGCAGGATATAGGCAAGATGATCGGCAATTTGATCTATTTCCAGCCGACGCAGATTGAATTGCAGGCAGCGCGACAGAATCGTGACCGGTAATTTTTGCGGATCGGTTGTTGCGAACAGAAATTTTACATGCGGAGGCGGCTCTTCAAGTGTTTTCAACAGGGCATTGAAGCTGCTGGTGGATAGCATGTGTACTTCGTCGATCAGGTAGACCTTGTAACGGCCCCGATTGGGCGCGTATTGCACGTTGTCGAGCAGTTCACGGGTATCATCGACCTTGGTTCGGGAGGCTGCATCCACTTCGAGTAGATCGACAAAACGACCACTGTCGATTTCCAGACAACTTTGGCATTGACCACAGGGGGTTGAGCTGACGCCTTGTTCACAGTTCAGTGATTTGGCAAAAATTCTGGCAAGTGTTGTTTTGCCGACGCCGCGGGTACCGGCAAATAGAAAGGCATGATGCAGTCTGTTTTGATCCAGTCCATTAACGAGTGCACGGAGCACATGCTGCTGTCCGACGACTTCAGCAAAAGTTTTCGGTCGCCATTTGCGAGCCAGCACCAGATAACTCATCTTTGCCTGCTTCACTCCGGATCAGAAATATTGGGTGGTGGACCCATGCCAGCCTGATCCCGGCACCCGAGTCCGAAGGCTCCGCTGCTCCCTTCCGGGCCTGACGGGGTCACCAACATATCGTCGCGGGGAGACCAACACGGGCCACCATTGAAGGCGGTATTCTATGCTTTATTGGCTGTGAATGCCATCTTGAGCTTTTCTGCTAAATCAGTTACACCGCCTTAGACATGAGTACGCTGTTGATATCTTCGATAGGCATTGGGCGACAGAAATAATAGCCCTGATAAGCAAAACATGCGTTGTCACGCAATACAGCAAAATGCTGCTGTGTTTCGACACCTTCGGCGATGACCTGAATTTGCAGGGCGTTACCGATGGCGATAATACTTTTGACGATGGCTTTGTCATCGGGGTCATGAGTGATATCGCGCACAAAGCTCTGATCAATTTTGATCTGATCAATCGGCAATTGTTTCAGGTACTGCAGTGATGAGTAGCCAGTACCAAAATCATCCAGTGAAAAAGTTACGCCCAGAGCTCGGAGTTGATGCATTTTTTGCACGGTTTCCAGAACATTACCGAGAATGGTTGACTCGGTCAGTTCCAGTTTCAGGCGACCTGGAGGGATTTTGTAATCGGCCAGCAACTGTCGGACATAGTCAACAAAGTCGGCTTGTTGAAACTGTTTGGGACTCACATTAACCGATAAAGTCAGTTCAAGGGTTTCTGGCTGTGCCTGCCAGCGACTCAGTTGTTCGCAGGATAGTTGAAGCACTCGTTGGCCAAGTGGAATGATCAGTCCAGTATGTTCTGCGATTTCGATAAAAAAGGCTGGAGAGAGAATACCTTTTTCCGGGTGTTGCCAGCGGACCAGTGCTTCAGCACCAATTGCTTTGCCCTGGCTGTCGAATTGTAGCTGGTAAAACACCACGATTTGTTCCTGATTAAGCGCTTCACGCAGTTCAATGCTGGTTTGTGCGTTGGCTTCGAGCTGATTCAGCATTTCGGGATCGTGAAAACAATAGGTGTTGCGGCCAAGCTGTTTCGCTTTGTTCATCGCCGCGTCAGCCGAACGAAACAACATTTCGGTATTCAAGCTCTCATCTGCACCAAAGATGACAATGCCGAGACTGGCAGACAGGAAAAAATTGTCGTGATGAATCACACAAGGCCTGGCCACCAGTTCTGAAATTTGCAGGGCCAACTGCTCGGCTCTTATTCTTGCCTGGGACTGTGTGGAGGCCACTCGAGTGAGCATCAGTGCAAATTCATCACCACCAAGCCGTGCCAGCTGGTAGTGCTCAAGATCGAGGTTTTTCAATCTCTCGGCCATTTCTTTCAGGATAGTGTCGCCGGCACTGTGGCCGCGACTGTCATTGATCACCTTGAAGTTATCGAGATCCATGGTGATCAGAATGGAAAAGTCCTGATGTTGCTGACTTTCGCTGATTGCTGCTGCAAGTTGTTTTGCCAGATATTGCCAGTTGGAGAGCCCAGTCAAACTGTCGAAGTAGGCCAGCTGGAATATTTTTTCTTCAGCGTGCTTACGTTGTTGTAGTGCACTTCGAAAGTTGAGTAGCCCCGACGCCAATTGCTGTAATGGTCCCTTATTCTGCCTGGCCAGCTTTTTGACATCAGCAAGCATTGGCAGCTTTTCGCCATCCTGTGACAGTTCAAGTAGACCCTGGGTGATAATTAACATATGCCGGTTCAGCCATTGAGACATCAAATAGGCAAAGGCCAGCAGTAGCAACAGTGCCAATGGCACAAACATCATCAGATATCGTGAAAAAGCATTAAAGTCGTTATAAGCATCGGTGGTTCTTGCATATATTTGCGAAGACAGCAGTTCAGCGATTTGTTGATTGAAAATGGCAAAAGCGGTGAAGCTGTCTTGAGCATTGATCAAGTTGACTTCCGCCGTAGATGGATCAACGGCTGCAATTTCGGTGGCAATGACCATCATCCGCTGATAATCGGCATAGTGCTCAAGCAAAGCCTCAACTTGACGCTTATCGACTCTTGCCAATAACTCTAATTTGCCAATGTTGTTGAGATCTTTGCCAAGTGTTGCCAGTTCATTCACCAGCTGACTATGTTCACGGTAAAGTGCAAGGGAGGACATCTCGCCAGCGGTTGCGGCGCGCAGAGTGGTGAGAATTCGCTCGTGTAAGTGGCCAAGCTGCTGACCGAACATGGCGACATGTTTTAAGGATTCAAGATCCTGCAGTTGTTGATGTTCAATCTCTCCCAAGCGATTCTGTAGCTGATTCATCGCCAGCAGGCCGGCCAAAATCAATGGTATCAGGACGAGAATAATCGGGCCCATGAATAGCGACATCAGTCGCAGATTGAATTGCATGACTATTCGCCAGATGCTGAATGTGAGAGCAGCCTATCCCAATCATCTGCCGCAATCGTTGCCAGATATTCAAAGTCATCGCCGAGTGGCCGGATAATCACCAGATCAGCATCATCTGGGAAATATCCCATCACTTCGGCCAGATTGGGTGCATGCGCGACAATCACTCTGTTTTTGCCTTTTGCCACAGGTTCTGACAGCAGCTCGCGGGTACGTGCGATGACAGGAGCCTTTTCTCCTTCGGTCAGCATTGCTGTGTACATTTGCAGTATATCGATACTTTTGGGGTGGTCCGGGAACAATAAATCAGCGGTATCACGTGCACGGCAAAAGGGACTGACGATAACTTCTCCGGCTTGAAGATGATTTAACTGCGCGATTTGAGGGGCGATGACTTTGAGTTCTTCAATACCTGCTTTAGATAACGGGCGCTGAGTATTGCAGTCCTGGTAGTTAACGGGATAGTTGTCGGGGATGCTGGTTTCGCTTCGACCATGGCGAAAATACAACACCAGTCCACCTTCATTGATAGCGTCGAGTATTGAATGGTCAGCCTGAATAACGTTGAATTCATTCTCAGCCTGAACGGGATAGAGAAACCAGAGCATCAAAGAAAAGGCCGTCAGCACTAGCATTTGCAAAATATATTTTGACGTCATTGCCTTGGACCTTCCCTTTATTGGCAGAGCGCTTTTGCAAAAAACTATACTATTAGTGCGGGAATGGTCAACATGTTCTTAAACCGATGGTTTTTCTGAACGCAGTACCTTGAGACATCTGAAAACAGGTGGCAAAAATGCCGTTTTTTGGCAATAAAAAACCGGCCGAAGCCGGTTGTATGTTTGGCGGAGAGGGAGGGATTCGAACCCTCGGTACGCTATTAACGTACACACACTTTCCAGGCGTGCTCTTTCAACCGCTCAGACACCTCTCCTAAGGGACCGGAAGCTTACGCTAGTTTGCGGCATCTGGCAACGGGCCCGCTGGGGCCTGTGCTGAGTCTTTCGCAGATTGTTTGGAAGGGCGTCGCCGTCTTCGCGGTTTGGCTTTTTCTGGTTTAGCGTCTGGTTTGGCGTATAGAGACAAACCTTTGAGAACGAGATCGGCATCGTAACGGATGGAGCTATCACCGAGCACCGATATTACGGTCTCCCCATCACCACCTGTGACGGTAATGCTGATGTCTTTGAAGTTTTGCCGCATGTCGGAGATGATTTGTTGCAGTGTGGCACTGATACTGTAGAGCGTACCGGCTTGAATGGCACTGAAGGTATTGGTCGCGAGCAGGCTGTAGCCGGTGTCATCTTCAACTTCAGTGAGTGCATCGGTACCGGCGGCAAGTGCTTCACGCATCAGTTTCAAACCAGGAAGAATCAGACCACCCTGGTGCTCACCGGAGGCATTGATGATATCAATGGTAATTGCGGTGCCACAGTCAATAATACAGCGTGCCTGAGGCCGACCTTGTGACACTGCCACCAGATTCAGCCATCGATCAACGCCGAGCTGCTCCGGTGTGCGATATCCGTTGACGATGCCGAAACGCTTGTGTTCACTGTGAATGAATCTTGGTGTGATTTGCCATTGCTGTTCTGTCCATTCAGCCAGTTGTTTGGCAATTTTCTCTCCGGCCACATTGCTGACCAGCACTGAATCAATACCGTTGAGATGTTTGAAAGCCTTGTTTAATGAGGCTTTGATACCGGTTTTGCTGCGGTAAGATCGTTCGCTGTCTGTAATGTTTGAAGCTTCAAGACAGGCCCATTTGATGCAACTGTTACCAATATCGATAAGAAGTACAGTCATAAGCTCAGACGTATTGAATAGTGGCTGCTGGAAAGTGACATTAACTGACCTTTGTATAGATACTGCAGTTCCCCATTGGCATTAATGCCCTGGGCAATCGCGCTAAATGTTTCAGCGTCATTACTGATTTCAACAGGATGGCCGAACAACAAGTCCATCGAGTGCCAGCTCTGCAAGAAGTCATTCAGGCCATTGCACTGAAATTTTTCTACCGCTTCAATCAGGTTTTCGATCAGCTGTCCTGCCAATTGATTGCGACAGGGGAGCTGACTGCATTGTTGTTCAAGACTGGTGACGGGTTGGTCAACTATCTGCTGGAGATCCGGTGATAGCCGGAAGTTCAGTCCAACACCAATGACCGTGTTGTAACCGCCGTTATAGCGGGATTCTATAAGAATCCCGGCAAGTTTATGACCTTTACACAATACATCATTCGGCCATTTTAACTGCAAGTTATTGATTCCGAATGTGTTCAGGGTTTCGACAAGCGTCACGCCAATTGCAATGCTCAGACCTCTGGGGGGGCAATTTGCGGCAAAGGGCCAAAAAAGCGATAGATACAAGTTACCCATCGCAGGCGACTGCCATTGTTTGCCACGGCGGCCGCGACCGGACGTTTGCTGTTCTGCCAAACAGACAAATGGACTTTTATTGCCATCGGTAAGCAATTGCCATGCATGATCGTTAGTGGAGTTGACGGAGGCCAGTGTTTCGATACGACTAAGTGTCTGTCTGGCAGAGGCTGACATCGCTGAAGATATTGCATCCGCGCTGAGTGGCGGGGGAGTGTTTGAAGACAAAAGTGGTTGCTCAAGATGAACCGGGTAGTGACGGTCCGTGTATTTCTATAGGTTTATCTAAAATCAGGCTTTGACATCCAGCAGACTGCCAAGTACTTCGTTGCTTGTTTTGACGACTTTGATTGAGGCCTCAACCTGAAGTTGATTTTGCCGCATATCAATAAGTGAGCGCGTCAAATCAGCGGCATCACCTGCGACGGATTGGCTGGCGATATCAGCCGCGTTGCGGTTGATTTTGCTGATGCCTGACTGAATGCCGGTCATGGCTGATTGAATTGCAGGGATATTACTCATACTGAATTCACCGATCACAGATAACCTTCGTGCTTGTCACTATAGCAGTTATCGGGTCAGCTGCGTGAACCTTTAGCGTTGGTTTTGATGTAGAGCATGGCCGAAACAAAAAACATGCTGCTGAAAAACACTTCCAGCACCGGAAACCAGATGTTGCCTGAGCTGGCATACCACTCACCTATGCCATGAGCAAAGTACAGTAACACCAGATATGAGGCCCAGGCATGCGTGTAAGGTTTTCCGTGCAGAAGACCACGCAATGGCAATAGCAGTGGCATGACACCAATGAGTAACAAGGCCGAAACTGGATAGTTGTCGCTGTGTTCAGGCAATAGAATCCAACTAATCAAGGTCAGCATCAAACCAAAGTAACCCAGCAGTGCCAGGGCGCGCCAATGACCAGCGTTCATACGTTTAACTTCTTTGCGATGTCTGCCACACGGCTGCCAAGTGCCCGACACAATTTGGATTCAGTGTCATCAAGCGTGCGTTTGTTGTCGATGCCTGCCAAGTGACTGGCGCCATAAGGCGTGCCACCTGAAGTGGTCTGGCTAAGTTCGACATGACTGTAAGGTAATCCGGTGATTAACATGCCATGATGCAGTAGCGGCAACATCATCGACATGAGTGTGGATTCCTGACCACCATGCAAACTGCCGGTTGAGGTAAATACAGCAGCAGGCTTGCCAATCAGGCTGCCAGTCAGCCAGATATCGCCGGTACCATCAAGAAAATATTTGAGCGGGGCGGCCATGTTGCCAAAACGGGTTGGGCTACCCAGGATAAGGCCTGCACACTGTTCAAGGTCCGTGTGACTGGCGTAGATATGCCCTTGATCTGGAATGCTACTTTCAGTGGCTTCACAAACGGTGGAAACTTTTGGCACCGTACGAATCACGGCCTCGCAACCTTCTACTTGCTCGACACCCCGAGCGATTTGCTCAGCCATGGCCTGAACGTGGCCGCTCTGACTGTAATATAAAACAAGGATCTTTTTCACAGTATTTCCAGAACGTTTTCAGGGGGACGACCGATTGCTGCCTTGGTTCCGTGGATGACGATGGGTCTTTCGATCAGTTTGGGGTTCTGGCTCATGATGTCTGTCAGCTGTTGATCGCTCAGCGTCGGATCATCAAGGTTGAGAGATTTGTACAGCGCTTCTTTGCGACGTAAAAGATCGCGCGGACCGATACCCAGTCGATTGAGAATGTCCTTCAGCTCATCAGGGCTTGGCGGCGTGTCCAGATAGTTGATGATTTCAACATCACTGGCGTTTTCGTTGAGTAATGCCAGTGTTTCTCGTGATTTGCTGCAACGAGGGTTGTGATAAATCTTCAGAGTGGTCATGTGGTTCTGTCCAGTAGTTTTTCCAGGGCTGAAAGGTGTACTTCAGTCGGGCGAACGGTGGCCCATTTGCCACAGCCTGGGCAATGCCAATGAAGTGTTTTTCCCGAAAAGCCGCAGTTCTTGCATGTGTAGCGATCACCCCGGCTGATCATGTTGTCGGTGATTTTCTGAATCAGTGGAATCAGCGCCGGAGCGTTATTTTCATCCAGTCGCATCAACTGATACAAGCCTTCTACAGACGGATATTGATGCAGTTCCTGGTAAAGATATTCCTGCGCACTGTTTCGGCCCTGACTTTGCTCGATAAGTTTTGCCAGCATCAGACGAGCTGAAGTCAGGTGCGGGTGCCGCTGAAGCAGTTGCCTCAACCAGTTCTGAAAAGTATCGATGCTTTCCAGTTGTTGATGACATTCGAGCAATAGCGGTAGCGCCTCTGATAAAAAAGCAGGATTTTGTTTTTCTACCATGAGCAGGTTTTTCAGCGCTTTTCTTGGATGCCCACTGGCAAGATGAATACGCGCCGTGAGTATGCTCGCTCTGACGCAGGCTTCATCGTGGTACAGCGCTTGTTTGAGCATGGCCAGACTGCCATGACGATCTTTTTCAGCATTTTTTTCAGCCAGTTCACAATAAAACTGCGCGATTAATGTGCCGACTTGTTTGCGTCGATTACCGGGGATTTTTTCAGCCATTTCAATGGCGCGCGCCCAGTTTTTCTGTTGCTGGTAGATACGCAGCAGTTGTTCGGGTGCCTGATAGGGCACGGGCGAGTGTTGTAACAACTCAAGAAAAATATGCTCGGCTCGATCCAGTACCCCGGCATGCATGTAGTCCATGCCGAGTTCCAGCAAGGCATGGGTTCTTTCGCTGCTGCTGAGTGTTGGGCGGGCGATCAGGTTTTGATGGATCCGAATGGCTCGATCTGTCTCGCCACGCCGACGAAACAGGTTGGCCAGCGCCAGATGTGTTTCCACGGTTTCGCTGTTCACTTCCAGTAGTCCGATAAATACGTCGATGGCTTTATCGGGCTGTTCATTTAACAGGTAGTTCAAACCTTTGAAGTAATCCGGATTGAACGGTGTATCGTTGTGGCGCCGACGTTTTTTATAGTGTCTGCGTGCAGCAAACCAGCCAGACATGGCTGCAACGGGCAGTAGAAAAAATAACCATTCCAGCATGATAGGGCGACTAGCGCGGTTCCTTAATCGGCAGGATCCGTAAGCTATTCAGTTCCTGCTCGGACAAAGTCAGCTTGTGCTTGAGACGATGATTGTCAAAACGGATTTTCAAGGAACGTGCCCACATCACCATGCACCTGCCAGCATGCCAATCAGCAAGGTCACGACCAACAGCACTGCCAGCGGTAAATTCAAATCAGTGAAATAGAACTTTACAGACACAGGTTCCATATTGAACGCGGCAAATGCAGCACTTATCAGAAACATCACCACAAAAAGGGCGATGAACAACAACTTACGCATGATGTATTTTCCAACCTTTACTTAAAATGCTTGTTTGCAGTTATATCGTTTAACATTGTCCCAGAACTGCTGCAGATCATGTAGAATGTCGTCCGTTATGGCAGGCCAACCCTGCAAAAGTTTAGTATTCCCGGAGATTTCGTCATGACATTTGTTGTCACAGAAAACTGTATTAAATGTAAATATACTGATTGTGTTGATGTCTGCCCAGTAGATTGTTTTCATGAGGGCCCCAACTTTCTGGTGATTGATCCTGATGAGTGCATCGATTGTACGCTTTGTGAACCTGAGTGTCCGGCACAAGCAATTTTCTCCGAAGATGATCTGCCCGATGACCAAATGGAATTTCTGGAAATCAACGCCGAATTGTCACGCGCCTGGCCGGTAATTTCAGAGAAAAAAGATGCACTTCCAGACGCAGAAGAGTGGGATGGTAAACCCAACAAAACACCATTGCTCGAACGCTAGGATTTATCCCGCTAAACAAAAAACCCGCCTTTCGGCGGGTTTTTTTTGATACACATCAATCCATCAATAGTTTCAGTTTTTTCATTGCATTGTTTTCAATTTGTCGGATTCTTTCTGCCGACACTTGATAGTGAGCTGCCAGTTCATGCAATGTCGCCTTGTTGTCATCCTGCAGCCAACGTTGACTGATGATGTCACGGCTTCGCTCGTCAAGACTGGCCAGTGCATTGCTCAGGCGGTTGTGCTGGTAATCAGCAAAGTCGTCCTGTTCCAGCTCGGTCGATGGGTCTGATCTTTCCGGTGCTGCAAGATAGGCGACAGGTGAAAAAACAGCATCTTCGTCATCGCTGCTATCGGCAGGCAGGTCAAATGAGGTGTCTGGTTGAGCCAGTCTGCGCTCCATTTCCAGGACATTGCCTGGAGTCACGCCAAGATCTTCTGCAACTGCTTCGACTTCTTCCTGATTGAGCCAGCCTAGTCGCTGTTTGGCACTACGCAGGTTAAAGAACAGTTTGCGTTGAGCTTTGGTGGTGGCAATTTTTACAATGCGCCAGTTGCGAATCACATATTCATGGATTTCTGCGCGAATCCAGTGCACAGCAAAAGAGACCAGACGCACGCCTTTGCTTGGATCGAAGCGTTTGACGGCTTTCATCAAGCCGATATTGCCTTCCTGAATAAGATCGGCAACGGGCAGGCCGTAGCCACTGTAACCTTTAGCGATGCGGACGACAAAACGCAGGTGAGACAATACCAGTCGTTGTGCGGCCTCCAGATCACCGTTCTGTTGTAGACGCGTTGCAAGCTCGTATTCTTCCTCAGCGGTCAGAACAGGGATGGTGTGCACAAGGCTGGTGTATGCATCAAGGTTGCCAATTGGCGCGAGCGCCATATTGTATTGGGCTGAATGCGATGTCATTGTGCGAACTCCCTAAACAAACTTACTTGTAAGTAATACCTGAAATTTTAGCACTAAAAGTCGAAAATCAACCAGTCAGATATTTGATTAGCGGATAAAGTTCCCGTGTGGGTCAGCTAGTTTGGTTCAATAGCATTCAAATGCTTGCCAACTGCCAGCCAGGCGCCCAGAACGCCCAGCAATACGCCAATCAGCGGCAGGGCCAGAAATAACTCCCCAGCCAGCCACTGTAGACTGAAGACGTTGTCGTATTGTGAGGCCAGAGCGTTGATAGGGCCACTGATCACCGCCAGGCTGGTCAGTAAGGTGAGCCAGGCAACGACGCCACCAAGAAAGCCATACCAAAAACCGGTGTAGAGGAACGGCCTGCGAACAAAGGCATTGGTGCCACCCACCAGCTTGATGACACGAATTTCAGCTTGTCGATTCAGGATTGAGAGCCGAATGGTATTGCCTATGACCAACAACACGCTTATCGAGAGCAGTGCTGCCAGAATTTGAACTGCACGCTGCGCTGTCTGATTAAGGCTGCGTAATCTCTGCAACCATTGCATGTCCAGCTGGGCAAGTTCTATGTCTTGCATTCTGGCCAGTCGCTCAAGCAGGTCCTCGATGTTTTCTGTTTCGCTGAAGTCATCGGCTGCCTGCACAATGATGACTGCCGGCAGTGGGTTTTTGGGTAAATTGTCCAGCATTGAACCAAGGCCAGACAGTTCACGAAATTCTTCCAGTGATTCGCTGGATGATTTGAACTCCACGGCGCTGATGTCCGGCCAGGACAGTAATTGTTCTGCGAGTTGCTGACCGCGGGTGTCACCAACTTCATCATTAAGGAACAGTGAAATTTGATGGCTGTCCTGCCATTGGCCGCTGATTTGAGCGACATTGGTCAGCATCACCAGCAAACCAGCAGGCAGTGCCAGGGCAATTCCAATCACAACGATGGTCATGATGCTGGCCAGGGGATGTCGCCATAGATCACCCAGGCTTGCCAACATCACTTGAACATGGCGCAGCAGATAATTTTTAAAACGATCAACGATATCCATGTCGGTTATTCCGCCAGTCTGCCGTTTTGCAGCACGATGCGACGATAAGGCATACGGCTGATCAGATCGTGGTCATGGCTGGCAATAAATACAGTCACGCCGACCTGATTAAATTGTTCAAACAATTGCATGATTTCCTGAGACAGTTCGGGATCCAGATTTCCGGTCGGTTCGTCTGCGAGCAAAATTGGTGGACGATTCACCACGGCCCGCGCAATGCCGACTCGTTGTTGTTCGCCTCCCGACAGCGCGATTGGCAGGTTTCGCTCCTTACCGAGTAGCCCTACTTTGTCGAGAGCAGCGCGAACCCTGCGGCCGATTTCCCGGTGATTTTCACCTGAAATAATCAAAGGTAAGGCGACATTGTCAAACACGGTACGATCATGCAGCAGATTGTGATCCTGGAATACCAGACCAATCATTCGACGGTAGTAGGGGACTTTCCATCTGGGCATTCGGCCGAGATTCTGGTTATTGATGATGACTTGGCCGTGGGTGCTGCGCTCAATCAGGGCAATCAGTTTCAGTAGTGTACTTTTGCCTGCACCGGAATGGCCGGTCAGAAAAGCCATTTCACCACGCTCGAGATGAAAGCTCAGACCGGACAGTGCTTCATGCTGATTCGGGTAGCGTTTGTAGACCTGATTAAAGTTGATCATTTTATTTCTTCACGCCCCAGCAGCGCATCGACAAAATCACTGGCATCAAATGGTCTGAGATCGTCAATCTTTTCACCCACTCCAATGTAGCGGATAGGCAAGCCTGTTTTTTTGGCAATCGCAAAGATGATGCCGCCCTTGGCTGTGCCATCCAGCTTGGTCAGACTGATACCGGTGACCCCGACTGCTTGATGAAATTGCTGAGCTTGTTGCAAGGCGTTTTGTCCAGTGCCTGCATCCAGCACCAACATGATTTCATGGGGAGCCTCTACATCCAGTTTGCTCATCACGCGCTTGACCTTCTTGAGCTCTTCCATCAGGTTGGACTGGGTGTGCAGACGACCCGCAGTATCGGCGATCAGAATGTCAGTGTTACGAGCTGTGGCTGATTGAAGAGCATCAAAAATCACTGAGGCTGAATCGGCGCCGTGTTGTTGCGCAACCACAGGAATATCATTGCGCTCTCCCCACACTTGAAGTTGTTCCACTGCGGCCGCACGGAAGGTATCGCCTGCGGCTAGCATGACGGATTTACCTTGACGCTGAAACTGCTTGGCTAGCTTGCCGATGGTGGTTGTTTTGCCAACACCGTTGATGCCCACCATCAGGATCACATAAGGCCCGGTTCGCTCAGAGACTTGCAACGGTTTTTCAACCGGCTTGAGCAGCTCAACCATGTCATCTCGAAGCGCGGTAAACAACGCTTCGGTGTCGGTGAGCTGTTTTCTGGCAACGCGCTGTGTCAGGTCGTTAATGATAGTCTGGGTGGCTTCGATACCAAGATCGGCGGTAATGAGCTGTGTTTCCAGCTCCTCAAGCAAATCAGCGTCAATGGCTTTTTTTCCGAGCACCAGATCGGCAAAACCATCATCGGTCAATTTTTGACTGGTTTTGCTCAGGCCCTGTTTGAGCCTAGCCAGCAAGCCGGGGGCATCTGAGGTGTCTTTGACTTGTGTGTCAACCTGCTTTTGCGGATGATGTGCGTCCTGTGGATGAGAGGGTGAAGCTTCAGAACTTGAAGCGTTTTCATCCGTACCGGTTTTTTTTCTTCAGGAAACTAAACATAATCTCTTTTGTCGTTAAAGTTCGTTCAGATCTTACCATTCAAAACATACGAGATGCAGATGCGTAATCTAAAAAAATGGTTTCTAGTCACATGGCTGGTCATGCCACTGCTGGTGATGGCAGACCCCGTGGAATACCAGCTCGATAACGGGCTCAAGCTGATAGTCAAACCGGATACCCGATCACCGGTCGTGGTGTCACAAGTGTGGTACAAGGTTGGCTCCAGCTATGAGTACAACGGTATTACCGGGATTTCACATATGCTTGAGCACATGATGTTCAAAGGCACTGAAAATCTTGAACCCAACGAGTTTTCCAGAATCATTGCTGCTAACGGTGGTAGCGAGAATGCCTTTACCAGTCGTGACTACACAGCTTATTTCCAGACCCTGGAACGTGATCGACTGGCAGTGAGCTTCCGCCACGAAGCAGATCGAATGCAAAATCTGCTGCTGGATGAGGCAGAACTGCTCAAGGAAAAAGAAGTCGTTGCAGAAGAGCGCCGCATGCGCACCGATGACAATCCGCGCGGCCTTTTGTATGAAGCCTTCAGTGCGACGGCTTTTATGAACAGTCCCTATCACCATCCGGTCATTGGTTGGATGGTAGATATCGAACATTACACCATTGAAGATCTGCAACGCTGGTACGACAAATGGTACGCCCCCAACAATGCAACGGTGGTTGTGGTGGGCGATGTTGACCCCGAAGAAGTTTACCAATTGGCCTTGAAATATTTTGGCCCGGTAGAAGCGCGTGAAGTAGCCGTACTCAAACCGCAAACCGAGGTGCCACAAAACGGTAAGCGTTATATCGAAGTCCGTGCACCTGCAGAGCTGCCATCGCTGATGATGGGTTGGAAAGTGCCGGTTATCAAAACGGCCGACATTGAATGGGAACCTTATGCACTGGATGTGCTTGCGGCTGTGCTCGACAGTGGTAGCAGCGGACGCTTTGCCAGACAATTGGTGCGTGGTGAACAGGTTGCCGCTGGCGTTAGCGCTCGCAACAATGCATTTGCCCGCCTGGACGAAGTATTTATCATCAGCGGCACACCGGCTCAGGGTCGCACCATAGAAGAACTCAAAGCTGCCATCATGGCGCAGATAGAAACGCTGCAAACCAGTCTGGTTTCAGAAGAAGAACTGCATCGGATAAAAACCCAGGTCATTGCCAGCTCAGTCTACGAGCAGGACAGTTTGTTCTATCAGGGCATGCAAATTGGCATTCTGGAGACTATTGGACTGGATTGGCGATTGAGTGATGCCTACGTGGATAACATTAACGCAGTCACCGCCGAACAGGTACTGGCTGTGGCCCAGAAGTATTTTGTAGACCATCGATTGACCGTTGGCGAACTGACCCCTGTTTCTGCCGATGAAAATCATTCACCAGCGAACGCCAATGGAGGCCACCATGCTAACTAGGATTATGTCCTTTTGTGCGCTGCTGATAACTTCGGTTTCAGTCACTGCAAGCCCCAACATTCAGCAATGGCAATCATCCAACGGAACGCCAGTCTGGTTCTTTGAAGCACCACAACTGCCAATGGTTGATATTCGTCTGGTGTTTGATGGTGGTGCGGCGAGAGATGCTGACAAATCTGGCTTGGCCTTGTTGACCAACTCAATGCTCAATGAAGGTACAGCCAGCATGAACACTGACGAAATAGCGGATGCCTTTGCCAATGTCGGGGCCCGCTACAGTGCCAGTGCCGAACGCGATATGGCCGTGCTCAGTTTGCGAACTTTGAATGAACACGAAGCCATGGAAGTTGCGCTGGATACCTTCACACAAATCCTCACCTCTCCCAGCTTTCCTGAAGCCTCATTTCAGCGACTGCGGAATCAGATGTTGACCGGATTGCAGGCGGAACGTCAGTCACCAGGGGCGATTGCCAGTCGAGCTTTTCAAGCCGGGATTTATGCTGAAGACCACCCATACGCGAGCATGCCCGCTGGTCATGAACAGACGTTGGCTGACATTTCATTAGAAGATATTCAGGCGTTCTACCAACGTTATTACGTGGCGGCTAATGCGGTGGTGGTGATTGTGGGTGATCTTGACCGAAGACAGGCCGAAGCGCTGGCAGAACAACTCCTGGCTGATTTGCCCAAGGGCACGCCTGCTGATCCGCTGCCAGTTGTTGCAGAGTTATCGTCTGGAGTTGTCAACCATATTGAACATCCCTCCAGCCAGACACATATCATGGTTGGGCAGCCAGGCATGACCCGCCATGACCCTGATTATTTCCCGCTCTATGTGGGTAATCATATCTTTGGCGGCAGTGGTCTGGTGTCACTGCTGAGTGGTGAAATCAGGGAAAAACGCGGTTTGTCCTACGCCAGCTATAGCTTCTTTCGACCCACGCGTGAAGCAGGGCCTTTCCAGATGGTATTACAGACCCGCAATGATCAGGCTCAAGAAGCACACCGTGTCATGATGCAGACACTGAGTGACTTTATTGAGAACGGACCTACGCAAGAACAACTCGAAGCGGCACAGCAAAACATTACTGGTGGTTTTGCCCTACGTCTGGACAGTAACAGCAAAATTGCAGACTATCTGGCGATGATGGCCTTTTATCAACTGCCTGATGATCATTTATCCAGATTCAATGAGCGGGTAAACGCCGTGACTGTTGAACAGATTCGCGATGCTTTTCAGCGCAGATTGGCCCCCTCCAGGATGCTGACGGTGATGGTTGGTGGCAAAACAGAGTAAAGCGAAGCCCAACACACTGCGGATAATTGGTGGACAATGGCGTGGGCGTCGACTCGGATTTCCTGATGTTACAGGACTGAGACCGACCCCGGATCGGGTCAGGGAGACAGTATTTAACTGGCTGCAGACAGTGATTCCTGGCGGGTATTGTCTGGATTGTTGTGCTGGCAGTGGTGCATTGGGATTTGAGGCTGCGTCTCGAGGCGCTTTGCATGTAGATATGGTTGAGCCTGATCGTCTGGCCTTTCAGCAGCTTCAGACCAATGCGTCACAATTGCAGGCAACGACGTGTGAACTGCACCAGATGACAGCTCAGCAGTTTATCGCCAAGTGCAACAAGCCATATGATGTGGTGTTTTTGGATCCGCCCTATCAAGCAGCCTTATGGACACCACTGGCACAACTGCTGACTCAGCACAATCTGCTTAAGCCGGAGGCAAGAATTTATCTTGAATGCGGCAGTAAACAGGACATGCCTGAATTGCCTGCCGATTGGCAATTATTCAAAGATAAAGTCGCAGGTGATGTAAGATATTGTCTGTTTATCAGAACCACAGGCAAGCCGAGTGAGTAACAATACTGCCATTTATCCCGGAACCTTTGATCCGATCACGCATGGTCATATTGATTTGATTGTTCGTGCCAGCAAATTGTTTAAAAAAGTGGTGGTTGCGGTAGCAATCAATCCCGGCAAGACACCTTTTTTTACGCTGGCTGAGCGGGTAGAGCTGGCAAAACTTACCTTACGAGACTTTGATAATGTCGAAGTGTGCGGTTTTGAAGGTTTGTTGATAGAAGCTGCTGCACAAAAAGGAGCGAATATCATTCTCAGGGGGCTGCGCGCGGTTTCCGATTTTGAATATGAAATTCAACTTGCTGCAATGAATCGGCGTATGCAACCGGCAATTGAGACTTTATTTTTGACGCCCTCAGAGCAGTTTACTTATATATCTTCAAGTCTGGTCAGAGAGATAGCCAGACTGGGTGGAGATGTTTCGGATTTTGTAGCGCCAGAGGTGAAGTCTGCACTTCAGCGAAAGCTCGCTCAAATCCCTGATAAACACCATCATTAATTACTGATTTTCTGGAGTGCTGTGATGTCTTTATTTATCACTGATGAATGTATCAATTGCGATGTTTGTGAACCGGAGTGCCCTAATGGCGCTATTTCACAAGGTGAAGAAATCTATGTGATTGATCCTGCGCTTTGTACCGAATGCGTAGGCCATTTTGATACACCGCAATGCGTTGAGGTGTGTCCGGTTGATTGTATTCCTAAAGATCCTGATAACGTAGAAAGCCATGATCAGCTCTACGCGAAATATCAGTTACTTATGTCTGCAAGCCAATAGCAAATTGTTAGCGGTCTGTGTAAAATAAAATGTGCACGACACAAATAATAATCTTTGAGGAATCTGTAAATGACCGATTTATCAAAAATTGATTTAAAAAGTCTTTCTGAGCAAGAGTTGCAGAACCTGATTAATCAATCAAAAAAACAAATCAAAAAATTAAAAACAAAAAAGCAGGACGCCCTGAATAGTAAAGATGCTGATGTTGCAGCTGTTGCTGACGCGGTCAGACAACTTGCCAAAACTAAGAAAGTTACACCTGCCCTTGCATTGAGCGCTGTCGCCAAAAACATGCGTGTTGCAATGACGCCCCAGCGTAAACCACGTGCCACTGCTGATGTTAAATATCGCCACCCACAGGACCCATCCAAAACCTGGAAAGGTTTTGGCAAACGTCCTCTGTGGCTGGTTGAAGAGCTCAATCGCGGCAAAAAAATTGAAGATTTCAGAGTCGGCTAAAGCATCGATCTTACTTCACCCAAAAGGCAGCCATCGGCTGCCTTTTTTGTATGGCAACAACATGCTGATGCTGCCGTACTGACAATGAAGCGGCTTGAGCCAGTCACTCGCGGCTTTCAGCATCGCCAATGCTGCGGTATCCTTGTCTGCTTTTCATCCAGTAACAGCACAGAGAATCATGCAAGCTGAATATCATCCAGAACAGGTAGAAAAAGCGGCCCAGCAGTGGTGGCAACAACACAACAGCTTTGAGGCCGTCGAAGACAGCAGCCGCGAAAAGTATTATTGCCTGTCGATGTTTCCTTACCCCAGCGGTCAACTACACATGGGGCATGTCCGCAACTACACCATCGGCGATGTCATCTCCCGTTTTCAGCGCATGCAAGGCAAAAATGTGCTGCAACCCATGGGCTGGGATGCTTTTGGTCTGCCTGCTGAAAATGCTGCAATCAAAAACAAGGTGGCACCGGCTGCATGGACTCACAGCAATATCGACTACATGCGTGGTCAGCTGCAACGCTTGGGATTGGCCTATGACTGGAATCGTGAAATAGCCACTTGTGATGCAGATTACTATCGCTGGGAGCAATGGTTGTTTGTTCGATTGTTCAAGAAAGGCTTGGTCTATAACAAAACGGCAGCGGTTAACTGGGATCCAGTTGATCAGACGGTATTAGCCAATGAACAGGTCATTGACGGTCGTGGCTGGCGTTCTGGTGCATTGGTGGAACGGCGCGAGATCCCGCAGTGGTTCATGAAGATCACCGACTACGCCGAGGATCTGCTTGAAGATCTTCAGCAATTAGAAGGTTGGCCTGAACAGGTGAGAACCATGCAAGCCAATTGGATCGGTCGCTCTGAAGGTTTGCAAATCAGCTTTGATATTGAAGCTGGAGCAACATCGCTCACGGTCTATACCACGCGTCCGGATACCTTGATGGGTGTGACCTATCTTGCGATAGCGGCAGAGCATCCACTGGCGTTGCAAGCAGCCGAAACAAACGCTGCATTGGCTGAATTTATCGAACAGTGCAAAAAAACAGGCACTTCTGAAGCGGCGCTGGAAACTGCCGAAAAGCTTGGCATGGCCACCGGCCTGTCAGCAATTCATCCGGTGACTGGTGAAGCTATTCCGGTCTGGGTCGCTAACTTTGTGTTGATGGGTTACGGCACGGGGGCGGTGATGTCTGTGCCTGCCCATGATCAGCGAGATTTCGAGTTCGCTCAGAAATATCAGTTGCCAGTAAAACAGGTGATTGATGCCCTCGATGGAACGGATGTGGATATCAGCGAAAATGCCTATACAGCCAAAGGCAAGCTGGTTCAATCCGGTCAGTTTGATGGATTGAATTTCGAACAAGCCTTTGAGGCAATTGCCGCGTTTTTGCAGCAAGCGGGCAAAGGTGAAAAACAGGTCAATTACCGCTTGAGAGATTGGGGTGTTTCAAGACAACGCTATTGGGGCACGCCGATTCCGATCATTTACTGTGCTGATTGTGGTGCTGTGCCAGTTCCTGAACAAGACTTGCCGGTGGTGTTGCCTGAAGATGTGGTGGTAGATGGTAGTGGTTCACCACTCAATCAAATGGCTGAGTTTTACCAATGCCAATGTCCTGTCTGTGGCGGCGATGCACGCAGAGAAACTGACACCTTTGATACCTTCTTCGAGTCATCGTGGTATTACGCTCGTTTCACCAGTGCCGATAATAAATCGGCAATGCTGGATCAGCGTGCTGACTACTGGTTGCCGGTAGACCAATATATTGGTGGCATTGAACACGCGGTGCTGCATTTGCTGTATGCCAGGTTTTTTCACAAATTAATGCGTGACGAAGGTCTGGTCAGCGGTGATGAGCCTTTCAAAAATCTGCTGACTCAGGGTATGGTGCTGAAAGACGGTGCCAAAATGTCCAAGTCGAAAGGCAATACGGTTGATCCTCAGGCACTGATTGATCAGTACGGTGCAGATACGGCTCGCTTGTTTATGATGTTTGCAGCACCGCCGGAAATGTCACTTGAATGGTCGGATCAGGCGGTGGATGGTGCACATCGGTTTTTGAAACGTCTCTGGCGAGCTGTTCAGGAGTACCGTGTCAAGGGAGCCAAAACTGCCTTACCGGAAACTGAGTTGTCAGAGTCGCTGCAAACATTGCGTCGTCAGGCGCACCAAACGCTGGCCAAGGTTCAGGATGATCTGGGAAGACGTCATACATTCAACACCGCAATAGCGGCCATCATGGAATTGATGAACGCGCTGGCCAAGCATCCGAACGAGACCGCTGAGGACCACGCGGTGATTGGTGAGGTACTGGAATTGGTGGTGTTGATGTTAGCGCCTATCACACCTCATATCAGTCATGAACTCTGGCTGGCCCTGGGTCATGAGACTGCTGTGGTCGACGCCAGCTGGCCTGAGGTTGACCAAGCGGCTATCAAGCAGGATAAAGTTGAGTTGATGATACAGGTCAATGGTAAGCTACGAGCCAAAATCAGTGTTGCTGCCGATGCTGATCAAGCAACAGTTGAGGCAGCCGCTTACGCTGAAGAGAATGTACAACGGTTCATCGAGGACAAAACAGTTCGTAAGGTTATTCTGGTTCCGGGGCGTTTGCTGAATATCGTCGTCGGCTGACAGTTGCTTCTGAGGATGAAAATAGATTCATGAAACTGCTGATTTCAAGGTTAGTGCTCCTGATGAGCATGCTGGCAATTACGGCCTGTGGCTTTCAGTTGAGAGGCGCTGCCGAATTACCTGATGAGCTCAAGTTGCTATACGTCCAAGGCGTTAACATGCAGCGGGATTTTGGCCTTGAGCTTCGGCGCACACTGACTCGTAATGGCATCACGGTTGTTGATCGTTACCAGGAAGGTGCCGCGGTCCTGTCGATTATTGAAAACAATTTCGAAAGGCGGGTGCTGTCGGTTTCTTTCAGCGGCAAAGTCAGTGAATACGAACTGGAACGACAAATTGTGATTCAGTTGGTTGATGCGAACTCCACCATGCTGATTGATGCCGAGCGCTTTGAAGCACGCCGTGATCTGCAGTTTGACCCGGATCAGGTTATCGGGCTCGGTGAAGAACAGCGACTGCTGGAAGTACAGATGAATGAGCAATTGGTCCAGAGTATTCTGCGGCGTTTGTCTGTATTGCGATAAGCACTGCAGATGCGACTGAAAAGTGAACAACTCGCACAACAACTGCAACAACAGTTGCTCCCTGTTTACCTGATTCATGGTGATGAACCGCTATTAGTCGAAGAGGCTGCGGATGTTGTTCGCAGTGCATTGCGACAGCATCAGGCAGAACGTCAGGTATGGCATGTTGAAGGACGGTTTGACTGGACACAGATCCCCTGGCAAGCGCAGTCGATGTCTTTGTTTGCTTCCCGGCGTTTGTTGGAAATTCGCTTGCCGTCAGGCAGTCCGGGCAAAGAGGGCAGCGAACTGTTGAGAAATTTCGCCAGTCAGCCTGCTGAAGATACAACCGTGTTAATCATCAGTGGCAAAATTGCACCTGCCCAACAAAAAGCTAAATGGTACTCAGAGCTGGAACGTATTGGCGCGACGGTGATGATTTGGCCCGTGACGCTGGATCGTCTACCTGCCTGGATCAGGCAACGAGCAGCGCAACGAGGCGTATCGTTCAACGCTGACATTTCGGCGGTCATTGCCGAACGCGTTGAAGGTAATCTGTTTGCCGCTGCTCAAGAGGTAGACAAGTTGGCCTTGCTGGCCGACAACGGCCATGTTGAAGATCAAATGGTACTGGCCTCAGTAGCTGACAATGCCCGTTTTGAAGCTTTTGGACTGATGGACCAGATCTACGCTGGGCAGATTGATCGAATACCCCGAACGATTCGAACATTACAAGCCGAGGGTGTTGAGATTCTCAGTGTGTTTTCTGCTGTATCGTGGTCTGTGCAACGATGTGTCGATATGGCACTTCAGCTTCAGCAGGGCCGCCCATTGCAACAGATTTTTGCCAGTCAGAAACCCCCGGTATGGGAAAAAAGTCAGGCGATGATAAGACGGGCACTAATGCGCCACCAACCCCAGCAATGGCTGATGTTTTTACAGCAGCTGTCACTGGTTGACCAGGCTGCCAAGGGGGGGCTTTCGGTATCACCCTGGCAGCTGTTGGAAGCGCTTTGCCTACAGCTTGCCGGTGTACAATTAAACACTGCGACTGCCGAGATTAGAGGAGATTTTCATTGAACATCAGTGATTACATGCAGACACTGGGACAGCAAGCCAGACAAGCTGCCCGTCTGCTGGCACGCGCGTCAACCAGTGACAAGAATGTCGCCTTGCTTGAGATCGCGACGCAGATTCGCTCGGCCGCAAGCAGCCTCAAAGAAGAGAATGCCAAAGATCTGGACACTGGCAAGGCAAAAGGCCTCGACGCCGCAATGCTGGACAGACTCACGTTGACAGATGCGCGCATCGAACAAATGGCCGAAGGACTGGAGCAGATTGCTCAACTGCCAGATCCAGTGGGCGAAATCAGCAATATGACCTATCGTCCATCAGGAATTCAGCTGGGTCAGATGCGTGTACCACTGGGGGTGGTTGGAATCATCTATGAATCGAGACCCAATGTGACGGTTGATGCCGCTGCGCTGTGTCTGAAATCCGGCAATGCCACTATTTTACGTGGCGGCAGTGAAGCCATTCATTCCAATCAAGCGATTGCTAAGTGCATCGAAGCCGGTTTGATCAAGGCTGGCTTGCCTGCCAACGCAGTTCAGGTTGTTGAAACCACTGATCGCTCGGCAGTCGATGAGTTGGTGCGAATGACCGATTATGTGGATGTCATTGTGCCTCGTGGAGGCAAGGGCCTGATTGAGCGTGTCAGTCGGGAAGCCCGCGTACCTGTGATCAAACATCTTGATGGCATTTGTCATGTCTACATTGATGCTGAAGCCGACTTGTTAATGGCCGAGGAAATCGCGTTTAACGCGAAATGCCATCGATATGGCGTTTGTAATGCGATGGAGACTCTATTGGTGGATATCGCTATAGCTGCCGAGTTTCTGCCAAAAATTGCGGTGCGCTATGCCTCTGAACAAGTTGAACTGCGTGGTTGCGAACGCACACGTGAAATTTTGCCTCAGGCGATTGCCGTGACAGAGGTTGATTGGGATACCGAATACCTGGCTCCGATATTGTCAATTCGAGTGGTAAACGGACTGGATGAAGCGCTTGATCATATTGACCGGCACAGCTCGGCGCATACAGAAACCATCGTGACGGAAAATTACAGCAAGGCTCGACGTTTCTTGCGTGAGGTGGATTCGAGTTCGGTCATGGTCAATGCTTCGACTCGATTCGCCGATGGTTTTGAATACGGTCTTGGTGCTGAAATTGGCATTTCCACTGACAAAATTCATGCTCGTGGCCCGGTTGGCCTGTTGGGCTTGACTTCGCAAAAATGGATCGTGCTGGGCAGTGGTCAGATTCGAAACTGAGTTACCCGCAATAGGTATTCTGGGCGGAACCTTTGATCCGGTACATTTTGGTCATTTGCGTCCGGCGCTTGAAGTGATGCAACAGCTCAATCTTGAGCAAATGCGTCTGATTCCCTGTGCGACACCGCCACATCGGCAACAACCGGTTGCTTCAGCCAAGGAACGCCGACTCATGCTGGAGTTGGCGATCAAGGGCCTGGAAGGTTTTATGGTGGATGATCGTGAATTGCATCGCAGCGGCCCTTCATATTCAGTGGATACCTTGCTAAGCCTGCGTGAACAGTTTCCCGAGAATCCTTTGTTTTTTCTGGTGGGCAGCGATGCTTTTCAGGGCCTTCACAGCTGGTCACGCTGGACAGAATTATTGGACCTGGCACATCTGGTGGTGATGCAACGACCTGAGCAGCCAAGCCAGTTGCCTGATGAGCTCGACAATTGGTATCACTCGCATCTTGCAACAGCCGCCGATCGAACACTCGCGGCTGGAAAAATATGGCCGTTGGCGGTGACGCAGATGGCGGTTTCTGCCACCCAAATCAGAAACTGCTTTGCCGAGCATCGCTCAGCGCGATTTTTGATGCCGGAGGCTGTTATCAGCCTGATAGACCAATTGGGGTTGTATCACCCTGATTAGACCGTTTGAGGCCCACTGGCGGGCTTGTCGGAGACGATCGTTACGGTATGCGCTACACTATACAAATATTGAATAACGGAGAAGCCCATGCAGGCTGAGCAACTTAAATTACTGGTGATTGACGCACTGGAAGACATCAAGGCTGAAAACATTGAAGTCCTTGATGTGACTAATATGACCGATTTTACTGATTTCATGATTATTGCCACTGGCAAATCTACCCGGCAGGTCAAGGCCCTTGCCAACGAAGTGGTGATGAAAGCCAAAGCCGCAGGCGTTCAGCCACTCGGGGTTGAAGGTGAAGAAGTCGGCGAGTGGGCACTGGTCGATCTGGGCGATGTGATTACCCACGTGATGACGGCGCAAACACGAATGACTTACAACCTGGAAAAACTCTGGTCTGTGCCTGATGTTCAATCAACGGAGTCAGCTTCCAGGGAATGAAACTCAATATACTCGCTGTTGGCAGTAAAATGCCGCGGTGGGTGAACGAGGGTGTGGAAGAATACAGCCGCCGCTTGCCTCGTGACATACCACTGCAACTCAGTGAAATTCCAGCAGCTCGACGCGGTAAGACAGGCCAGCCTGAACAGTGGATGCAGGAGGAGGGCCAGCGAATTCTGACGGCCGCCGGCAATCAACACATGGTGGCATTGGAAGTCACCGGTCGCTCCTGGAGTACCGAACAACTCGCTCAACAAATGCAGCAATGGCTGGCGGGAGGCAAGGATGTCTGTTTTGTGATTGGTGGCCCTGATGGTTTGTCAAAAGCCTGTCTTGATCGCGCAGATCAAAGCTGGTCACTGTCCGCGCTGACGCTGCCGCATCCTCTGGTTCGAATTGTACTGGCAGAACAACTGTATCGTGCCTGGACAGTGCTGCAGAATCATCCTTATCATCGCGCATGATTCTGTCTCCTATCTATCTTGCTTCAACCTCACCACGCCGAAGTGAACTCCTTCGGCAGATCAAGGTCGACTTTCAGGTACTTCGCGTGTCTGTGGACGAGTCGGTTCAAGCAGAAGAATCTGCTGAATCCTACGTAAAACGTGTTGCATCGATGAAGGCAGAAGCGGGCTGGCAGGTGAGTCTGAAAGATCGTCCTGTGCTTGCGGCCGATACTTCGGTTGTGATTGATGGACATATTCTCGGCAAACCTGAAACAGACAGCGAAGCCAGGCGAATGCTGTCAATGCTCTCTGGGCGTTGCCACCAAGTAATGACGGCAGTGGCTGTGCAAAATGCACTTTCCAGTCATTGTCTGCTACAGGTGAACGAAGTGACCTTTAGCGCGCTTTCAGAAGCGGATATTGATTGGTATATCGCCAGCGGTGAAGGCCATGACAAGGCGGGTGGCTATGCCGTACAGGGACTAGCCGCTGTTTTCATCCACCATATCAATGGCAGTTACTCGGGTATTATGGGCTTGCCTCTATTTGAAACAGTGCAGTTATTAAGGCAGGTAAACAGCGGTGAGCAGTGAGATTCTGATTAATGTGACGCCCAGCGAGACACGCGCTGCAGTGGTCGAAAATGGTGTACTGCAGGAAGTCTTTATTGAGCGCAGCGAGTATCGTGGGCTGGTAGGCAATATCTACAAAGGCAAGGTTTGTCGTGTATTGCCTGGAATGCAGGCTGCTTTTGTGGAAATTGGCCTGTCGAGAGCTGCATTTTTACATGCTTCAGATATTTCCATGCCCAAAGGTCAGACCGGCGACCTCAAGGAGGCCCAAAAAGTTACTCCTCCGATCACTAGCCTGCTGCGTGAAGGTCAGGAATTACTGGTACAGGTCATCAAGGATCCGATGGGTAGTAAGGGCGCTCGCTTGACGACCCAGCTGTCGGTTTCTTCAAGATACTTGGTCTACATGCCTGAAACTGAGGGTATTGGGGTCTCGCTTAAAATCGAAACTGAACAGGAGCGGGATCGACTCAAGCAATGCCTGACCGCTTTATTACCGGAGGATGCCGCGGGCTATATCGTGCGAACAGCCGCGGAGGGGGCTGCTGAAGCTGAACTCGAAGCGGATCTGCAGTTTTTGCATCGCCTGTGGGCAAAGCTGACTGAACGAATGGCAACCGTCAATTGCGGTGAACCGCTTTATCAGGACTTGCCGCTGGCGCTACGTTCACTGAGGGATCTGCTGTCGCCAGAGATCGAAAGAATCCGCATCGATTCTAATGAAACCTATCAGGCTGCCGTTCGTTTTGCTGAGGGCTTTATGCCTGAATGCATCAGCTTGCTGGAGCTGTACCGTGGTGATCGACCTCTATTTGATTTGTTTGCGGTTGAAGATGAAATTCAAAAAGCACTGGATCGCAAAGTCCCTCTGAAGTCCGGGGGCTATGTGATATTTGACCAGACCGAGGCGATGACCACTGTTGATGTCAACACTGGTGGATTTGTCGGTCACAAGAATCTGGAAGAAACCATATTCAAGACCAATCTCGAGGCGGCGCAGGCTATTGCCAGACAATTGCGTGTCCGTAACCTTGGCGGCATTATCATCATCGACTTCATTGATATGGATGAGCAGGCACATCGCGAGCAGGTATTGCGAACGCTTGAGAAAGCCATGTCACTGGATCGGGCGCGACACAAAATCAGTGCCGTTTCCGAGCTGGGGCTGGTCGAAATGACACGCAAGCGAACACGGGAAAGTTTAGGGCATATCCTGTGTGAGCCTTGTCCATGTTGTCAGGGCAAAGGCTATACCAAAAATGTCGAAACCGTCTGCTATGAGATTTTCCGTGAGATTATCCGAGAGTCCAAGCAATATGAGAGCAAGCAGTTTATGGTGCTGGCCTCACAGGATGTCATCGACCGCTTGAATGATGAAGATTCAACCAAGGTGGCCGAGCTTGAACAGTTGATTGGCAAGCCGATCCTTTTTCAATGTGACAGCCAATACGGTCGGGAGCAGTTTAACGTGGTGCTGATGTAGACCCATGAGTATTCTCAAGCGAACCTTGCATGTTGCCGGTCGCCACACGTTCTACTGGGTGGCAATTGCCACCATATTGTGTTTATTGGCATTGCTGTCAGCGGTTTGGCTATCCAAGGCAGTGACTGAACGCAAGGATGAGATCGCGCGATGGGCAGGTGACAAGTTGGGTTACCCGATTGAGATTGGTGAAGCGGGTCTCTATTGGCTGAATCTGTTTCCGAAGCTGCATCTGACAGACTTGCAAGTTGCCGAAGCTGAAAATGCACCCAATTGGCTGGAAGTAGAGCAGTTGCAGGTGGGGATCGATCTGATCGCAAGCTTGCGGGCTCGGGAACCGATGATGGATTCCATCAAAATATCCGGCCTGAATCTTAATCTTGGCCGAAATACGGAAGGTGAGTTTTTCATTGCGAGTCCACATCAACCGGCCTCCGGTGAAAGCTTTGATGCCAGCGCTTTGCTGAGACTGCTCAACTCACTTGAGCTGGAGCGTATCCAGGTGAGTTTTCGGGATCAATTGACGCCGTCACTTGATGGCGATTATCGAATTCAACGTGCACAACTGCAACAAGCTGACAATGCCTGGCGAGTAACTGCCAGGCTGGCACCACCGGCTCAGATGGGCAGTGAACTCGAACTTCAAGCGTTGCTGGAGCTTGATGACAAGCATCAGCCGGATAATTGGCAGTTCAGTTTGATGGGCGAATACCTGCAACTGGATCCATTCCGCTTTCTGTTCGATCACCCAACACTGTATTTGGATCAAGCCGGCTATTTGAGCGCCTTTCGTTTTGATGCCGAAAAAAACGAGCGTAAGTACCAGGCAACGCCGAGTTTTCACTGAATCAGACGGTTGTCACCAATCAGCAACCAGACGAGGATACTGATCCGGTTCGTGTCGAACGACTCTCCGGCCAGCTTCAGTGGCAGCTTGATGAGCGTCAATGGTCTGTGTCTGGTGACAATGTGCGTCTGGTAATGGCTGGTGAGAGCTGGCCAGATACTTCATTTAGTTTCAGTAAAGATCCGGACGGCTGGTTCGACGCGGACAGCCAGTTTTTACGTTTGAGTGATCTGAGCGCAATTGCTGTGTTGCTGGAGGATATGCCCGAGTGGTTGCAGCAACAGCGACCGGCTGGCGACATTCACCGACTGAAAGTTCGATTTCACCCGGAGCACGGGCTTGAGACCATTGCAATGTCTCTGGATGAGGTCGCCTTTTTGCCTTGGCAGGATTGGCCGGGCGTGACCGGCCTCAGTGCCGACATTGATTGGCAAGATGAAAAGCTGTCGCTCAAACTCAACAGTAAAGCATTGACGCTTTACCCACAAGATCTGCTACCGGACGCTGTCTATCTTGACTCGCTGAGCGGAGCAATCGACTGGCAAGTCAATGATGATGGCTGGCTGCTGGCAGTGGATCGTCTGCATCTCTGGAACGATGATCTGAATCTACAGGTGGTGGGCACTTTGCACCAACAACAGGAATTGCTGTCCAGCGACATGACAGTGAATTTGCAGGATGTTACTGCCAATCGCTGGCTCAACTACGTTCCCGAACGCATTCTCGACGAAGACTTTTTTGAATGGGCTGCTCCGGCCTTTATTGACGGCATCGTCACTGAGGGCAGTGTTGTTATCAAAGGTAATCTGGCGGAATTTCCCTTTGATGACCGTGACACGGGTGCCTTCCTTATCGATCTTGAGGTAGAAAATGCCACTTTGCACTACGCCGATGGTTGGCCAGATTTAAAGTCAGTATCTGGTCAGGTGAACGGAGATGGCAACCAGATTCGTGTTTCCAGTCAGTCAGGCACCATCGCGGGGCTTGATTTTATCGATGTCAAAGTGCTGATCGAAAATGCGATTGCAGGCAGCGCTCAATTGAATGTCACTGGTGATGTTCAGGGTGATATCGACAAGGCATTGAATTTTCTTAATGAAAGCCCTCTCAAGTCCCGTTTTGGGCCAGTGGCTGATGCATTTTCAGCAGAAGGTCATAGCCAGTTGTCATTGGTTCTGGATGTACCGTTGGCTGACCCCTATGAAACCTTGGTGAAAGGGCGACTTGATCTGACCGGCACATCGCTGAATCTGGTTGATAAGCCAGGGGTGGGGCTGCAACAGATTGAAGGTGTTTTGAGTTTTGATAACGATGGCGTTTCTGGCGAGGCCATGAAAGCTGTGATTTTTGGTGCCCCTGCAGTCGTTGATATTCAACCGAGGGACGGTCACACACAGGTAACAGCCAAAGGCCGTTTGAACTCGCAGGCGATGATTGCCGAGTTTGAGGCAATTCCACCAGGTATTTTTAATGGTTTGTTTGATTACACGGTTGATTTGGCTATCCGAGAATTGTCGATGGGTGACTTCAATGTTGATCTTGAGATTTCTTCAGATCTCAAAGGTTTGCAAATCGACATGCCAGAACCCTTTGGCAAAGCTGCTGACGAGGCACGGCCGCTACGGTTTTCCACACGGCAAACCAGTCGCGGCCCGATTCTGAATATCAATCTTGATAAATTGATAGACGCCAATTGGCGCATCGAAGACAAGACGCTGTTTGGACGAGTGGAATTAGGCGGTGGCCAGGCCGCTGAACCGATGAATGATTTTGTGATCAGAGGACAGCTGGCCATGCTTGATGTTCAGCAATGGTTGGACTGGTCTCAGTTATTTTCTCGTGTCGAGACACCACAAACACCGTACTACCCTGATCTGATTGACTTGCAAGTAGACAGACTGGCACTGCAACAGCAGCAGTTTGAGCAAGTGAATCTCCAGCTTCGCCGATCGACAGATGAGTGGAGGCTCAGTGTTGGATCCGAGAAGGCGCGTGGTGAAGTTGTGATTCCTGATGCCTTGGCGGCAGGTGCTGCGGTGAGGATGGACTTTGACCGACTGGTATTACGCTGGCCAGAAGCTGATGAACAGCAGCTGTCGCAAGAAACAGAATCCTTGATCCTGCCAACACCACGCCCCTTATGGCCATCAATGAATGTTCAGGTACTTGATTTTCAAATCAACGACATGCGACTGGGTGAGATGAATTTGCTGGCGCAGCGAGAGGCGCATCAATGGCAACTGGAAAAATTCAGCCTGAGTTCCGAGGTCTATCAGTTCAATGCAGAGGGTATTTGGCAGCAATTGACGGCAGGCGATGTGACCCGCTTGAGTTTTGAGACACAGTCAAATGATTTGCGCGGTTTACTGGCCAGTTTTGGTTATCAGCAAGCGATTGAGGCTAATCAGGCTGAGCTGCAAGTAGCGCTGAGCTGGCCGGGTGATCCGCTTGATTTTTCTCAACGTACCATGGAAGGTTCACTGATGATTGATGTCGGTAGCGGGCGACTGCTTGATATCGAGCCCGGGGCGGCGGGCAGAATTTTCGGCTTATTGAGCTTTGCTGCTTTGCCACGCAGGTTATTGCTTGATTTCAGTGACTTTTTTGGTAAAGGGATGGGCTTCTCGGGCATTAACGGCAACTTCACTTTTGCCGAAGGGATAGCGGTCACAGACAATCTGGTCATGCGCGGCGATAGTGCGAACATCGCGGTGACCGGCTCAGTGAATTTGATAGAACGAACTTACAAGCAAAAAGTAAGGGTCACTCCCAGCGTTTCATCCACCTTGCCATTGGCGGGAGCGGTTGCTGGCGGTCCGGTGGGGTTAGCAGCGGGTACAGCGATTTTTCTGGTTGACAGGATTGCAGGAAGATTATTCGATAGAGACATCGTTGATGTGATCAGCTACAGCTACGACCTGACTGGCCCATGGGATGATCCGGAACTGAAAATATCCCGATCCGCATCACAAAAAGAGTCTCAACCGGCAAGCGCAACACCTTGAACAAAGTGCTGAGCCATCCGACGGCTCACTTGTTCTGGTATGATCAGCGTTTTCCAAGTTCACTAGCCATCACTTTATGACAACATCTATCCTCGAACAGGCGGAGTTACAGCTGTTTGCTCCAACAGGCCTGTCAGAACAGGATTTGCACAATGCCTTATCCCTGACACTCAGCAAAGGCGTGGATTACGCTGATCTGTATTTTCAGCAATCAAGGCAGGAAAGCTGGGTGCTTGAAGACGGTATCATCAAGGATGGTGGTTATCACCTTGATCAAGGCGTAGGCGTTCGAGCCTGCAGTGGTGAGAAAACCGGCTTTGCCTACTCTGACGACTTGCTGGCAGCTGCGCTGAATGATGCTGCAAAAGCCGCCAGAGCGATTTCCAGACAAGGGCAAAATCTTCAGTGCCAGGCCTGGAAGCGTCAACAGCCAATCACCAGCTATTACAGCGAGAATGATCCCTTAAGCTCTCTCAGCACAGCCGAAAAACTGGATTTACTCAAACAGGCTGATGCCACTGCGCGAGCAACTGATCCGCGTGTTAAACAGGTGACCGTCACTTTGGCAGGCGGGGTCGACACCATGCTGGTGGCAGCCTCTGACGGGACCTATGCAGCGGATATACGACCACTGATCCGAATGAATGTCAGTGTCATTGTTGAACATCAAGGCAGACGTGAACGTGGCAGTGCCGGAGGCGGTCGTCGCCTTGATTATGGTTTTTTTGTCGAGCAGAACACTGCTGAGAGTTATGCACGTGAAGCCGTCAGACAGGCACTGGTGAATCTTGATGCTGTTGAGGCACCTGCAGGGACGATGCCGGTGGTGCTGGGTTCTGGATGGCCAGGTGTACTGCTTCATGAAGCTGTTGGTCATGGTCTTGAAGGCGACTTCAATCGCCGTGGCACTTCAACTTTCTCTGGCAAAATGGGCCAGCAAGTTGCCTCTTCGCTATGTACGGTTGTTGATGATGGCACCTTGATGCATCGTCGTGGCTCGTTGAATGTTGACGATGAAGGTGTGACTACTCAGCGTACGGTGTTGATTGAAAACGGCCGTCTGGCCGCTTACATGCAAGACAAGCAAAATGCCAGTCTGATGGGTATGCGCAGCACAGGCAATGGTCGACGCGAATCATACGCTCATTTGCCGATGCCACGTATGACCAATACTTACATGTTACCGGGAGAGTCTGATCCTCAGGAGATCATCGCCTCGGTTGATAAAGGCATTTACGCGGTTAATTTTGGTGGCGGCCAGGTTGATATCACTTCCGGAAAATTTGTCTTTTCCAGCAGTGAGGCCTACTTGATTGAAAATGGCAAGATAACCCGACCTGTCAAGGGAGCTACTTTGATTGGCAACGGCCCGGAAGTGATGAACCGCATCAGCATGGTCGGCAATGATCTGGCGCTGGACAGTGGTGTTGGTAATTGCGGCAAGGAAGGACAGAGCGTACCGGTCGGTGTTGGGCAGCCAACGCTGAAGGTTGACGCCATTACAGTAGGTGGTACAGCTTAGGATGACCCGGCAACACAAGGCAATCGCACTGATCTCTGGTGGACTGGATTCAATGCTCGCGGTGCGGGTGATTCAGGAACAAGGCATCGAAGTCGAGGGCATTAATTTTTTTACTGGCTTTTGTGTCGAGGGACATACGCACGCAATTCGTAATCACCACAAAGACAAGGAAAAACGCAATAACGCCTTGTGGGTGGCCGAGCAGTTGGGCATTAAACTGCATATTGTCGACGTGATTGAGGAGTATAAGGACGTATTACTCAACCCTAAACATGGATACGGTGCCAATATGAATCCTTGCCTCGACTGCAAGATATTCATGGTGGGTAAAGCGGTTGAATGGGTTAAATCCAATCATCAAGACGGTTTTGATTTCATCATTACCGGTGAGGTAATAGGCCAAAGACCAAAATCACAACTCAAACGCACAATGCCGATTATCGCGCGTGAGTCAGGGGCTGATGATATTTTGCTGCGGCCGCTGTGCGCCAAAAATTTACCTGAAACCCTGCCTGAACGCGAAGGCTGGGTGGATCGAGCCAAGCTTCATGACTTTCATGGCCGAAATCGCAAACCGCAAATCGCTCTGGCCCGTCATTACGGATTGAACGATTTCGCCACGCCTGCCGGTGGCTGTTGTTTTCTGACTGATGAAAAGTATTCCAGCAAGCTGGTTGATCTGTGGCAAGCACGTCATAGTCGTGATTATGAGCTGGATGACATTATGTTGCTCAAGGTCGGTAGACACCTTCGACCAGCGCCTCATTTCAAGGTCATCGTTGCTCGGGATGCCGGAGAGAGCAAATTTCTCGAAGGGTATCGTAAACAATATCCAAGTTTGTACTCAACCAGCCATAACGGTCCGATGGCATTAATCGATGGTCAGTTAAAACATCATGATGATGTCGAAACGGCAGCAGCAGTGGTTGCGCGGTTTGGTCAGGGCCGAACGGCTGAGCAGGTTGAAATCGAACTGACTTTGCCTGACAACGGCACACAAAATCTCGTAGTGAGTCCGCTCGCAAGCGAGGCAATACCAGAGGAATGGTACGTATGAGCGATTACCAACTCGATTGCCAGAGATTGTTGTGCCCGTTACCTGTGATTCGTACACAAAATAAAGTGAAGGAATTAGCAGTTGGCGATACACTCTGCGTAGTTTGCACCGATCCCGGTACCAAAAACGATATTCCAGCCTGGGCCAGAATCCACGGTCACAGTCTGGTGAGTATCGAAGACAAGGAAGATTTGATTTATATCGTGGTCCGGGTTGGTGCATAGCACCATTATTGTGCGTTATCATCATGGGTCGCACCTTTATGGTGCTTTGGAGTGTTTTGCTTGCACCTAAATGGTTGATTTGACGCTCATCAGAAGTTGGCAAGCTTTGTGCTGTGTAAACGGCGAGTGTTTTTTGCACACAAGTGCAGTTATCAATGTGGAGAATTTAAATGTCAGTCGAAAATGTGCTTCAGATGATCAAAGACCAGGACGTCAAGTTCGTTGACTTCCGTTTCACCGATACCCGCGGTAAAGAGCAGCATGTTTCTTATCCTGCCCATGGCATTGACGAAGATACTTTCTCTGAAGGTGTCATGTTCGACGGTTCATCAGTTGCTGGTTGGAAAGGTATCAATGAATCAGACATGATTTTGATGCCGGATGCCAGCACTGCTGTTATGGATCCATTTATGGATGACAACACGCTGATCGTTCGTTGTGACATCGTTGAGCCTGCCACCATGCAAGGTTACGAGCGTGACCCACGCAGTGTTGCCAAACGTGCCGAAGCTTACCTGCAATCAACAGGTCTGGCTGATACTGCTTTCTTTGGCCCAGAACCAGAATTTTTCATTCTGGATGATGTGCGCTGGGGTAGTGATATTTCAGGTTCTTTCTACAAAATCGATTCAGATGAGTCTTCTTGGAACACTGAAAAAGTATTCCCAGACGGTAACAAAGGTCACCGTCCAAGCATCAAAGGTGGCTACTTCCCAGTACCACCAGTCGATTCATTGCAGGACATTCGTTCAGCCATGTGTTTGACCATGGAAGAAATGGGTCTGGTAACCGAAGTTCACCATCACGAAGTTGCAACTGCGGGTCAATGTGAAATCGGTACAAAATTCAACACACTGGTCAAGAAAGCCGACGAAGTGCAGATTCTGAAATACGTTGTTCATAACGTTGCTCACGCATACGGCAAAACAGCGACTTTCATGCCTAAACCATTAGTAGGTGACAACGGCAGTGGCATGCACGTGCATCAATCACTGGCCAAAGGTGGTGAGAACCTGTTCACTGGTAACAAATACGGCGGTCTGTCTGAAACTGCGCTGTACTACATCGGTGGCATCATCAAACACGCGCGTGCACTGAACGCATTCACTAACTCATCCACCAACAGCTACAAGCGTTTGGTGCCAGGTTTTGAAGCGCCTGTTATGCTGGCTTACTCAGCACGTAACCGTAGTGCTTCGATTCGTATTCCTTTTGTTAGCAATCCAAAAGGCCGTCGTATCGAAGTTCGTTTCCCTGACCCATCAGCCAACCCATACCTGGCGTTTTCAGCCATGATGATGGCGGGTCTGGACGGCATTAAAAACAAGATCCACCCTGGCGATGCGATGGACAAGGACCTTTATGATTTGCCTGCTGAAGAAGCTGCAAACATTCCTAAGGTCTGTCATGCACTGGATCAAGCGCTGGAAGCGCTCGACAATGATCGTGCCTTCCTGACTGAAGGTGGTGTGTTTACTGATGACATGATCGATGGCTACATCGCATTGAAAATGGAAGAAGTTACTCGTCTGCGTATGGAAACACATCCAGCAGAATTTGATCTGTACTTCAGCGTCTAATTCGACCGACATGATCAGTCACAAAAACGCCCCCAACTGGGGGCGTTTTTTTTGTGACGTGGTTTGTTGCGCATCAATCAACAGTGGCCTATGCTTGGCGCTATGAAATCAGCCATCTCATTGATTTTTTTAATGTGCTCGTGCGTTTATGCCGAGACAGCCATTTATCGATCCGTCGATGAGACGGGCGCGGTTTTATTCAGTGATCAGCAGTTGCCAGGTGCTGAGCGTGTTATCGTCGAAGTCATTCCGGGCTATTCTCCTGTTCCAGTTCCACGCGATTTGTTTGATGCGACAGACGAAACGTCTGACCAATTCGATGATCAATTAATCACGGATCTTTCACCTGACTATATTCTGAGCATCGTTAACCCGGTTGATGATGAGAGCGTATGGATTAACGATGGCAATGTCGAGGTGAATGTGCTGATTCAACCAGAATTACAGCAACAGCTAGGACACATGGTGCAGTTGACACTCAACGGCAGACTGGTCGGCGCGCCAGTCCCTACCAACAATTTTGTATTACAGCACCTTGATCGTGGCAGCCATGAGCTGATGGCTACAGTGATTGATGAACAGGGTGATGTGATAGCCAGCAGTGAGACGATTGTTTTTCACCTGCATCGAGCAACAGTGCAACAGCAACAACAAAACCAACAACAGTTCGCGCCACAAGGCATTACCGGTTTTCCAACTGTGCCTGGATTCAATGCCCAGCCAGCCGCGCCTTAACTTGTTGAGTTTTTGTCCGCACCAATACGGTGCAACAATAACGGTCATATCCTCAAAATCTGTTATCTTAGCCAAAGTCTTTTCATCCTGATTGGTTGTGATTGCACAGCAAATCAATCGCTTAGTGATATACGCTTGTGATATGCAAGTTTGTGGAGTGATTTTTGCTTCCAACGGGGCATGTTCTGGAACTCAGTTGAATGAAATTCAATAAAACAATTGCCTCATGCGATGTGTTGGAAAATCTCACCACCGCGGTACTGGTGCTGGATACCTCGTTACGTGTCTGTTACATCAATACTGCGACCGAAGTGATGTTCGAAATGAGTCAACGGCAGGCGGAATTCTTGCCTTTTCAAACGCTGATTCCTGGTGAAGTGAGGTTGCTTGCCAGCATTGATCGGGTGATTAAAACCGGCCAGCCACTGATCGAGCGTGAGGTGCAGCTTTTTCTGCCTGCCAACGGTGAAATCATGGTGGACTGTGCCATCAAGCCTATGGATATTGATGAATCATTTCTGTTGATTGAGCTCTCACAGCTGGACTATCAGTTACGCATTAATCGTGATGAAAATCTGCACACACAACAACAAGTCGTGCGCGGCCTGGCACATGAAATCAAAAATCCTTTGGGTGGTCTTCGAGGCGCTGCACAGCTACTCGAGCGTCAGCTCGACTCTGACGATCTCAAGGAATACACCCGAATCATCATCAGTGAAGCTGATCGTCTGCAAAACCTGATGAATAGAATGCTGGGTCCTTATCAACAATCTGAGAAACAATCAGTCAATATTCATGAGGTGTTGCAGCGTGTTCGGCAGTTGGTTGATATCGAAGTAGATGAGCGGCTGCGCTTCAAAGTGGATTACGATCCCAGCATTCCTGACTTGTTTGCAGATTTTGATCAACTGATTCAGATATTTCTCAACATCGTTCGTAATGCTGTGCAGGCGATGCATGGGGCCGGTGTCATCATTCTGCGTACTCGCATACAGCGCAACATTACCATCGACAAGAGTTTTCATCGCCTTGGTGTGTTGGTTGAAGTTCAGGACAACGGACCCGGTATTCCCAAAAAGTTACAGGACAGTCTTTTTTATCCTCTGGTGACAGGGCGTGCCGATGGCACCGGACTTGGGCTGTATCTGGTGCAAAATCTTGTACAGCGAAATGGGGGGACTGTCGCCTGCAGTAGTCACCCCGGTGAAACCATATTTTCAGTGATTTTTCCTTTGGAGTTAGCTCGTGGCCGCTAAAGCAATAGCATGGATAGTTGATGATGACCGTTCGATTAGGTGGGTATTACAAAAAGCATTGGAAGCTGTAGATATCAGCGTGCGTGCCTTTGAAACGGCTGATACGGTATCCGATGAGATCAATAAGGCTGACAATCAGCGACCTGATGTGCTGATCAGTGATATTCGGATGCCAGGGATTAATGGACTTGAGTTGCTTTCGGACATTAAGCAGCAACATCCAGACTTACCGGTCATTATTATGACTGCCTATTCAGATCTGGATAGTGCCGTTTCAGTCTACGAAGGTGGTGCATTTGAATACCTGCCCAAGCCTTTTGACGTGGATGAGGCGGTAGAACTGGTTCAGCGTGCTATTGCGCACCATCAGTCACAGCACCAAAATCCTGCCGAACAAATCAGTGTTTCAAATGACATTATCGGTGAAGCCCCGGCTATGCAGGAAGTGTTTCGCGCGATTGGCCGGTTGGCGCGATCCAACATCACGGTACTCATCAACGGCGAATCCGGTACCGGCAAGGAGCTGGTCGCGCATGCACTGCACAAACACAGCCCAAGACGGCAAGCGCCATTTATTGCACTCAACATGGCGGCAATTCCAAAAGAATTGATGGAGTCAGAATTGTTTGGCCATGAAAAAGGGGCTTTTACTGGTGCTCATGTGCAGCGCAAAGGACGTTTTGAACAAGCCGATAGTGGCACGCTGTTTCTCGACGAGATAGGGGATATGCCACTTGAGTTGCAAACCCGTTTGTTGCGGGTGTTGTCGGATGGCGAGTTTTTTCGGGTCGGTGGGCATACTGCCGTCAGGGCGGATGTCAGGATTATCGCCGCCACCCATCAAAATCTGGAACAACGCGTTGAGCGGGGAGAATTTCGTGAAGATTTATTCCACCGCCTTAATGTCATTCGAATTCATATTCCAGCCCTTCGCGAACGCCGCGAAGATATTCCGGCACTGGTCTCATACTTTCTGACCAAGGCGGCACGTGAATTGGATATGGCACCGAAGAGTGTCTCAACAGAAGTAGAAAACTACCTTTCACAACTGTCATGGCCTGGTAACGTGCGTCAATTGGAAAATACCTGTCGCTGGTTGACCGTGATGTCACCCGGCCAAGTGGTTGAAATGGACGACCTGCCGGTTGAGTTGACCGTGGACACATCAGAAAACACCGGGCGTGGTAATAGCGACTGGAAACACCTGTTCAGACAATGGGCATCTGCCCGGGCGTTGAGTGGTCAGGAAGGCGTATTGGCAGATGTGGTGCCCATGGTTGAACAGCTGTTAATGGAAGTGGCACTTGAGAAAACCGCAGGCAAACGACAAGAAGCTGCCAAGCTGCTCGGTTGGGGCAGAAATACGCTGACCCGAAAACTCAAAGAGAATTAAGAATCAGGCTTGCTAAGCCAATAGCTGCTATGTATAATGCGCAGTCTAATCAGGTGCGGGGTGGAGCAGCCTGGTAGCTCGTCGGGCTCATAACCCGAAGGTCGTTGGTTCAAATCCAGCCCCCGCTACCAATTAAATGATCAGAGACCCCTCAATGGGGTTTTTGTCTTTCTAGAGATTTAAATTGGGCCGATGGCCCTTTTTTTTTTACGTATTGGCGATGCTTATGGCAGTCACGGATCAAATCGAACAACTCATTGAGGCGCCGATCGAATCACTCGGTTACGAGCTGGTGGGCGTCGAGTATATCCAGGGTGGTCAATCGCCGGTATTGCGGGTGTACATCGACTCATCACAAGGTATCAGCATCGAAGACTGCGAACGAGTCAGTCACCAGGTCAGTGGTGTTCTTGATGTTGAAGACCCAATCAAACAAGCCTATGCGCTGGAAATTTCATCTCCCGGTTTTGACCGTCCTTTGTTCAAGGCACGGGATTTCGAACGATTTGTTGGTGCAGAAGCCAGGATTACCATGAAGTTACCGGTACAGGGACGGAGGAATTTCAGAGGGATTCTTCAAGGCTTCAGTGACGGTGAAATATTGATTGAGGTTGATGGAGAAGTCTACGCACTACCACTTGGCAGGTTAGCCAAAGCAAGACTTGTTGCCTGAAAAAAGCGTATTATTTGCGGTTAATGTAAAAACTTGGATTGGACACACATGATGTGATGATCCTCTGGGGGCGTGATGAACAATAAAGAAATATTACTGGTTGTAGATGCCATGTCTAACGAAAAAGGCGTGGCTAAGGAAGTTATTTTCCAGGCAGTAGAAGCTGCTCTTGCAATGGCTACCCGTAAACGCTATGAAATGGAAATCGACGCCCATGTTGCGATCGACCGAATCACAGGAAACTACGAAACCTTCCGTCAGTGGCTTATCGTGGAAGACTCTGAAGAAGCCCTGGAGTCACCAGAAATCGAAATCAAACTGACCGATGCACTGAAAAAAGACGCCGCTGCTGAAGTCGGTGGTTACATTCGTGAACCCATGGAATCAGTTGAGTTCGGCCGTATTGCAGCTCAAACTGCCAAGCAGGTGATTGTCCAGAAAGTACGTGAAGCAGAGCGTGCTCAAGTCGTTGATCTGTACCGTGAAAAGCTGGGTCAAATGATCCACGGCACGGTCAAGCGCGTTGAGCGTGGCAATGTAACACTGGATTTGGGTGCTAATGCTGAGGCTTTCCTGCCACGCGAAGAAATGATTCCCCGTGAGAACTTTCGCTCCGGTGACCGTATCCGCGGTTATTTGAAAGAGATTCGTCCTGAAGGTCGCGGTCCACAGCTTATCGTCAGTCGTGTAGCACCAGAATTACTGATTGAATTGTTCAAACTGGAAGTACCAGAAATTGCCGATGGCTTGATTGAAGTTAAAGGTGCGGCTAGAGATCCAGGTTTGCGCGCTAAGATTGCGGTTCTGGCTCATGAATCACGTATCGATCCTGTCGGTGCCTGCGTTGGCATGCGGGGCTCCCGTGTTCAGGCAGTGACCAATGAACTGGCTGGTGAGCGTGTCGACATTATTTTATGGGATAAAGATCCTGCCCGTTTTGCTATCAATGCCATGGCGCCAGCTGAAGTCCAGTCTATCGTCGTTGATGAAGATGCACACAGCATGGATATTGCCGTTGAAGACGGACAGCTGTCACAGGCGATTGGCCGAAATGGACAAAACGTACGTCTGGCCAGTCAGTTGACCGGCTGGGAATTAAACGTGATGTCTGCCTCTGATGCAGACAAAAAGGCAGAAACTGAAATCAGTGCACTGATTCAGACATTCATGGCTGATCTGGACGTTGATGAAGACGTTGCTCTCATTCTGGCTCAGGAAGGTTTTTCTTCACTCGAAGAAGTTGCCTACGTTCCAGAACAGGAAATGCTGGATATCGAAGAGTTTGATGAAGATATTGTTGCAGAGCTGAGATCACGTGCTCGCGATGTACTGCTGACACGTGCTATCGCCAGTGAAGAGCAATTAGAGTCGGCCGAACCTCAACAGGACCTTCTTGATATGGAAGGTATGACAACCGAGCTGGCATTGATTCTGGCCAGCAAGGGGGTCGCGACACTGGATGATCTGGCTGAACAGTCTGTTGATGAATTGGTTGAAATCGCATCTGTTGATGAAGCACAGGCTGCAGCACTCATCATGAAAGCCAGAGAATCCTGGTTTGCGAACGAATAAAGAAAAGCAGGGGAGTAACCAATGAGTGACATGAAGGTCAAAGACCTGGCTGGCACAGTCGGTATAACAGCAGAGCGTCTGGTTGATCAGCTCAACGAGGCGGGAATCAAGGTTTCGCAGCCTGATGATTTGATTACCGAAGAACAAAAGCAAACCCTGTTACAGTTTTTGCAACAGCGACATGGCAAAAGTGCTGACGGAGCCTCCGTCACACCTAAAAAAATCACGCTCAAGCGTAAATCTGTCAGTGAAATTAAACTTGCTGGTCCGACGCGGGCGGGTAAAAGCGTCAGTGTCGAGGTGAGAAAAAAACGTACTTATATCAAGCGTAGCGAAACCGAAGAGGCAGCAGCTGCAGCAGAACTCCTCAAGCAAAAAGAAGCAGAAGATGCGGCAGCAGAAGCTGCAAAACTGCAGCAGCAGGAACTGGAAGCGCAACAGCAGCGTGAGCGCTTGATGGAGCAGGAAGCCGCTGATCGTGAAGCAGCAGCCGTTGCCGCCGCGATAGAAGCTGAAAAACAAGCGGCAGAAGAAGCACGACTTGCTGCGGAAGAAGAGCAAAGAGCCCTGGCGGAGGAAGCTAAAGCCGCAGCTGAGGAGCCACCTGCTAAAACTCAAAAGTCTCAAAATCAGGAACCAGCATTGACTGCCTCGCAGTTGGCGCATAAGAAGCTTGAAGAAGCCGACGCCAAGCGTCGAGCAGCCAATTTGGCTCGGATTGATGCTGAAAAAGCACTCGAAGCTCGCCGTAAAGCTCGCGAAGAAGAGGAAGCGCTCGAAAAAGCGCGTGAAGAAGCAAAACAAGCCGCTGCTGAAGTTCAGGCTAAAGAACAAAAAGCTGAACGTCAGAAAGAAGGCGATGCGCGAGTTCACGCCAAAGATAAGCCGGCAAAACGTGGAAAATTCCAGCGTGATGATGAGTTCGAACGAAAAGAACTGCATGTAAGCGAAGGTAAAACCGGTCGCCGCAAGAAGAAAAAAGGTGTCAGCCAGCCACGCGGCGCGGTACGTGATACGGCTGGGGAGCATGGCTTTTCCATGCCTACAGCGCCGGTAGTTCGTGAAGTCAGCGTACCTGAAACAATCAGCGTTTCAGATCTGGCACAGAGAATGTCAGTCAAAGCAGCTGAAGTGATCAAGGCACTGATGGGTCTTGGTACCATGGCAACTATCAATCAGGTATTAGACCAAGACACCGCCGTCATCGTGGTGGAAGAAATGGGCCACGTTGCGAAACCAACTCAGGACAACGAAGTTGAACTGGCGTTGACGGTCAGTGATGAAGATCTCGGTGAATTGAAGTCGCGTGCGCCGGTGGTCACGGTCATGGGTCACGTTGACCACGGTAAAACCTCACTGCTTGACTATATTCGTCGTACCAAAGTGACCACAGGTGAAGCCGGCGGCATTACCCAGCACATTGGTGCCTACAAGGTTGAAACCAGTCGTGGTGAAATTGCCTTTCTTGATACACCCGGTCACGCGGCATTTACAGAAATGCGTTCCCGTGGTGCCAAAGTCACCGATATTGTGGTGCTGGTAGTTGCTGCAGACGATGGTGTTATGCCACAAACCATTGAAGCGATTCAACATGCCAAAGCGGCTGAATCCATATTGATCGTGGCTGTGAATAAAATGGACAAGCCGGATGCCAATCCGGATCGTGTCAAGCAAGAACTGGTGAATCATGAAGTCATCCCAGAAGACTGGGGTGGTGACGTTCAGTTTGTACCTGTTTCGGCACTGACCGGACAGGGTATCGACGATTTATTGGATGCCATTTCGCTCCAGGCAGAAATCATGGAACTGACGGCCCCGGTTGAAGGACCTGCTAATGGCACCGTGATTGAAGCTCGACTGGATAAGGGGCGTGGTACGGTTGTCACAGTGCTGGTTCAAAAAGGCACACTTAAGAAAGGTGACATTGTCGTGGTTGGTCAAGAGTACGGACGTGTTCGTGCCCTGTTTGACGAAAACGGTCAGCAGCTTGAGCAAGCCGGCCCATCCACACCGGTTGAATTACTGGGTCTCTCCAGCACACCAGCAGCCGGTGACGAGCTGCAAGTAGCACCAGACGAACGCACAGCACGTGAAATTTCATACTTCCGTCAGACACGCGCCCGTGAAATGAAAATGGCTCAGCAACAGGCTGCCAAACTTGATGATATGTTCAACAAGATGGAAGCGGGTGATGTCAAAACACTTAACGTGGTCATTAAAGCTGACGTTCATGGCTCGGCAGAAGCGGTTAGCCAAGGTCTGCAAAAATTATCAACCGACCTGGTTCAAGTGCGTGTCATTGCTTCTGGTGTGGGTGGTATTAACGAAACAGATGCTCAGCTGGCCGCGGCTTCAGATGCCATCCTGATTGGCTTCAATGTGCGTGCAGATAACACGGCGCGTAAAGTAATTGCTGAAAAAGGTCTCGACGTACAGTACTTCAGCATTATTTACGACTTGCTGGATGTGGTTACCAAAGCCATGACCGGAATGCTAGAGCCTGTTTACAAAGACGAAATCATTGGTCTTGCGAGGGTTGATGATGTATTCCGTTCACCGAAATTTGGTGATATCGCAGGCTGTCTGGTGCTGGAAGGCATGGTCAAACGCAACAACCCGATTCGTGTCCTGCGTGATAACGTGGTGATATTTGAGGGTGAGCTGGAGTCACTGCGTCGCTTTAAGGACGACGTCAATGAAGTCAGTGCCGGAACCGAATGTGGTATCGGTGTTCGTAACTATAAAGACGTCAAACCGGGTGACCAGATCGAAGTCTTTGAACGTGTATTAATGAAACCGACGCTCTAATGGCTAAAGAATACAGTCGAACCAGCCGGATAAGTGAAGTTGTCATGCGTGAGCTGGCACTGCTTATCCAGCAGGAAATCTCAGATCCGCGGGTTGGCATGGTCACCGTGTCACATGCCGACGTGACTGCGGATCTGAAGTACTGCAAGGTTTATGTCACACGTCTCAATGGTTTTGATTCCGAACAGGACATCGAAACTTGCCTTGAAGGCTTGCAAAACGCCGCTGGATTTTTGCGACGTGCACTCGGAAAACGGGTGAATCTGCGTAATATTCCTGAACTGAGGTTTTTGTACGACAAATCGCTTGAACGCGGATTTTATATGGACGCGTTGATTGCCAAGGCTAACGCAGACAATAAGCAGGACTGATGGCCCGACGTCGTCGAACGGGGTGTGATATCAGTGGTCTGGTCATCGTTGATAAACCCACCGGATACAGTTCCAATCATGTCTTGCAGCAAGTCAGGCGTCTGTTTAATGCCAATAAAGCCGGCCATACCGGTAATCTCGATCCGCTAGCCACCGGCGTGTTGCCAATTTGCCTTGGTGAAGCAACCAAGCTTTCCGGATATTTGCTCGACGCAGACAAAAGCTATCATGTCCGATGCCAGTTGGGCATTTTAACGGATACCGGCGATTCTGAAGGGCAAACGCTAGAGCAAAAAGCCATCCCTGAGTTTACTGCGCAGCAATTGAAACAGGTGCTGGAGTCATTCCTGGGTGAACAGTGGCAGGTGCCACCGATGTTTTCGGCGCTCAAGCATCAGGGCCAACCACTCTACAAACTTGCACGAAAAGGTGTTGAGGTCGAACGCAAACCGCGCGCTGTCAACATTTACAGCATTGAGTTGCTGGAACAGCAAGCCGATAGTTTTGAGTTGCTGGTCAGTTGCAGCAAGGGCACCTATATCAGAACCCTGGTTGAGGACATCGCTGTAGCCTTGGGCACGGTTGGTCATGTGACGATGTTGAGACGAACTCAGGCCGCAGGATTTTCACTGGCAGACAGTCTGTCATTATCTGCCTTGCAGCAATTGGCAGAACAATCAAAATCCGCACTGATGGCACGGCTGGTTCCTGCCGAAGCAGCTTTACCTGACTGGCCTGAATGTCGGCTTAACCAAGCACAGGTCACACAATTGCGGTTTGGACAACCGGTTTCGCTGGGAACCGTATCACCGTGCGCAACTGTTCGATTGTTTGATGAACAGCAGCAGTTTTTTGGTTTGGGTCAGATCAGTGATGGAGGTGTTTTAACCTCGATACGACTGTTCGCTGAAAGCAGCACACAAGAAAACCTTGTGACTGAAGGCCAAAGCCGGTAAAATTTGCAGCGCTTTAAATCGTTGGGTAATCCGGTGAAAAAGCACTGGGTTATTTCAGAATTTGACTCGTGGCACCGCCACACAAAAGTTGGAGTTTTTAATGTCTATTACTGCAGAACAAAAGAAAGAAATCATCAGCAAATACGCTCGCGGCGAGGGCGATACAGGTTCAGCTGAAATTCAGGTCGCGTTGCTGACAGCGCGCATCACCAACCTGTCTGATCATTTCAAATCAAACATTCATGATCATCACTCACGTCAAGGTCTGTTGAAAATGGTAAGCAGCCGTCGCAAGATGCTCGATTACCTGAAAAAGACTGACATCAATCGTTACCGTGATTTGATTGCTGATCTGGGTCTGCGTCGCTAATTGCAGACGTGAGCTCGAAGTTACAGTACATCATCCATGTCGTGAGTAACGGCATCAGGTCAATGACCTGAGTAATTTAATGCTGAAACACCTGTGGTTCAGGGGC
>NZ_APHR01000034.1 GCF_000349205.1 Methylophaga lonarensis MPL | reverse complement strand
GAGGATCTCAAACAGCCCGGAAGGCTTATAGAGATCTCTAACTTATGGCTATAAGTAAATTGTTACTGCTACCACGAGAAACCGCACACAAATTGCATCGAAAATCTTGTGAATTTGGCGCAAAGTCAGAAGGAACTGACCGTGAAAAATTATTATGTCTATATTCTGAGTAATGCCAGTAATCAGGTGCTGTACATAGGAGTCACCAGCCACTTAATCAGAAGAATTTATGAACACAAACATCATCTCATCGATGGTTTCACAAAAAAATACAACGTCAAAAAATTAGTTTATTTCGAGCAGACGAGTGATGTCGACTCAGCGATAGCTCGGGAAAAACAGCTCAAGCGTTGGCGTCGAGAAAAGAAGAATCATTTGATAAGCCAATCAAACCCAGATTGGCATGATTTATATCCAGACTTGGTTGAGTCGGGCGGCTGAGGGTGTTTTCTGGGGAGTATGATGTCCGTCTTTGTTGAGCTGGTAATTTGCTGTAGGTGCAGTCATGTGTCATGCCGACCGCAGTGGAGGCATCTCAAACGGCCTTGGAGGACTTTTGGAGATTCCTCGGCTGCGCTCGGGATGACAGAAAGTGTGTGATTGATTCCAAGAGTCATGTGTCATGTCGACCGCAGTGGAGGCATCTCAAACGGCCTTGGAGGACTTTTGGAGATTCCTCGGCTGCGCTCGGGATGACATATAAAGTCAGGTTGAGATGACAAAACGATTGTTATGCCGACCGCAATGGAGGCATCTCAAACCAAATGAGAAAGTGAGAGTTGAGGAAAAATGGCCTGTTTTGATGTATTTAATGGCGATGCCGATGGCATTTGCTCGCTGGTTCAACTTCGCTTGGCAGCACCTGCGGAATCAACTCTGATAACAGGGGTTAAGCGGGATATTGATCTGCTGAAACATGTCGAGGCAACAGTGGGTGACGTTGTTACCGTTCTGGATATTTCAATGCAGAAAAATGCCGCAGAATTGCATCGAGTGTTAGATACTGGGGCGAGTGTCAGCTACTTTGATCATCATCAGTCGGGCGATATTCCCAATCATCCTGCTTTGTCGGCACATATCGATCTGTCTCCAACCACCTGTACTGCTCTGATAGTCGATCAGTTTCTTAAGCAACGTTTTCATCTATGGGCAATGACGGCGGCATTTGGTGATAATTTAACCGAGGTCGCAGAGGCGCTTGCCAAACAAGCCGGGTTGATCGAAAAAGATACACTGGCCTTGCAGCAGCTGGGAATTGCACTGAACTATAACGGCTATGGCAGTTCACTTGAGGACTTGTTTTATCACCCCGCGGATTTATATCGGCAATGCGTTGCTTTCACCACACCGTTGGATTTTATCCATGAAAGGTCAGACATTTTTAACAGGCTCAACGATGGCTATCATCAAGACATGTCGGCTGCGCAGCAAGCCCCGTTGATTTACCAGTCTGATAGCGTTGCTGTCGTTGTGCTTCCCCAAGAGGCTTGGGCCCGACGTCGGTGGTGTTTTTGGCAATGACCTGGCGAATCGCTATCCTGATCGTGCGCATGCTGTTTTAACGCCCTTGGATAACACAAGTTATGTTGTTAGCATTCGTGCACCACTCAATCAACGTCATGGTGCGTCTGATGTTGCATCGCAGTTTGCGACAGGTGGTGGCCGTGCCGGCGCTGCTGGCATCAATGTGTTACCAGAACAAGCGGTAACGCAATTGATTGATGCCCTGAAACAACAATATCAATAGAGTAATTCATGACAAAGCTTTCTCTCGCAGTGATGCGAGCACTGGATATTCTGCTGTCTCTGACGGGGTTGATCATTGCAATGCCGGTCATGCTGGTGCTTACTCTGATCGGGTTGTTTGATACGGGTTCGCCATTATTCAGACAGCAGCGCGTGGGGCGTTATCAACAACCATTTACCCTGGTCAAGTTTCGCACGATGAAAAAAGAAACAGCAGATGTGGCCACACATCTGGCCAGTCACCAGGCCATCACCCGCTTTGGTCATTTTCTGCGTCGTACCAAGCTGGATGAGTTGCCTCAACTCTGGAATGTGCTGATCGGTGATATGAGTCTTGTCGGACCTCGCCCTTGTTTGTTCAACCAGCACGAGTTGATTGAGTATCGTCAGCAACATGGCGTGTTTGAAGTCAGACCTGGTGTGACCGGGTTGGCACAGGTCAACGATATAGATATGTCTACACCGCAGTTGCTTGCAGAGACCGATGCTCGAATGATTCAGGAGCTGTCCCCAAAAAATTATATCGGTTTTATTTTGCAAACGATGCTAGGCAAGGGGATGGGCGACAGAGTTCGAAAGGATTAACTCTGAAAACCTAGCGAGATTCGTCCGATCCAAGGTAATTGTGTGAGTTCCCTCAAGAAACGAGAAGATTGATGATTGGCGTATTTGAGTTTTTTGGATAGGCTTGAAGTGCAGTTCATGGAGAGCTGCTGATAAACCACAAGGAGTACGGAAGATGTTGAAGAAATGGATAGTTTCTTTCCTGCTGGCTTTCTCGCTGGCAACCGGCGTTGCTTTCGCAGCCGAAAAAATCAACTTGAACACAGCCACTGCTGAACAACTGCAATTACTTGATGGTGTTGGGCCTTCTACCGCGGCCAGCATCATTGACTATCGTGATGCTAATGGTGGTTTTAGCAGCGTCGATGAAGTGGTTAACGTCAGAGGCATTGGCGATAAAAAAGCGGCGCAGTTGGCCGAACAAGTCACTGTGAGTGATTAGGCAAAACCAGCACTGACATTATTTACTCTCAATTGGGTGGAGCTTGCTCCACCCTTTTTTTATGTGCGTAATAACCTGATCACTGCTTGTGTTTGTGGCCTAACCCCACGCCAGAGATAGAACGCCTCAGCGGCTTGCTCAACCAGCATACCCAGCCCATCTAGTGTTTTCTCGGCTTGATGTTGTTTGGCCCACTTGATAAAGGCCGTGTCTTCTTTTCCATACATCATGTCATAGCAGCAGGCACCAGCAGCCAATACTTGATCTGGCAGCGGGGGCACTTCACCTTGCAGGCTGGCGGCTGTGGCATTAATCACGACATCATATTGTCCGGTCACTTGTGCAAAGCCACCACCGGTTACATGACCTAGATGGTTGAAGATTTCTGCTAGTTGTTCTGCCTTGCTGGCAGTACGATTGGCAATGAAAATTTCGTTTGGTTGAAGTGTCAGTAATGGTTCAATGACACCCCGTGCGGCACCACCTGCGCCCAGCAATAAGATGCGTTTGTTTTTCAAGATCAGTTGATGATTTTCTGTTAGATCACGGCACAGCCCCACACCATCGGTGGTGTCGCCCGACAATGAACCATCTTCGTGAAATATCACGGTATTCACTGCACCGGCAAGTTCAGCACGTGCAGTACGATGGTCTACGATTTGCCAGACTTGTTCTTTAAACGGCACCGTGACGTTAATGCCTTTGAATCCCTGCTGTCTGAGCGTTTCCAGGCCAGCTTGCAGAGCATCTGTCGGAATTTCAATAGCCGTGTAATCCAGATCCTGGGCAGTTTGTCTGGCAAACTCAGCATGGATCAGTGGCGATTTGCTGTGTTTGATGGGATTCCCAATAACGGCATAGTGATCGGTCATAATTTTTCAGCAGTGTGTTTAGATGAATTTGGCTGAGGTAGCAAATGGTTTGATTGCGTCTCGGCTGTCTTTGGCTTTTATTGTGACATCAACTATCAAAAAGGTCATTTTCAGAGAAGTCATTCCGATCAGGACTGACAGGCAGGAGCTGGATCGCCACGGCCTGCGGCCTCGCGATGACGGTTTAAGCTGGAGATGCGATAGATGGAAAAAACAGGTTTCCCAGAAATCCGTCATTGCGAGCATAGCGAAGCAATCAAGTGCGGATCGGAAAGGCAGGAGCTGGATCGCCACGGCCTGCGGCCTCGCGATGACGGTTTAAGTTGASGAT
>NZ_APHR01000033.1 GCF_000349205.1 Methylophaga lonarensis MPL | reverse complement strand
CGCACTTCGTATGCTGGTCGTGCTTTATTTCCATCAGCTTGGTTACAGTCCGCTGGAAGGGGCAATGCTGTTTGTGCTGTACGAGTTTTTGGCATTGTCACCAATCTGATCGGTGGCTGGCTGGCGGCGCGATTGGGCTGAATGTCACCATGCACCTTGGGTTATTGCTGCAAGTCATTGCCTTGTCGATGTTGCTGGTCGATCCGCAATGGTTATCAGTCGCTTATGTAATGGTGGCACAGGCCTTGTCGGGCATTGCCAAAGACCTCAACAAGATGAGTGCTAAATCCAGCATTAAGATGCTGGTTGCCGATGATCAGCAGTCGACCTTGTATCGATGGATTGCCCTGCTGACCGGCTCTAAAAATGCGCTGAAAGGATTTGGTTTTTTTGTCGGTGCCGCATTACTGACCTGGCTGGGTTTCAGGGGCGCTATCCTGACCATGACAGTGGTCTTGTTTGTGGTGTTGTTGTTTAGCGTCTACCTGCTGGATCGTCAGCTCGGCAAGGCGAGTTTCAAACCAAAATTTCGCGATATTTTTTCGAAAAGTCCGGCGGTCAATCGATTGTCAGTCGCCCGGTTCTTTCTGTTCGGTTCTCGAGACATCTGGTTTGTAGTGGCCTTACCTGTGTTTTTACATGCTCAACTGCAATGGCCAGCCATCTATGTCGGAGCCTTATTGGCGATCTGGGTAGTGGGCTATGGCATTGTTCAGGCTGCAGCCCCCAAACTCACCGGTTATTCAAAAGCGCATGCGCCAGATGGGCAGACCGTTTGGCGCTGGTCGTTACCGTTAATGTTGCTGCCAATGCTGATCGCTGCGGCTGTTTATTTTGACTGGATGTTGATGGCGGCGCTCACCGCAGGCTTGATGGTCTATGGTGTTGTGTTTGCCATTAACTCGGCAGTGCACTCCTATCTAATAGTTGCCTATGCAGATGCTTCAGGTGTTTCACTTGATGTGGGCTTCTACTACATGGCCAATGCTGCAGGTCGATTGCTGGGGACACTGCTGTCGGGTTGGATTTACATGTGGGCTGGTCTGGCCGCATGCTTGCTGGTCTCGGCATTGATGATCGCGATGGCTAGTCTGATTTCACTGAAATTACCTCGAAACGGGGCTTAACAAATCTGTCATATTCAGCGAGTATGCTAGTTGGCGAAAACTATGCACAGGAACAAGCAATGACCACTACCATTTTGGCCGTCGAGGATGATGCTGCGATTCGGGATATGTTGAATTTCACACTGCGGCAATCCGGATTCATTTGCGAAGCGGTCTCCGATGGTGAAAAGGGATTGGAATGGCTGAAACAACAACAGCCTGATTTGATTCTGCTTGACTGGATGTTACCAGGCATCGATGGTATTGAATTTATCCGACGTCTGCGCGCCAATGAGTTTCTGGCGTCAATTCCAGTCATCATGCTGACTGCCAAGGGTGAGAGCGAAGACATGGTCAAAGGTTTGAGTGTCGGCGCCGATGATTACATCAACAAACCCTTCGCGCCGGTAGAGCTGGTTGCACGAATTCGCGCCTTGTTGCGTCGCTGCCAGCCACTGAACAGCGATGACAGTCAAAAACTCAGTTGTGGTGAATTGGTGCTGGATACTAAAAGCCACCGGGTGAACGTGGGTGAACAGCGTATTGATCTTGGACCAACCGAGTTCCGTTTACTGCACTTCTTTATGAAAAACCCTGAGCGGGCCTATAACCGTTCTCAATTGCTGGATTTTGTCTGGGGCGACACTGTGTACATCGAGGAGCGCACTGTCGATGTGCATATCCGAAGACTGCGTAAGGCGCTTGAGCCTTATGGTCACGATCATTTGGTGCAGACGGTGCGCGGCGTTGGCTATCGCTTCTCGGCTGAATAACGGATTGATTTGAATGCAGTGGGATAATTGGCGCCTGTTGGCGCTGATCAGTCTGGCAGGATTTCTCGGACTGATCATGGGGCAGATGATGACATTCATGTTCATCGCTGCACTTGGCTACGCTATCTGGTTGCAACGTAAGTGGTATCAGTTGTGGCGCTGGTTGCAACACCCCAAAAAGGCCACTTGTCCCAGTGCTGAAGGCGTGGTGGATGATGTGTGCCGTCACATCGAGAAAATGCGTCAGCAAAACAACAACCGCAAAAAGAAAGTCACCAGTTATCTCAAGCGTTTTCAGTCAGCCACCGCGGCCTTGCCCGATGCCATTGTGATCATTGGTAAACATGGCCAGGTGGATTGGGCCAATTTTTCAGCCATGCAGTTACTTGGTATTCGCTGGCCGCGTGACAGTGGTGTTCGGGTTATCAATCTGATTCGCGACCCGCAGTTACTCAAACTCATGGAAAATCCAGTGGCTGAGGGGGGGGGAATCACCCTCAACTCACCTTTGAACGCATCACGCCAACTGGAAATCAAACTGGTCAGCTACATGGGCAATGGCCGCTTGTTGATCGCCAGAGATGTTACCCAGACCGTGAAACTGCAGCGGATGCGTCGTGATTTTGTGGCCAATGTTTCGCATGAGCTTCGTACGCCGTTGACAGTACTCAAAGGCTATCTGGAAAGTTTCCAGCCCGACACGCCTGCAGAACAGTGGCATCAGGCATTACCTGTCATGCAGCAGCAGACGCAGCGTATGCATTTGATGATCAAGGATCTGCTGGCATTGTCTTCGCTGGAAACCGGTGAAAAGCCGCTGATGCATACCCCCACCAATGTTGGTCAATTGCTTAAAGTCATTGTTGATGATGCCTTTCATCTTGAGCACTATCGCCAACAGCCCATCAGCCTGGATTTGCAATCGGAAAAATGGCTGATGGCCGATGTGGATGAGCTGAGAAGTGCCATTTCCAATCTGGTATTCAATGCCGTTAAGTACACACCGGACAACTGTCCGATCACTGTCAGCTGGCACAGCGATAATTTTGGCGCAAAGATCTGTGTCACTGATCAAGGTGAGGGGATTGAGGCCAAACATCTGGATCGCCTGACCGAACGTTTTTATCGAGTCGACAAAGGTCGGGCCAGCAGTGCCGGCGGCACCGGCCTTGGTCTGGCCATCGTCAAGCATGTCTTGCAGCGCCATGAAGGTGAGCTGATCATCGACAGTGCACCCGGAGAAGGTGCCAAATTCTGTTGTCATTTCCCGTTGAAAAAGCTGGTCGATAAAATCGATGTCTGAGTCGTTGTGATTCAGCGTATAGCCTGCAGAGATAAACAGCGGGCTTTTTTATCGCGGAAAATCAATTGATTTTGTTGGAAAAAACAGCCTCCGGGGACGCTGTCACACAATTGTCATGTTTCTTTCATCAGCCTGTCACAGTTAGGAGTAATACTGCTCGCGTTGGCAACTTCACCCGTTGCTACGTTTTCATTCAATTCAGGAGCTGAACACTCATGTTCAAGAAAAAACTCGCAGTCATTGGCGCCGCTGTCACCATGGCACTGTCGTCTGCCACTTTCGCTGATGTTGATCCAAATCTGCCAGCCTACTCACCGACTTCAGGTGTATCAGGTAACCTGTCCAGCATTGGTTCAGACACACTGAACAACCTGATGACGCTGTGGGCAGAAGAGTTCAACAAATTCTACCCAAACGTCAATATTCAGGTTCAAGGTGCCGGTTCTTCGACTGCGCCCCCAGCTCTGACTGAAGGTACTGCGACTCTGGCTCCTATGAGCCGTGGCATGCGCCAGTCTGAAATCCAGTCTTTTGAAGAAAGATACGGTTACGCGCCTTACGAAGTGCCAGTCGCTATCGACATGGTTGCGGTCTATGTCAACAAGGACAACCCGATTGAAGGCTTGAGCCTGCCACAAGTTGACGCGATCTTTTCAGCCACACGTCGCTGTGGTGCAGAAGCTGATGTGAGCCGTTGGGGTCAACTGGGTCTGTCTGGCGCATGGGAAAACCGTGACTTTGCTCTGTACAGCCGTAACGCTGTATCTGGTACCTACGGCTTCTTTAAAGATATCGCACTGTGCGGCGGTGACTTTAAATCAAGCATCAACGAACAGCCAGGTTCTTCATCTGTGGTTCAAGGTGTCACTGAGTCAATCAACGGTATCGGTTACTCAGGTATTGGTTACCGTACTTCAGGCGTTCGTGTAGTGCCATTGGCTGCTGAAGAAGGCGCTCCATTTGCTGAAGCCAACGCTGACAATGCTGCTTCAGGTGCCTACCCACTTGCTCGTTACCTGTACGTTTACATTAACAAACACCCTAACCAGGATCTGGACCCACAAACTCGTGAGTTTGTAAAACTGGTTCTGTCCAAAGAAGGTCAGGAAGTGGTAAACCGTGATGGTTATGTGCCACTTCCAGAATCTCTGGCTGGCAAAATCCGTAAGGATTTGGGTCTGGAATAATCCCAGAAACCATGCACGATAAGAAGAGGCCTTCGGGCCTCTTTTTTTATCTAATGCTAGCGATCTCCTGGCATTGTTTAAGAATAATAATTAATAAAATCAATCAGTTAATATTTGTAATATTGCTGTCACATAATGTCAGTAAGCTTGGCGCTTCATGATTGACACTCACACAGGGCTACACAATGACTGAAACCGTAACTGGCGCCTTGGGCAGTTCAGGAGCACGCAAATCCCTGCTTCCTGACACTGCGGCTCGGGAAAAGCTGCGAAAAAGGCGTGACTTCAAGGATAGCGCCTCGCGCTGGGGAATTACTGCTGCAGGCTTTGGTGTGGTGTTTGCCCTGGCGATGATTTTTGTCTATCTGTTTTACGAGGTGATGCCTATCCTCAAAGGCGCTTCAGTCACCCCTCAGGCCACTTACACACTGCCTGTGACCCAGGCAAATACCCAGCATCTGGTGCTTGAGCGTTATCAGGAAATGGGCATTCAATACACCGACAACGGTCAGGTCACATTCTTTGACGCCGATAACGGCCAGATTCGCCAGCAATTCGACTTGCCGATTCCTGAAGATGCCACAGTGACAAGCTTTGCCAACTCGGAATACATTGGTAGCGTGACTGCTCAAGGGCTTAGCAATGGTCAGGTGGTGATCAGCCGCCATGCATTTAACATCAGCTTTCCTGATGACCAGCGCCTGATTACACCAAGAATGGAGTATCCATTTGGTGAGGCAGCGATTCAAATTGATGAGCAGGGTCGTGCGATCAAGCATCTGGCTATTGAGACGGTAATACGTGGCGCGGCAGGCTCAGTCGTTACAGCAATCACTGAAGACCAGCGCCTGCTGGTGACCAGTCTGACCAGCCGCAGCAACATGATGACCGGCGAAGTTACCGTCAACAGCAACACCGTCGAGCTGGCGAGGGTACCCGAAGCGCCGGTGAAAATGCTGGTCGACAAGGCCTTACGCAGTCTGTTTATTGCCGATGCCAAAGGGTATATCCACTACTATGATATTTCCCGTCTGGAAAACGCGCGTTTTGTCGCCTCTGTGAATGCAGGACAGGGCAGTGCGATTACCGCCATGGACTTTCTGGTCGGCACGGTATCGCTGATTGTCGGTACAGAAAAGGGTGAATTAAGTCAGTGGTTCCTGGTGCGTGATGAATCCAATAATAATCACCTGACCCGGATTCGTGACTTTAATCCGCACGGCGCAGCGATTACCGCACTGGCGCCGGAATACACCCGTAAAGGCTTTCTGGCCGTAGATGCCAAAGGTCAGCTGGGCATTCACTACGGCACCTCAGCGCGCACTCTCTATTTCAAGCAACTGAGTGAACAACCGCTGGTAGGTGCTGCAATTTCTCAGGTCAATGGTCGCTTGATGTTGCTGGATGATCAGCAACAGGTCTCAGTTGCCGGACTGTGGAACCAGCATCCGCAATTGTCGTTTGCCGCGATGTGGAACAAAGTCTGGTACGAAGGCCGGGCCAACCCTGAATACATCTGGCAGTCATCATCAGCTTCCGATGAGTTCGAGTCAAAATTCAGTTTGGTGCCGTTGTCTATCGGTACGCTGAAGGCCGCCTTCTATGCCATGTTATTTGCCATGCCACTGGCGATTGCCGGTGCCATTTACACCGCTTACTTCATGACACCCAAACTACGGGGTGTGGTCAAACCCAGTATCGAAATCATGGAAGCCTTGCCGACGGTTATTCTCGGTTTTCTGGCTGGTTTGTGGCTGGCCCCCTTTGCCGAGGATCACCTGCCGGCGATCTTTAGCTTCTTGATACTCATGCCAGTGTTGATGCTGGTGTTTGCCTACTTCTGGTCAAAGCTGCCAGGTTCATTCCGCAGTCGAGTGCCAGATGGCTGGGAGGCGGCTTTGTTAGTGCCGGTGATTCTGTCATTTGGCGCCTTCTGTATCTTTATCAGCCCTTGGATTGAGGTCTGGTTTTTTAATGGCAGCATGCGTCAGTGGTTTACCGATGTGGGGGTGACCTATGACCAGCGTAACGCGATGATTGTGGGTATTGCCATGGGCTTTGCTGTGATTCCGACCATCTTTTCGATTGCTGAAGACGCGGTGTTCACAGTGCCTCGTCATTTGACTCAGGGTTCATTGGCACTGGGTGCCACCCGCTGGCAAACCGTGGTTGGTGTGGTATTGCCCACCGCCAGTCCGGGTATTTTCTCTGCGGTGATGATGGGCTTTGGCCGGGCAGTCGGTGAAACCATGATTGTACTGATGGCGACCGGTAACAGTCCGGTGGTGAACTTCAATATCTTTGAAGGCATGCGCACGCTGTCGGCCAATATCGCCGTAGAACTGCCGGAAACGGCTGTAGGCAGCTCGCACTTCCGCATTCTGTTCCTTGCAGCCTTGGTGTTGTTGGCGCTGACCTTCATCGTTAACACCGCTGCAGAAATCATTCGTCAGCGGCTACGTGCCCGTTACAGCAACCTGTAAGCCAGAAGGGATCGATAACAATGAAAGCATGGTTGAAAAGTGGTTCACCCTGGATTTGGCTCAACGGCGGCGCCGTGGCGATGTGCATGATCATGGTGGTGGGTTTGATAGGTCTGATTGCAGTGCGTGGTTTTGGTCATTTCTGGCCGGCCAATATTGCCCAGATTGAAATCACCAATGAGCAGGGCGAACAAATTGTGGTGATGGGTGAGATTGTGCGCTCCCAAACCATTCCATCAGCAGTCGCACGTGATGCGGGTAATGAAGTGCCCGAAGATATCGACATGGTCACTCGCTACTTGGTCAAGCAAGGCAACAGAGATCAGACCGGTCGTGATTTCGTCTGGTACCTCGAACTGGGCATGGGCGAGTTTACTTATCCGCTGGATGCCTATCAGATTGAGCGACGTGAATGGGGTAATTTCTACGGTCAACCAGTGGCCTTGCTCAGAGAGGGTGAAATTGTCAGCACCCCTCAACAGTCTGGGTTCTGGCGTGATATGCAGGCGGCTTTGGATCGCAGCCTGAAATTGCATCAGGAAATCCAGCGTCTTGAACGTCGTCAGATCGGTCGTATCAACAGTGGTTTGGAACAGCTTCGGCTGGACACTCGTCGTTTGGACTTACGTGATGTTAGTGGCCCGGAACGTGAAGCTGAAGATGCCCGCATCGCCGCGGCACGGGCTGAACTGGACGCTCAGTATGAAGAGTTACGTGTTGAGCTGGACGCACTCAAAGCAGCACAACGTCGAGATACACTGCAAATGGTGACTGCCGAAGGTGCACAGGTAGATTTGTCAATGGCACAAATTGTCCGGGTAACCGCACCAAACGGTATGTCAGTGCCTGCCAAGATGGGTCAGTACATGGAGCGTTTGTGGGAATTCATGTCGGACAACCCGCGTGAAGCCAATACCGAAGGCGGTATTTTCCCAGCGATATTCGGCACCGTGACCATGGTATTTATCATGTCGATTATCGTCACGCCATTTGGCATTCTGGCGGCGATTTATCTGCGCGAATACGCCAAGCAAGGTCTGATGACCCGAGTCATCAGGATCTCGGTGTATAACCTGGCCGGTGTACCGTCGATTGTTTACGGTGTATTCGGTCTGGGCTTTTTTGTCTACTTCCTTGGCGGCAGTCTGGACAGGCTGTTTTATGAGGCTGCACTGCCAACGCCGACCTTTGGTACACCGGGCTTGTTCTGGGCTTCTTTAACACTGGCTTTGCTGACCTTGCCGATAGTGATTGTGTCTACCGAAGAAGGTTTGGCGCGGATCCCGTCCACCATTCGTCAGGGCAGTTTGGCCTTGGGTGCCACCAAGGCTGAAACACTGTGGAAAGTCATCGTACCGCTGGCAACTCCGGCCATGATGACCGGCCTGATTCTGGCGATTGCCCGTGCTGCAGGTGAGGTAGCACCACTGATGCTGGTGGGTGTGGTGAAACTTGCGCCAACACTGCCGGTAGATGGCACCTTCCCGTTCGTGCATCTGGAGCGCAAAATCATGCATCTGGGCTTCCATATCTACGATGTCGGTTTCCAAAGCTCGAACGCTGAAGCGGCAAGACCGCTGGTCTATGCCACAGCCCTGGTACTGGTGATGTTGATTGTGGTGTTGAACCTGACTGCCATCAGCATTCGAAACCGACTGCGTGAACGCTATCGCAATGCTTCGGACTAAGCCATGACGACTGAAAATGAAACTAAAGAGTATTCAACTATGAATTCACAAGAAAAAACCGCTCCAATCCGGGTATCTGCCAGTCAAGCCAGAAGTGGCGAAGCCAGAGAAGCGCTGTTGATGGCCAACGAGTCGATCAAGATTGTGGTCAACGATCTGAACCTCTATTACGGTAATGATCAGGCACTGAAAAACATCAATCTGCAAATCCCTGAGAAACGTGTCACTGCGTTTATCGGACCCTCAGGTTGTGGTAAATCAACCTTGCTGCGTTGTTTTAACCGGATGAATGATCTGGTGGATAACGTGACCATCACCGGCGATATGCTGATGGATGGTCAGGAGATCAATGCACCGGGTGTCAATGTCGCCGAATTGCGTCGTCAGGTGGGCATGGTATTCCAGAAGCCAAACCCGTTCCCGAAATCCATCTATGAAAATGTTGCTTACGGCCTGCGTCTGCAAGGCGTGAATGATCGCTCCACGCTGGATAAGGTGGTCGAAAAATCCCTGAAAGGTGCAGCACTGTGGGACGAGGTCAAAGACCGTCTGCATGAGTCAGCCATGGGCATGTCGGGTGGTCAGCAGCAGCGTCTGGTGATTGCCCGGGCGATTGCCATTGAGCCGGAAGTGATTCTGCTGGACGAGCCTGCTTCGGCGCTGGATCCCATCTCGACCCTGAAAATCGAAGAGCTTATTAATGAGTTGAAGAACGATTACACCATTGTCATCGTGACGCACAACATGCAGCAGGCGGCGCGGGTATCCGACTACACCGCATTCATGTACATGGGTGAGTTGATTGAATTTGGTGCCACCGATCAGTTGTTCACCAATCCCGCCAAAAAACAAACCGAAGACTACATCACTGGCCGTTACGGCTAAGTCCCGCCTCAGGAGATAACAGATGGTTACCAATCAATCACAACATATTTCACAACAGTTCGAGAAAGAACTGCAGGATATTCGCAGCCAGGTGCTGGCGATGGGCGGTCTGGTAGAACAGCAAGTTCAAAATGCGATGGAAGCCCTGGTGAACGGCGATGCCGATCTGGCCAGATCGGTCATTTCAGGCGACGACGAAATTAATAAACTGGAAGTCAGTATTGATGAAGACTGCATCCAGATCATTGCCAAGCGCCAACCGACGGCCAGTGACTTGCGTCTGGTCACAGGCATTCTGAAAACCATTACTGATCTTGAACGTATCGGTGATGAGTCGGTGCGCATTGCCCGTATGGCGCTGAATCTTTCTGAAAAAGATCGGCCGAAAAAGAACTATCGCGAGCTGAGTAATCTGGGCAATCATGTGCGCGGTATGCTGCGTGATGCGTTGGATGCTTTTGCCCGTTTTGATGTGGACACTGCACTCAGAACCGCCAGAGAAGATCGTGAAGTAGATGCTGAATACGAAAGCATTCTTAGACAGCTCATCACCTACATGATGGAAGATCCACGCGCCGTTACCCGCGTACTGGATATGATGTGGTCAGCGCGTTCGCTGGAACGTATTGGCGACCATGCGCACAATGTCTGTGAACATGTGATCTATCTGGTCGAAGGCAAAGATGTGCGCCACCTCAGTGTGGAAAAAATGGAAAAAGTTATCAAAGGCGAACAAGACTAATTTTGTTTGCTCGTCAAAAGCCTGCGCAGTGTTGCTGTGCGGGCTTTTTTGTGCCCGATGAATATTGAAACAGCATCATCAAACTTACACGAATACAATTTAAGATAGCCGTATGACGAGATTGATTGATGACATGCCTGTACAGCATCAGGCAGAATAAATTCTGACTTACAAGACATCGCGGGCATGGAACAAGAACAGGAATCACATACCGAGCAAGATATTCTTGCCGCCGTTGATCTGGGCTCAAACAGCTTTCATATGATCATTGCCCGCCTGCGTGATGGTCAGTTTCAAATTCTCGACCGACTCAGAGAGATGGTGCAGTTGCGCGCCGGACTCGATAAGGAAAACCGACTGTCGATAGAAGCACAGGACCGCGCTACTGCCTGCCTTGAACGTTTTGGTCAGCGGGTTCGGGATTTGCCTTACGGCAAGGTGCGGGTAGTAGGCACCAACACACTGCGTGTGGCTGAAAACAGTCGTGATTTTTTGCGCAGGGCGCGACTGGCGCTCGGTCATCCCATTGAAATTGTCACCGGTGAAGAAGAAGCGCGCCTGATCTATCTTGGCGTTGCCAAATCACTGGCTTTTGACAATTCACGGCGGTTGGTCATGGATATTGGCGGTGGCAGCACCGAATTTATCATCGGCGAGGGGTTAAAAGGTCTGCGCCGTGAAAGCCTGGAAATGGGCTGTGTCAGCTTTACCCAAAAATTCTTCCCTGATGGTCAGTTGAACGATGAGTCCTGCCAAAAGGCATTGCTGAGTGCTGCCATTCTATTGCGCTCAATTCAGCGACCCTATCTGGATTTGGGCTGGCAGGAGGCGGTAGGGGCTTCAGGCACCATTCGATGTGTTGCCAATATTGCCAAAGCCAACGGCTGGTGTGATGACGGTGTGATCACCATGCATGCGCTCGACATGATTCTAGTGGCGATGAAAAACGCCGGTCACACAGATAAGCTCAAGTTGGATGGCCTCAGTGAAGAGCGCACCCAGGTATTGGCTGGCGGTGTCTGTGTGCTCAAGGCGGCTTTTGAACGTTTGCGTATCGACCGAATGATTGTTTCAGACGGCGCATTACGTGAAGGTCTGCTTTACGACCTGCTGGGTCGTATTCAACACGATGATGAGCGTGAGCGCACCGTCAGTGCTTTGGCAAAACGCTATGGGGTAGATGAGCTGCACGCTGAACGGGTCGGTGTCATGGCGGATCAGCTCTATCAACAAATTGCCATTGATTGGCAGATCGTCGGTGAAGAGTTTAAACAACGACTGCAATGGGCTGCGCGTTTGCATGAAATTGGTTTGGCGATATCTCATGATCAGTTTCACAAACATGCCGCTTATTTGGTCGCTCACTCGGACATGCCCGGTTTTTCACGTGAAGAACAACAATCCCTGGCCGCGCTTATCCGTGCTCAGCGACGCAAATTTCCGAGCAATTATTTCAGTGAGCTGCCGGACGAATTACAAACGACTTCGACGCGGCTGGCGATTATTTTGCGACTGGCAATGGTTTTTAACCGTGGCCGTAGTGAACAAGCCGATACCTTTGTCGGCCTAGAGGTTGGGACAAAAGGTTTGAAGTTGAGCTTGCCCGAGGGCTGGTTGGCAGAGCACCCGCTGACTGAGGCTGATTTACGGCAGGAACGGCGGTATTTGAAAGCGATTGGCGTTAAACTGAAAATTACCGATCAATAGCTCCCGAAGCTGTGAGGTCAAAACTATGCCGCTACTGATGGCGTTGCTGTTGTTCATTTCGATGTCTGCTCAGGCACAATCATTCAGCATACAAGCAGAAGGCGGTGAGCTGTTGCAGGTGCAGCAACTCAAGAGTGGTGAATACTGGCTGACGGTTCGCCTCAGTGACCGTAACCTGGATAGTTTTGCCAGTCATGAGCTGATTCTGCTGCAGCTGGATAATGACTATCCAATGAGCATTGTGGAAGGTCTGCGTTCCTGTGCCGGTGCCGCCCGGCCACCACAGCAGTTTTTTTTATGACTATCAAGCCTCAGGTGCTGGCAGTGACTGGCAGTTAAATGCCGTCAATAATCAACCATCAATAGGCGATATGCTGATTAACACTGCCCGGCCGGTCGCCGACTTTCCAACAATTACCGCTGATCGCCGGCCTGAGTGGTTTGATTTTCGTATTGCCGGTCAGGCCAATGCCGAAGCGTTGTGGCAGCAGATGCAGCACGCGAAACAGATCACCTTGCTGTACACCACAGAAACAGCAGAGCGCCGGCAGGTGATATTCACACTGCCAGTGCCAGCCCGATTGGATTAACGTTGTTTGATTACCACTGGTAACCGAGATTGACGTAAGCGTTTCGACCTATGCCCGGTAAACGATCCAACACGCCAATATCAGGGTTGCCCATCACCCGATTGTAACCACCGAGATGATCGTGATAGCGGCGATCAAACAGATTGTTGATGCCCGCTGTAACGGTCAGATCCTTGACCGGCTGGTAGCGGCCAGACAGGTTGAACAAGGCATAACCGCTGGTTTTTTGTTCCAGATTGGTGCTGGACACCTTCCGTTGAGCTGCGATGGTTTCAACTTCAACACCCAGCTGCCAGCTTGGCTCGACATAACTGAGCATGGTGCGAGCAGTTAGCGGTGCAATTCGATACAGATTATCGCCAGTGTCACGGCGTTTACCGCGCACATAACTGACTGTGCCTTCCAGC
>NZ_APHR01000032.1 GCF_000349205.1 Methylophaga lonarensis MPL | reverse complement strand
TCAGGGAAATGCGGAAATTTCTTTTTGGCAACATCAAGGGCATTAATAGGTCATCCGGGACAGAATTAAAAGATCGCTAGTTTAAAAAGTCCAATAGGTGAGACAACATGAGTGAATGAACAAGGCTCGCTAAAAGCCACAACAAAATGATAACTTTTCAAATCCTCGGTGCCTATGTACCAAGGTTCAATCAGAGAGCAACAACAGCTTACCTGAGCCCCTGTTCAGCTATAATTGGCGGTTTTTTTACGGTGGATATCAGCAATGCCAAAAGCCAGTGAATTAAAACGCGGCATGGTCATCGAAATGGATGACGCACCCTTTGTTGTGCGCGACATCCAGGTTCGTAACCCCTCTTCTCGGGGTGCCAGTACACTCTACAAAGTGCGTTTGAACCACCTGAAAACAGGCCAGAAAAGAGACGAATCTTTCAAGGGTGATGACTTTTTCAAGGCCGTTGATTGCGAGCGAAAACTGGTGCAGTTCTCTTATATCGACGATCAGAGTCACGTCTTTATGAGTGTTGACGATTACGAACAGTTTTCGATTAATAGTTCAGATATCGCCGAAGAACGCATGTATCTGACCGACGGACTCGATAACATCGTTGCCGTTCTGCTCGACAATCAACTCTTGGCAATTGAGCTACCGGCCACCGTGAGCATGACTATCATTGAAACCACTCCCGGCATCAAAGGTGCTACGGCAGCCGCACGAACCAAGCCAGCCATACTTGCCACCGGCCTTGAAGTACAGGTACCCGAATATATCGAAACCGGGGATGTGATTAAAATCAACACCGTCACAGGCAAATACATGTCTCGTGCCTAAGCTGACGAGGTCAAGGTGAGGCAACAGATTAAACACTGGCTGCTGATTAGTTTTGGCTGGCTGTGTGTGTTATTGGCGGTGCTCGGTGCGCTGTTGCCACTGCTGCCAACCACACCTTTTCTGATTCTGGCACTTGCCTGTTTTGCCGAGAGCTCACCTCGCTTTCATCAGATGTTGCTCAATCATCGGTGGTTTGGGCCACCACTGCATCAATGGCAACAAAGTCACACGATACGTCGCACTGTTAAATTCAAGGCCATGTTGTTGATTGTCATCAGCTTTGCCATCTCTATCCTGATGCTCTGGGGACGACCAGCTCTGCAACTGATGCTGGTCGCCCTCTGTCTGCTGCTGTTAGGCTGTGTTTTCAGACTCAAGGAATCGGAACCTGATTGATGTCAGTAAAAGATGCACTTCTCAAGCGGCACAGTGTGCGAGCATTTCTGCCAACACCGATTAGCCCACAGCAGATCAGCGACTTGCTGGATCTGGCCAGACATGCGCCATCAGGGGCTAACACTCAGCCTTGGCAAGTCGCTGTTGTGATGGGCGAAACCAAACATCTGCTGTCTCAACACATTCAGGCCGCTTTTGAACAAGGTGAGCCAGCCGAGCCTGATTACAGCTATTACCCCTCACAATGGCAATCACCTTATATTGATCGCCGTCGTGCTTGCGGTTTGCAGCTCTATCAAAGTCTGAATATTGAAAAAACCGACAAACAGGCACAACGACAGCAATGGGCCGCCAATTACCGTGCCTTTGATGCGCCAGTGATGTTGCTGTTTTTTATGGACAAGTCCATGCAGACGGGGTCTTTTCTCGACTTCGGCATGTTTTTACAATCGCTGATGCTGGCCGCTACCGAGCAAGGGCTTGCCACTTGCCCACAGGCAGCATTGGCTGAATATCCGGCACAGGTCAAACAGCTATTAGGCTATGCTGATGACAGCATCCTGTTGTGCGGTATGGCACTGGGCTATGAAGACAACTCCGCCGCCGTTAACCAATATAGGACCGAGCGTGCCAGCGTAACCAGCTTTACTCGTTTCTTTTCCTGATTATTTGAGGTTTATTTGTGGATTTAGCGACTTTTCTAGACACTTTGGATCAAAATCCATCGGCTATCGACTTTGAAGACACCATGGCAGTGATCGATGCTCATTATGAGTTCACCCCCACTGCCTTCAAAAATGGCGACATCACAAACGAAGCGGGGCAAAACAATGGTTCCTGCAAAATACTGGCTTTTGCAGAGCTGCACGATTTAAGTGGCTCACACACCCTGGCCTGTTTTGGTCGTTATTACCGGCAGGATGTTTTGCTCAACTCAAACGGCGATGACCACCAGAATATCCGCAACTTTATGCGTTATGGCTGGGACAGGGTTAGATTTGCGGGGGATCCATTGAAGGCAAAATAAAGTTAGCTATGACCATCGCTGCTTTTTAAGTGGTCATTTAACAGCACTGATATGCACTGCGATACCACGTGAACTGACTTTGAATGGTCGGTCCAGAATACAAGGGGGAATGCATAGACATTCCCCCTGCAGTTTTTTACAGCAATACCCGCTCGATACCGCCAGCTTTGGCCTTGTCAATGAACTGCCGCTGCCAGTTATCACCCAACACATGCTTGGCGACTTCCACCACGATGTAGTCAGTTTCGATACCAGTATCTTCACTGTAGCGTGACAGTCCCTGCTGACAGGCCGGGCATGACGTCAGCAACTTGACGTTGCCGTTCACCGCCTTATCTTCTCCCGTCAGCTGACGAATGCCTTTGGTAATTTCCTCTTCCTTGCGGAAACGCACCTGAGAGGCAATATCTGGGCGTGCCACCGCAAATGAACCGGCCTCACCGCAGCAACGATCATTCAATGCAACTTCCTGTCCCAGCAGGTTCGCCGCGACACTGGTTGATTTGTAGGTTTTCATCGGTGTGTGGCAAGGCTCATGGTACATGTACTGTACGCCATCAACACCTTCCATCTTGACCCCTTTTTCCATCAGATATTCGTGAATATCCAGCAGTCGGCAGCCAGGGAAGATTTGCTCAAACTCATATTTGAGCAACTGATCCATACAGGTGCCACAAGAGACGATAACGGTCTTGATATCAAGATAGTTAAGTGTGTTGGCCATGCGGTGGAATAACACCCGGTTGCCGGTGGAAATTGCCGTCGCCTTGTCATCATCGCCAATGGAAGCTTGAGGGTAGCCACAGCACAGATAACCTGGCGGCAATACTGTTTCAGCGCCCACCTCGTATAACATCGCCAATGTCGCCAAACCGACCTGACTGAACAATCGCTCGGAACCACAGCCGGGGAAGTAAAATACGGCATCAGACTCTTCATTGACCTTTTGCGGATCACGCAGAATAGGAATCAGTTTGTCGTCTTCAAGCCCCAACATGCCTCGGGTGGTCTGGGTTGGCAAATTTCCAGGCATTGGCTTTTTGACAAAATGCACAACCTGAGCCCGAATTGGTGTTTTGCCGGTCGTTGGCAGTGGCGCTTTCTTTTTACCATTGGCCAGAATCCCAAGGTATTTAGCCGCCTTGTGTGCCAGACGCTGTGCCTTGAAGCCCCACTCGATCATGGTCTTGCGCATCAGTTTGACCGTCAGGGGATCGGTGGCATTGAGATAAGCCATCGAAGTCCAGGTGCCCAGATTGGCATGTCGCTGACCACGCTCTTTGAGAATCGAACGCAGCTTCATGGTGACATCACCAAAGTCAATATTGACCGGACATGGATTCAGGCAGCGATGGCAAACCGTGCAGTGATCAGCCACGTCATTCATTTCTTCAAAATGCCGCACTGAAATACCGCGACGAGTCTGTTCTTCGTAGAGGAATGCCTCAATCAGCAAGCCGGTGCCCAGAATCTTGTTTCGTGGTGAATACAACAAATTAGCCCGGGGCACATGCGTGGTACATTCAGGTTTACATTTGCCGCAGCGCAGGCAGTCCTTGATGTCGTTATTCAGATCGCCAAGCGCACTGGCCTCCAGAATCAAGGCCTCCTGTTGCAGCAAACGCAATGAAGGTGTGTAAGCACGCTCGAGCCCCGAACCGGGCATCAACTTGCCTGCATTAAAGCGACCATGCGGATCAACTTTTTGCTTGTAGCTGGCAAAGGCATCAATGGTCGGTTTGTCCAGATACTGCATCTTGGTCAAGCCGATGCCATGTTCACCGGAAATCACCCCACCAAGCCGCTCAGCCAGTGCCATGACTTCGTCAACGATGCGTTCAGCTTCATGCATCATTTCATAGTCATTTGAGTTGACCGGAATATTGGTGTGTACGTTGCCATCACCGGCATGCATATGCGTCGCCACAAACAAGCGACCTGAGCGATGCTCGGCATGAATTTCATCAAGCTTATGACGCAGTACTTCCAGCGCTTGTCCCTGGAACAGTTCCTTGAGCGGTTTTTCTACTTCGTCACGATAGGAAATTCGCAGATCACGACGTTGCAATACATTAAACAAGGTATCGCCACTATTCAGATTAGCCTTGGCTGCATCTGACAACATGTCTAATACAGGCTCAACAGGTGCATCCAGATTATCAAGCACTTGCTGCCAGCGGGCCGTGACCACTTGCAGATGCTGAACTGCCGCATCCACCTTAGATTGCAAAATAGCGTCATTCTCAGCACTGTCATCCAGCTTTTTGGCCTGCTGTTTCAGTTCTTTGGGTTCATGCTGGAGATAGTCAATGACTGCCGCGGTTGTTTTCAGCTTGTTACGGGTCGATTGAACGATATTGATACGCTCGATGCCGTCGTTGTATTCGGCCAGACGTTCCAGCGGAATCACCACGTCTTCATTGATTTTGAAAGCATTGGTGTGACGAGCAATTGCAGCTGTTCTCGCCCGGTCAGCCCAGAAACGTGATCTTGCCTCAGGACTGACGGCGATAAAGCCTTCACCATCACGCGCATTGGCCAGCCTGACTACTTCTGAACAGGCTTCTGCTACAGCATCTTCGTCATCGCCGACCACATCGATCAGCAACACCATTTTAGGTGGCATGGCACGCGGAGCCTTGGTGGAATAATCGACCGCTTTGACATAACGTTCGTCAAGATGCTCCATGCCCGCCAGCAGGATTTTCTTGTTGGCATCCAGAAAATCCTTGGTTTCAACAATGGCCGGTACGGCTTTGCTCAAATCGTTGCCGAAAAACTCGAGACAGATGGTACGAATAAACTGTGGCATCCGGTGCAAAACGAACACAGCCGATGTGATCAGACCATCACAACCTTCTTTCTGAATACCCGGCAGACCACCGAGGAATTTGTTGGTGACGTCCTTACCTAAACCGGTTTTACGCAGCTCTTTGGCAGGAATCGCAATATCTTCTGGCTCTGCGATGGGCGTTTTGCCATCACCGGCAAAGCGATGAATACGAAAACGAGCCGTTTCGATATCGTGAATTTTGCCCATATTGTGATTGAGCCGCTCGACTTCCATCCAGGTAGCATCTGGCGTCACCATGCGCCATGAAACCAGATTATCAAGCGCGGTTCCCCACATGACGGCCTTTTTACCACCGGCATTCATGGCAACATTACCGCCGATAGTCGAAGCATCCTGTGAGGTCGGATCCACCGCAAACACAAGCCCATTCAAACCGGCCAGATCAGATACACGCCGAGTCACCACACCGGCTTCGGCACGAACTGTTGCGACTTCATCATCGCGACCATGCAGTTTTCGATAAACAACCTCACCCAAGCCTTCAAGCTTTTCGGTATTCACCACCACACTGTCAGCCGTCAGCGGAATAGCACCACCGGTGTAGCCGGTGCCGCCCCCGCGAGGAATGACCGTCAGTCCAAGTTCGATACACGCCGAAATAATCTGGGCCATTTCTTCTTCGGTGTCAGGTGTGACCACCGCCAACGGATATTCAACACGCCAGTCAGTGGCATCAGTAACGTGGGATACACGTGCCAGACCGTCAAACTGGATGTTGTGTTTCTTGGTTGCACGGCTTAAACGACGTAAGACAACTCGTCTGCGTTCAGCCACACTCAGCAGTTCGCGTTCGAAACGCTGTACTGCCTCACGGGCTGTTTGCTCGAGTTTAAGTGCCAGTTCGTTATCGTTTTCACGCGCTCGCTGACGAATCTGATCCAAACGGTGATACAGCGCATGGCGAAGCGATTCCCATCGCTTGCGGTTTTCGACCAAATCATCCTGGATAAACGGGTTGCGCGAGATCACCCACATATCACCCAACACCTCGAACAGCATCTTGGCACTGCGACCGGTTTTGCGTTGTTCACGCAACTGTTGCAGAATGTCCCACGATGCTTCGCCCATGAAGCGGATCACGATCTCGCGATCAGAAAATGACGTGTAGTTGTATGGAATTTCGCGAATACGGGTTTGCATAACGATTTAGTTCAGCCCTGACTATGAATACAGCGAAGTATTGAAAAGCGGCTAATTCTAACATGAACTTATTAATTAGAAGGCCCACAACCAACGTGGCTTTTGTATCTGTTGCCTCATTAAAGTGAAATATGGACATCACACAAACAATTATTCTTGCAATTCTTCAGGGCCTGACCGAGTTCTTACCCATCTCCAGTTCAGCTCATCTGATCCTGATGCCAATCATTGCCAACTGGGAAGATCAGGGCCTTGCCTTTGATGTCGCCGTACACGTAGGCACGCTGGTCGCCGTTATCATTTATTTCCGCAAGACCTTGGTGACCATCACTCAAGACTGGATACTGTCTGTTCAGCAGAAGAAAACGGTCGGCGACAGCCGACTTGCCTGGGCTGTATTGTTTGGCACCATCCCTGTAGGTTTGGCCGGACTGACCTTTAACAGTGCCATTGCTGAACATCTGCGTGACCCGCTGGTCATTGCTATTACCACACTGCTGTTTGGCGCCTTGCTTGGCTGGGCGGACTGGCGCGGCAAACGTGTCCGAGACGAACATCAATTGAATTGGAAAGACATCCTCTTTATTGGCGTTGCACAAGCGATTGCCTTAATCCCGGGCACTTCAAGAAGCGGTATTACCATCACGGCTGGCTTAATGCTGGGCCTGACCCGTCAGGCGGCTGCCAGATTTTCTTTCCTGCTATCAATACCAGTTATTTTCCTGGCGGGTGGCCTGGAAACTTTTGAATTGGTTCGAGCCAGTGTCTCGGTGAACTGGAATCACATGTTTTGGGGCGCATTGATTGCCGGAATCAGTGCTTACGCATGTATTGCCGTGTTCCTGAGATTGCTTCAAAGTATTGGTATGTGGCCGTTTGTCGTCTACCGAATGGTCTTGGGCGTTGTCTTGTTGTTGGTGATTGTTTGATCGCTGTTGACAGTCAAGGCCTGACCCCGTAATATTCTCCCTCTTTATTTAGACCGCCTGCGTAATTTTTCTGGAGCAACCTGCGGAATGAAAACCATAAGTGCAAAACCAGCCGAAGTTCGTCGTGACTGGTTCGTGATTGATGCCGACGGCAAAACTCTGGGCCGCATGGCAACCGAGATCGCCCGTCGTCTGCGTGGCAAACACAAAGCCATCTACACACCACACGTCGATACTGGCGATTACATTGTTGTCATCAACGCTGAAAAACTGCGCGTGACCGGCAACAAAATGAAAGACAAAGTTTATTACCACCACACAGGTCACATTGGTGGAATCAAATCCATCACCCTGGAAAAACAAATCGACAAAGCACCTGAGCGTGTTATCCAGACTGCGGTTAAAGGCATGCTGCCTAAAAACCCACTGGGTCGTGCAATGTTCAGCAAGCTGAAAGTCTATGCAGGCGCTGAACATCCGCACACTGCTCAACAACCTAAAGTGCTCGAAATCTAATCGGATATAGTCATGGCAGATATTTACTACGCAACAGGCCGCCGCAAAAGCTCAACCGCACGAGTTTTCATGAAACCAGGCAGTGGCAACATCTCTATCAACACTCGTTCACTGGAAGACTACTTCGGTCGTGAAACTTCACGCATGGTCGTTCGTCAACCACTGGAACTGGTAGAAATGCTCGACAAGGTTGACCTGAAAATCACTGTTCGCGGTGGTGGCAACAACGGTCAGGCCGGCGCAATCCGTCATGGCATCAGCCGTGCACTGGTTGAATACGATGACGCACTGAAAGCAGAACTGCGCAAAGCCGGGTTCATCACCCGTGACGCACGTGCTGTTGAACGTAAGAAAATCGGTCTGCACAAAGCCCGTAAACGTCCACAGTTCTCCAAGCGTTAATCGATTTATCTGCAATACCTTCAAAAAAGGGCCATCTACACAGATGGCCCTTTTTTTATGTGGTCTTATATCCATTTCTGTAAAAATTTGTTAAATAAGCACAAATTCAACACAGACTAGGCCATCAACATGCAACTACGCTCACTGTATCTGACTGCTTTAATATCCCTGCCTTTATCAGTATCTGCCGAGCAAGCTCAATGGGCAGTCAATGCAGGTGTGTTTGATGCTTTTCGAAGCAACACCTCAGCAGAAGTCGGCTTTGAATATCGCTTCTCAGCACAACCCAACATACTTGGCTTAATCCCCGCCATAGGCTTTAGTTTCAATGATGATGGCGCTTATTGGGCACATGCCGGTATGCGTTATGACTTTTCCCTGAGCAAAAACTGGCTGCTGACGCCAAACTTTTCCATCGTCGGTTATGAAAAAGGCGCTGGTAAGGATCTCGGTGGCGGTTTGCATTTCCGAACAGGCCTTGAACTTGCCTACCAGTTAGAATCCCACTCTCGTATTGGACTCGGTATTTATCACTTATCCAACGCGAACCTGCATCGAAGAAACCCTGGTGCAGAGTCCGTGTACCTGACTTACAGTTTCAGTCCTAAAAAATGAGCGAATATTATCCGCGGTAGAAATTACCCTTGCCGTCTGGCTGGGTCTTGAAGCGCCGATGCACCCAGAAATACTGGTCTGGACGCTGGCGAACCTGATCTTCAACCCAGTCATTGATGCGCTGGGTATCAGCGAGTTCATCATCGGAAGGAAATTGTTCAAGCGCAGGAAACACCTTAATTGTGTAGTGACCTTGATTGTCCCGAATTGGCACAAAAGGCACCACGGCGGCGCCACTCATGCGAGCCATGCGCGCAGTTGCCGGAACAGTGGCAGCCGATATCCCGAAAAATTTTGCCTGAATACTGAAACGTCTGCCGTAATCCTGATCGGGGGCATACCAGACAATTTTATTTTTTTTTCAGGGCGCGTAACATGGCTCTAGGCTCTTCCTGCAAAATTGTGCCTTCGCTGTGCAGCGTTCTGAACTTGAGCATCACTTGATTAAACAAGGGGTTTTTTAACTCGCGAAACATCACATAGGCCGGAAATTTTCGCATAATCAACCTGCCGCCCATCTCCATGCTGGTGAAGTGCCCAGTCAGCAAGATGATGCCTTTACCCCGGGACAGTGCAGACTCAATATGTTCCAGCCCCTCGTAAACCACTCTATTTTGTAGCTGACGATCACTGCCCCACCAGCTCATTGCCGTTTCGATTGGCATGGTGCCCATGGTCAGCATGTTTTCCTTAAGCAGCTCTGCTCGATCAGCCTCAGTCATTTCAGGAAAACACAGCTCGAGATTACGTGCTGCTATGCGTTCACGTGATCGCATAAAGGGACGCAATAATGCCCCGAGCCAACGACCAATGCGTAGCTGTAAGCTTGCCGGTAAAAACACGGATAAACGCATCAGTCCAAGCCCCAACCAGCTTAGCCAGAAACGCGGATGCAAAAATGCCGACTGGAAGATTTTCATCAATGACTATCAGAATTACACACTGAGGCTATGCTATCATTCTTGCTCGTTTTACGCCTGATAAAAGCCATGCGAGGCTGACTTGAAAGCCATTTATACCCTGCTGTTTCACCTGGCATTGCCCCTGATCCTGCTGCGCCTGCTATGGCGTGGCATTAAAGCACCCGCCTATTTTCATCGCTGGCCGGAGCGATTCGGAAAAGTGGCGGCCATGCCTGCATCGCAACCCATCATCTGGGTACATGCCGTGTCTGTTGGTGAAGTGGAGGCAACTAGACCACTGATCAGTGGCCTTCGGGCAAGTTATCCTGAGCACCGCATTTTGATCACCACCATGACACCCACCGGAAGTGAGCGCGTCAAAAAACTCTACACCGGTGAAGTCGATCATTGCTATCTGCCTTATGACCTTCCCTTTGCCATTCGACGTTTTCTAAAAGCCAAACACCCTGAGTTTGGCATCATCATGGAAACCGAATTATGGCCAAACCTTGTCGATCAATGTCACCAACATCACATTCCACTGGTGCTAGCCAATGCGCGTTTGTCAGCACGTTCAGCCAAGGGCTATCAGCGATTCAGCAAACTCACCGCACAAATGCTCAAGCAGTTTTGCTTTATTGCTGCACAAACCCAGGAAGATCAACAAAGATTTCGGGCGCTGGGCGCTGAGTATGCGGATGTGCATGCGACAGGTAATCTGAAGTTTGAAATCAGCTTGCCAGCCAGTGCGACAGAACAGGCAGAAGCGATTCGCAGCATGTGGGGTAATCGTCCGGTATGGATCGCTGCCAGCACACATGAAGGCGAGGAAGAGTTGGTGCTGAACGCCAGCCGCAAGGTGCGTGCTGAATTTCCAGATCTATTATTGTTACTGGTTCCTCGCCATCCGGAAAGGTTCGATCGCGCGGCTGCCTTGAGTCGTAAAGCAGGTTTTAAGACCTTGCGCCGCAGCGAAGGTAAACCCTGTGGCCGTGATATTGAAGTGTTAGTCATCGATACCATGGGTGAACTGCCGACATTTTATGCAACCTGTGATGTTGCCCTGATAGGGGGAAGCCTGATTCCACACGGTGGTCATAATCTGCTTGAACCCGCAGCACTAGGCCGCCCGGTATTGACCGGGCCGCACTTTTTCAATTTCAACGAAATCACTAAGCAATTCCTGGATAGTGGTGCTGCGATGTTGGTACGCGACAGTCACGAAATTGCTCAAACAATGATTACGCTGCTTTCCAATGCAGAACAACGTGCCAGTATGGGTCAGACTGCCATTGGCCAGATTCAGCGTAATCAGGGTGCAAGTATGCGCCTGCTCAATCTGATAAAACGCCATATCAAACAAGCATGACCGATCACGCGTATTGGATGCAGCAGGCACTGCGCCTGGCCCGTCAGGCGGAATCTGAGGGTGAAGTCCCGGTAGGTGCGGTAATAGTGCTGGATGACACTATTATCGGAGAAGGCTGGAACCGTCCGATAAAAAGTGCAGACGCCACTGCCCATGCTGAAATACAGGCACTGCGCATGGCTTGCACCAAGGTCAATAATTACCGCATTCCCGGTGCAACCATGTATGTCACGCTTGAGCCGTGTCTGATGTGTGCCGGCGCACTGATTCATGCCCGCTTGCAAACACTGGTCTATGGCGCTGATGAACCCAAAACAGGTGCTGCAGGCAGCAATATTGACGCCTTCCAGCTTGCCAATCTGAACCATCGAGTCAAGGTGGAAGGTGGGATTCTGGCTGAAGAATGCAGCTTGTTACTGAAACAGTTTTTCAAGTCCCGGCGTTAAGCGATTTTGCCAGCAAACCTGGCCCCTGCCATGGTTGTTGCCAAGGCAAACTCACACGATGGCCACTGCCCGCGGCGCGCTCAATGGCTTGTCCTTGCTGATCAAACAATTGAGTAGCAGAAAAACTGATATTACCCTCCGGACAAATCATCTCCAGGGAATCACCGACCGAGAATTGATTGCGCACATCAATTTCAAGACGCTGGTTATCGGCATCATAGGCCACTACCTCACCCACAAACTGCTGACGTAACTGACTGGAATAACCATGCAGATAGTTCTGCTGTTCCTGAGTGGGATGCCGCTGGTAGAAACCATCGGTGTAGCCTCGATTAGCCAGGTTATCCAACTGACTGATCAGCGTTGGGTCAAAACTGCGTCCAGCCAGTGCATCATCAATTGCCTTTCGATAAATTTGTGCTGTTCTGGCCACATAGTAAATTGACTTGGTGCGACCTTCTATTTTCAAGCAATCAACACCCATTCGGGTCAAACGCTCGATATGCTGAACTGCGCGAAGATCCTTGGAGTTCATGATGTAGGTGCCATGCTCATCCTCGAAAATCGGCATCAGTTCGCCGGGACGGTTGGCTTCTTCGATAAGATATATCTTGTCTGCTAATGGATGACGCTGTTGCTGACCGCAGTCAGAAAAACTTTGTGACTGCATGGCTGACAGGGCATCAAAATCAATTTTCTGTGGCGCGTCATCCTGCTGATCGCTGGCGTGGGTTTTGTAATCCCATCGGCAGGCATTGGTACATGTCCCCTGATTAGGATCACGATGATTGAAGTAACCGGACAGCAGACACCGGCCCGAATAGGCAATGCACAGCGCCCCATGGACAAACACCTCCAGCTCGATATCCGGGCATTGCTGGCGAATTTCTTCGATTTCATCCAATGACAACTCTCGAGACAATATCACCCGAGTCAAGCCAAGACTCTGCCAGAACCTGACGGCCTGATAATTCACCGTATTCGCCTGAACCGATAAATGAATCGGCATCTCTGGCCAGCGCTCACGCACCATCATGATCAAACCGGGATCAGCCATAATCAATGCATCTGGCTGCATGGCAATGACGTGTTCCATATCAGCCATATAGGTTTTTATTTTGGCATTGTGGGGCATCAGGTTACTGGCCACAAAAAACTGCTTGCCCGCGGCATGCGCCTCGCGAATACCCTGCTCCATTATCGCCAGTTTATGAAAATCATTGTTGCGCACCCGCAAGCTGTAGCGTGGCTGCCCCGCATAGACAGCATCTGCGCCAAAAGCAAACGCATAACGCATGTGTTGTAGACTTCCGGCAGGTAACAAAAGCTCGGGTGCTTTCATCTTATTTGTCCCTACAAAAAAAGCGTGAATTATAATTCAATTGACAGATAATCCCACAAAAACAATAAGATTAATCCTGGCATCGGATGGAAGCCCGCTGCTTTATCAACTCCACCGAGCAAGCCGATGATTTGACATTCGTGTTGATGAGCAGACTGATGCTCGCCATGGCAATGCGGACAAAAAAGCCGTCAAACCGAGCGGATGTGATAAGGTCGAAGGTCTGGCAATTCACTGGGCAATCACGAGTGCAACAGGTGATAGTTCCCAGTCAAAATTACGGAAGTTAATTGTTGAAAAAGCTTGGTTTCTTTATCGTCACAATCTGCCTTCTGGTGGCTTGCAGTGATGCCAAACCGCATCTGGAGGAGATTCTGGAGCGTGGCGAGCTGCGAGTCTTAAGTCGTTATGGACCGACGAGTTATTTTGTCCAGGGTGATCAGCTGGCCGGTTTTGAATATGAGCTGGCCCAGCAGTTTGCAGATTACCTGAATGTCCGTTTGAAAATCATCGTGCCAGACAGTCTCAGCAGTATGCTGACTCAGCTGGAACAAGGTCGGGCTGATATGGCCGCAGCCGGATTGACTGTGACACCCGAGCGCCGACAACGTTATCGTTTCGGCCCGGTGTATCATGAGGTGACTCAACAGCTTGTTTATCGTGCTGGCACCAGCCGACCTTCAGATATTACTGAGCTTGGTGGCCGGATACTTGAAGTGGTGGCCGACAGCAGTCATGTTGAAAATCTGCAACTGTTACGTCAGGAAATTCCCGACCTGTACTGGGCCGAGAACCATGAACTGGACAGCTCCGCCCTGCTGGAACTGGTTCAACTGGAAATGATCGACTTCACCGTCGCAGACTCGAATGAATTGGCCGCCAATCAGACCCTGTTTCCCGAGTTACGCGTGGCCTTTGATATCTCTGACCCACAACCACTCGCCTGGATGATGCCCGCTTCAGAAGACGGCACGCTGCATCGTGAAATGATTGCTTTTTTCAACTATCTTGATGAAAACGGCGAGCTGGACAAGCTTATTGAGAAATACTACGGACACATTCGACGTTTTGATTACGTTGATACTCGGGCAATACACCGGCGACTGATAACGCATTTGCCACAATTTCATCACTTGTTCAAAGCAGCTGGCGAAATGTATGGTTTTGACTGGCGGTTATTGGCCGCGATTGCCTATCAGGAGTCGCATTGGAATCCAAATGCTGTGTCAGCCACAGGGGTAAGGGGGTTGATGATGCTCACTCAGGCCACTGCAACCGAACTGGGTGTCGAAAACCGTGAAGATCCCAAGGAAAGTATCTTCGCAGGCGCTCGTTACCTGGTACAAATGAAAAGTCGCCTACCTGATCGCATCAGTGAGCCGGATCTCACCTGGTTGGGGTTGGCCGCATACAATATCGGACTGGGCCACCTAGAAGATGCTCGCCGACTGACGGAACAAAATGGTGCCAATCCTGACCTGTGGACAGATGTGCGAGAACACTTGCCATTACTTGCCAAACAGAAATGGTACAGTCAGACCCGTTTTGGTTACGCGCGTGGCGGCGAGCCTGTTCGCTATGTCGATAATATTCGGCGTTACTACGATATTTTGCTACATCATCAAATCAGCGCTGACAGCCCGCCGGTCACTCCGGCAACCAGTGATCCAATACAATCATTACCTGCGGCCTTGTAGGCAAAAAAAAGCCGGCAAAGCCGGCTTTTTTGTATCAGCTGCAGCAACTATTTGCTGATCAGATAATCGACAACCGAGGTCATATTTTCCAGGCCACCCGCCATCGGCGCATCGGTGCGATATTGACCATTGACGATAATTGAAGGGACACCCTCCACGCCTGAATTTTGACTGACCAACAAGGCCTGACGAACTTTACTGCGCACCGGCATTGAATTCATGACTTTAAGAAAGTTGTCGCGGTCGATACCCTGCTCGGCAACAAAGTCCAGCAGCAACTTTTCTGTATCCAAACGACGCTTGTCGACCTGAATGGCATCGAACAGTTTTGGATGCAGCGTTGCCAGATCACCGGTAGCCTCTGCGGCGTAGAACACACGCGCCATTTCCAGCCAGCTATCACGGAAAATGGCTGGAACATGAACCAGATTCACATCTTCAGGCAGCGCCTTTTCCCACTGCTTCAAATAGGGCTCCAGGCGGAAACAAAACGGGCAGGTGTAAGAAAACAACACGGCCACTTCAGTCGAACCTGGTGAAAACTTGGCCAGACGTTCAGGCGTTTTCTTGTAGTGCGTACCTTCAACGTAATCAGCTGCTGTGGCTAGCGATACTGACGCCGCCAACAAGCCAGCTCCCATTACCGTCTGCATGAATTTCATTATTTTTTTCATTCCGTTTTCCTTACAAGAAACGACTACAAACCACCGTAAGAGTGCAATCCCGACAGGAACATGTTCACGCCGAGAAATGCAAACAAGGTAATAAACAAGCCAACAATTGCCCACCAGGCCATCGGACGACCGTGCCATCCTTTGGTGAAGCGCATATGCAACCATGCGGCATAGTTCAACCAGACAATCAACGCCCAGGTTTCCTTGGGATCCCAGGACCAGTAACCACCCCAGGCTTCAGCAGCCCAAAAGGCACCAAGAATGGTAGCAACCGTGAAAAAGGCAAAGCCAAGTGCAATTGACTTGTGCATCAAATCATCCATTGCAGCCAGAGAGGGCATGGATTTTACAAAATGGCTCTGTGGATTTTTCTCGGCACGTGACGATACCAGCAAATAGGCCACGCCTATCATGGCTGCAATTGCAAATGCACCATAACCAATGAAGTTGGTCGGTACATGGATCTTCATCCAGTAGCTCTGTAATGCTGGCACCAGTGGTTCGATTTCATGCGCATTACGGTCAAAGGCGTACCACAACAGGAACATCACCGCCGCTGTGATGATCAACATCACAAAACCACCAAGACCACGTGTTTTGTAGCGACGTTCGTAAAACAAATAAATCATCGCGGTAACGACGCAAAACAGAATAAATACTTCGTAGAGATTACTGACTGGAATGTAACCAATATCGGAGCCAAGCATATGCGATTCACGCCAGCGCACCATCAATCCGGTCATCCCCATTGTGGTGGCGATCCAGGCAAAACTGCTACCCAGCTTCTGGGTGTAGTCGGAGCGAGCAATTAAACCGCCAAAATAGGTAAACGTGGCCGCAATGTAAAAAGCGCTCATCCACATAAAAGCCGATTGGCTGGCGAGAATATAATTGAGCCAACCATCCTGTTGTGCCATGGACAAATCACCGCCATAGCGCTGCAAGGCAAACAGACTGAGAATCGCTACAGCCAGTGCATGCCAACGAAATGGCGGCCAGACTTTACCCAGCCAGGCCATGCTGAAACCAGTGATAAAGAGGATGGTGACTTCGTAAACATCGAGGTGATCACCATATGCGACGAGGATAAATACTGTCGCCAGCAAAAGCAGTGTCCACCATGCTCCTACCGCTAGCCAGGATTGGGAATCCGTTTGGTTTTGTCGAATTGTTTCACTCATTGGCAACTACTCACATTAGGCCAGCGCCTGCACTGGCTATGAACATTCAGGCGAGTCAGAGTTCCCGTTTGTCGGGTTTCAGCAGTTGCTGAATCTCGTCAAAGAACCCATCAAAATCCCTTGGATTACGATTTGTCATACCCGCCAGCAAGACCCGGCTGCCGGTACCTTCTGCATCAAGCCAAACCCAAAGTCTTCGCTGAGGCAGGTAAAAAAGAATAAATAAACCCGCCATCAACATAACTGAACCGAAATATACAATGAACTGACCCGGCGCACGGGCAATCTGCAACCCACTTGCCTGGATATGTTCGTAATCATGCAGCATCAAAAACACCGGTGAGTGATAACGCGGCAGACTGCCGATGGCATCTACGGCATCCTGAAGGAAGAAAATATTCTGGTTGTCGGTGTTATCGAGTTCATGCCCTTCAACACCGGCAAAATAGACTCGCGCCAGCATTTCTCTGAGCATGCCCAGATAGGCAGGTGCAAGTGTCTGACGTTCGATTTCAGGTAAGCTGTTTTCTACAAACTCGCGAACCTCATCAAATCCACCACGCACAAACATGCCCACCAGCGTCATTAGGGTTTGTTGCAAGCTTTCCTCAAGATTAGCATCTGGCTCTGGCAAATCAGCCAGGGCATCCCGAGTCATCATCTGGGCAATCTCACCCACCAGCTCTCTGTCTCTGAGCCGCGCCAGATACTCCATAAAACCTTCCACACCATCATTGGCATCGGCCGGTAAGTGCAGATAACTGAAATTTTCAGACGGACTGCCACGCACACCACTTAGGTAAAATCTCCTTCCCTCACGCTCAATTGGGAACATATAGTTTTCGTATTCAGTGGCCTCACCGGTATGTGATCGCAAAATAAAGCCGATGCTTGGCCCGTAGTTTCTGACACGACGCGGCTCTTCGTCCGTCGGATCTGGATTAATGTTGAACAGCCGGAAATTGGTCATTTCAAGCCTATACTGTCGGTCACCCCAGCGCATATCTCGGTTGTCAAAAACTTTGGTATCCAACATCACCGGGTCACCCGCACGATGATCAAAAGGCCATGCTTCCACTTGAAGTATTGAACCGCCATCAGCAAAGCTTGCCTGGTAGATGGCATAACCTTTGTGAACCAAAGGATGATTCACTGCGATTGTTTGTCTCAGCGGTTCATCCAGTTCCGGATCATGAATCACCAGATCACTTTCAAAAGACTTGGGCTGGCCGTTGTCATAGTGCTCAATCCGGAATTCTTCCAGCTCAATTCTGAACGGCAATGCCTGAACCAGATAACCGTCTCGCATCGGTAGAAAAACGACTTCCGAACTTCTGCCTTCAGGAATGCTCACACTGCCTCTGAAAGCCTGTTTGCCGACTGCGAGTCGACTTTCCTGGGGAATCTGGCTTAGCGGTAAATCACGTGTCTCAATTTGGATCTGGCCTCGCCATTCAGCCAGTTTGAGTGGCAAATTTCCATCCATCAATCCGCCGACACAGATCACCACAATCGCAATATGTGTCAATAAATAACCAAGGCGGTTAATGCCTCCGCGCATCGCAGAAACCAGCAGCGCTCCGTTTCTGTCGGTTAGCCGGGTTCTAAAACCTTCGTCTTTGAGTTGTTGCTGAAAATTTGCAGCCAATGTGGCGGGTGCATCGGCGCTGGCCCATTGCTCGTTGTGTTTCATTGAAGCGAGTGACTTGCGTTGAACCTGTGTCCGCAAGTTACGCATATCTTTGAGCATTGAAGGTGTGTGACGTGTGACACAGATAGCTGTAGATATCACCAGCAGCGTCAAAATCACCAAAAACCAGGGGGCGCTGTAGACATCGTAGAGACCGACGCTTTCGAATACTTCAAACCAGAATGGGCCGAACTTGATCAGGTAATCAGTATAAGGCTGGTTTTGCTGCAGCACTGTGCCAATCACCGAAGCGATAGCGAGCGTGATCAGCAGAGTGATTGCCAACTCCATAGTGCCGAGGAAGCGGAGTAAGCGACGTGGGAAACTGTTTTTCCCAAAAAATTTCAGACTAGATTTTTCAGACATAGGCTCGCAGTTAATTGCCAGTCTTGACCTGACAGGTCAGACACAGTCGCATGGTGTGACACCATGCAACTGTCTGGAGTTGCGATGATGGCTTAATGCAAGCCGCGGACGTATGCCGAGACAGCTTTGATCTCTTCAGCAGACATCTTCTTGGCAATGTCGCGCATCATCTCATTGGGATCGTTGTCTCTGGAACCATTGGCAAATGCGTGTAGCTGTTCCTCAACATAGGCGGTGTGTTGCCCTGACAATGCAGGCCATGCTGCAGCTGGCATACCACGACCTGAAGGGCCATGACAGGCAATACAAGCCGGAACACCCGTGTTGGGGTTACCGCCACGGTAAATTTGTTCACCCAGCTCGACAAGATCTTCAGGGACTGCACCTAATGCAGGCTTTTGACGTGCGTAGTAAGCAGCAATATCCGCCATATCCTCGTCAGACAAACCCGCGGCCATGGGAGACATCAATGCGTTGTCACGAGCACCGGACTTGTAGTCCTGAAGCTGTTTGACTATATAGCTGGCAGCTTGCCCAGCCAGATTGGGAAAGGTGTCCATTGGACTGTTGCCGTTGGGGCCGTGACATGCTGCGCAAGACTCTGCCTTTGCCTGACCGGCTTGTGGATTACCCACGGCCATTACTGAAGCTGACACACCGAGTGTCGTGGACAGCAGCGCTGCCATAAACAACTTTTTCATTGTCATTCCTGATTACACTTTCGGTCGATAAAACTTCCGATATGCTACTCTTAATCGGTCAATTTTGCACCATAGAGTGATACACAATGACCCAACTTTACCGGCATGCTTTTTATGATGGTAGTGCCACCCAACTGTCAGAACTGCCTGAAGATAATGGCATGGAAGTAGCCTTTGCCGGACGCTCAAATGCAGGAAAATCCAGCGCAATCAATACCTTGACCGGAATCAATGCGCTCGCCAGAACAAGTAAAACGCCTGGCAGAACCCAGATGATCAATTTTTTTCGTCTGGATTCGCAGCGAGCGCTGGTCGATCTGCCCGGCTATGGTTATGCCAAAGTCCCGGAAAAAATGAAGCTTCGCTGGCAACAAACGCTCGCGAAATATCTGGAAACGCGACAATCTCTTAAAGGCTTGGTGTTGCTGATGGACAGTCGACATCCACTCAAAGAGTTTGATCTGCAAATGCTGAACTGGGCCAAGCAGGCTAGCCTGCCTGTACACATCTTACTGACCAAATCTGACAAGCTCAGTCATGGCGCAGGAAAATCGACTCTCAATGCCGTTAAACAACAACTCTTAAAAGCCGAACTGCCTGCCAGCGTGCAATTGTTTTCATCACTGAAAAAATCTGGTCGAGATCAGGTCATTGAGGTGCTCGATCAGTGGTTTGACATCACCACACAAGCACCTGCTGAGGAAACTGCATCCTGAACGAATCGCGTATTCAATATTGGCGCTTGACGACTGACCCTGAAAGTTTTTACTGTTAGCTCATGACAGCCAGACAACAGGCTGATGGCGTGCGGGAGAGTCACCCGCAGCTTCTCGCGGTTTCCCGGTAACGATGCCGACCATTTGCTCCCTCTCTGCGTCGCCCACGCAGAGACCTCAATAGGATGTTTTTGTCATGACACCACGCTACGCCTGCAAAGTTACGCCAAAACCCGAACTGTTTGAAAACGAGGAACTGTCGATGGAAACCTCGGCACTGGTCGAGGATTTCAAGCGATATTACGGTGTCTACCTCGCGCAGGATAAAGGCAGCGCCTCAGGACACTATTTATTTCATGCGCTGGCGCTGACCATACGTGATCGCTTGTTCTCTCGCATGAAACAAACCAAGCATGCCTACGCGGCCTCACAGTGCAAACACGCCTATTACTTGTCAATGGAATTCCTAATGGGCCGTGCTATGGGCAATGCGGCACTCAACCTGAATCTGAATAAAAATATCGCCGAAGCCATGCACAAGCTGGGCATTGACTTCGAGGAGCTGGTGCAGCAAGAACATGATGCTGGACTTGGTAACGGCGGTCTCGGGCGCCTGGCAGCGTGCTTTATTGACAGTTGCGCGACCTTGCAACTGCCGGTGACTGGTTACGGTATCCGTTATGAATACGGCATGTTTCAGCAAGGCATCAACAATGGCAGACAAATTGAAATGCCCGATCATTGGCTGCGCGACGGTAACCCTTGGGAGCTGGAACGTCCTGAATTTACCCAACGGGTCAAATTTGGCGGCCACACCGAATATCAGCGCAACCTTGACGGTAGTTTGAGTGTTATCTGGGTCAATACCAATGACGTGCTTGCGGTACCCTATGATATCCCGGTACCAGGCTATCAAAATGGCACTGTCAATAAACTGCGACTATGGAAATCAGCCGCCACTGATGAGTTCAATCTGGAAGACTTCAACGCCGGTTCCTACACTGAGGCAGTAGCCGCTAAAAATGAAGCTGAAAACATCAGCATGGTGCTCTACCCCAACGATGCCAGTGAAAACGGCAAGGAACTGAGGCTGCGTCAGCAATATTTCCTGGCCTCAGCCAGTCTTCAGGATATTCTTGATTACTGGATCACAGCTCACGGCAATGACTTCAGTGATTTCGCCAACAAAAATTGCTTCCAGCTAAACGATACCCACCCAACGGTTGCCGTTGCCGAGCTGATGCGCCTGCTGATGGACGAACATCAACTCGACTGGGAAAGTGCATGGCAGATCACTTCCAACACAATGGCCTACACCAACCACACCCTGCTGCCTGAAGCGCTGGAACGCTGGCCGGTTAATTTGTTTAGTCGTCTGTTACCAAGAATTCTTGAGATCATCTACGAAATCAATGCAAGATTCCTCTCTGAAGTCGCCAGTCATTGGCCCGGAGATAAAGAACGATTAGCACGGCTTTCGATCATTGAAGAAGGCCATCAACAACAAGTACGCATGGCGCATCTGGCTATCGTGGGCAGTTTTTCTGTCAACGGCGTCGCCGCCCTGCATTCGGAACTGCTGAAAAAAGGTCTTTTCAGCGATTTTTACGCACTATGGCCGGAAAAATTTAACAACAAAACCAATGGTGTCACCCAACGCCGCTGGATGGCCTGGTGTAACCCTGCCCTGAGCTCGCTTATCAGCGACAAAATTGGCGATGCATGGTTGACCGACCTTACACAACTTCGCCAGCTTGAACCTTTGGCAACTGATCCAGCTTTTCAGGCACAGTGGCATGCAGCCAAAAGAGCCAATAAACAACGACTGTCGGCGTTGGTAGAAGAAGCCTGTGGTGTGCAATTCAATCCAGACGCCTTGTTTGATATTCAGGTGAAACGTATACATGAGTACAAGCGCCAATTACTCAACATCCTGCATGTCATTCACCTCTATGACCGTATCAAACGTGGCGATACACAGGACATGGTCAAACGCTGTGTGCTGTTCGGAGGCAAGGCGGCTCCCGGCTATGCCATGGCCAAAGACATCATCAAACTTATTAATAACGTCGCCAACGTGGTCAATAACGATCTAGATGTTGGCGATATGCTCAAAGTAGTGTTTTTGCCAAACTACCAAGTGTCGGCGATGGAGGTTATTTGTCCGGCGGCGGATCTGTCCGAACAAATCTCCACGGCAGGCAAGGAAGCCTCGGGCACCGGCAACATGAAGTTCATGATGAATGGTGCCATTACCATCGGCACACTGGATGGCGCCAACATCGAAATTCTTGAAGAAGTGGGTGACGAAAACTTCTTCCTGTTTGGTCTCACCGAACAGGAAGTGAATGATATGCGCCATCACTATCAACCCAGAGAAATCATCGCTGCGGATAATGATCTGATGCGTGTGGTGAACCTGCTTGAAAGCGGCCACTTCAATCAATTCGAACCCGGCTGCTTTGATAATGTCATTAACGCTTTTACCAGCCCTCACGATCCATGGATGACAGTGGCTGATTTTAGAAGTTATATCGACGCACAGGCACAAGTCGACATCGCCTATCACGACAAAAAACGCTGGCTCACCATGAGTATCCTGAACTCTGCCAACAGCGGGAAATTCTCTACCGACAGAACCATGACTGAATACAATCAGGACATTTGGAAACTGCCACAAATCAATCCATCGGACTTTGCAAGCTCGTAAGTCTGGGGGCTGCGCGCCCTGATTATTGCTGGCATGCCAAACACAAAAAACGTATAATTCGCCACCTGAGCCGTCATGGCTCAGTGTGCGCCTGTAGCTCAGTTGGATAGAGTGTCAGTTTCCGAAGCTGAAGGTCACAGGTTCGATTCCTGTCAGGCGCGCCATTTCTAATGTCTACTCAGATATAAATCATTTCATCCCGAAGCGGGGCCAGTCGGGCAAGCAACCGGTTTTGCACCCGATGACTGACGCCCACCTCATTCATCGCCGCAATGAGCAAATCTACCGTGTGATTAAAGTCGCCTTCTGTAATGTTCATTCCGGTATGAATATCGACCATGTTATCGCCATCATAAACACAGGGGCCATCACTGATATCGCAGAAGTGCAAGATCAGCTTATCCCTGAAACGACTGACATGAGTGTCAGCAAAATAAGCAAAGATTCTCTCGTCATTACCAATTTGGTTGATGAAGGCTTCTACGATCGCCTCAATACCCTCTTGCTCTCCTAATTGTTGATACAAGCTGGCGTTTGAATTGTGGTGCGAACAGGCTGAAACTACCAATAACACAGTAGTAAAAAGTAGTTTATTCATTTCAGAAATTCCCGGTAACTGACAGATACCAGCCGCGCTGATTTTTAGCACCGGCTATGTCACCCAGATCCAGCCATGCCGCGGTTACGTTGAGATGTTTATTTGGAATCCAGGCAACAAAGATGTCTTTCCAGTCGTCCTCACCCAAACCAAGGTTATCTGGTTTTTGTCGATATTCGACACCGACGGCTACATGCCTTCCCAACAGTACCGCTGTTGAGGCCTCCAACTGTAATCGCCGTCCCTGGTCAGAGCCTCCGTGTCCCAAAATACCTAGTTCATTGGCCGAAGTGTGCCGTGCCGTCAAGTTCCATAGCCAGTTGTACCCCGCAAAAGCGCCCAGATGGAGTTTACTGGCCGCAACATAAAAATCCGTTCCATGACTACGCTTGGCACCGAGCGCGTTGGCGATTTCATCATCCCGAAGGCGCTTGTGCATAACACCCAGACTCACCTGAGGGAAACGTGAATAAACAAGGTCGCCATAGACTCTGGTTTTAATACCAAAAACATCCTGACGAATGGTTAGATCAGCTGCATTGATGCGAAAGCGCTGCTTGGCAACTGAGAACTCAACCCGGTCGTAAAAATTAGCTTGGGCTCCACAAACATCCAGCCGATAGTCACTGACGTCGCCTCGACTGCAAAATACATTACCGGCAATTTCATCACGAGAGGCATACCCCGCGAGTTGTGCCCATGGCACTATGCCGCCGCCAGCACTGCCTTCGATTTGGGATACCCCTGGCGTGGCAATCAGCTTCCCATCTGCAGCATGAGCGATTGAGCCAGCCCACATCAGGCTAAAGATGATCAAGATACGCATATTGTTCCATCCATCGAGTTATTTCATCTGCCACAATCGGCTTGCATAGGTAATACCCTTGAATTGAGTCACAGCCCATCGCTCGGAGCAGTGCGAGGCTTGCCTTATTCTCTACACCTTCGGCGACCACTTTAAGGTTGAGATCATGGGCCAACTGAATAGTGGATTTAACGATCATTTGATCTCGAACCGAGCTGTCCAGGTTGAGAATAAAACTTTTGTCGAGTTTCAATTCATCAACGGGTAAAGATTTGAGTTGAGACAGGGATGATTCACCAAGCCCATAATCGTCTATTGCCACTTTGATGCCGTTATTTCTTAACCGGTCAATATTAGCCAGCCCAATTTCTTTGTTTGAGAGGATGTCTCGCTCTGTCAACTCAAGGGATAGCGGCGCTCGCTGGCTTCCCTCGCGTGATTGAGTGCTGGCAGCGAGTTGATTTAGCAGACGATAACTGAAATCAGGAGAGGAAAAACTGGTCGCGGCAACATTCACCGCCACTTCGAGATCAATACGCGCTTGCTGCCATGTCTGCAGCTGTAAAAATACCGTTTCGAAGACCCACTCTGTTAAACGGTTGATTAGCCCCGACTGCTCTGCCAGTTCGATAAATAAATCGGGCGAAATAAACCCCTCATCCGGATGTTGCCAACGCGTCAAGGCCTCTACCGCCATGACTTTATTGGTCATCAGATCCATTTTTGGTTGATAGACCAGATAGAGTTGATCTCCGCCTCGTTCAAGCACTTGTCCCAATTCATCGACCAGACGTAGACGGCGTAAGTAGGCTTCATCATTGCCTTGTTGATAGAATTTCAATGGCAGGCCGTGACGTCGAGCATTTTCGAGCGCTATTGTGGCTCGTCGCAACAATACCTCAGCGGAAAAGCCGTCTTCTGGACACAGAGCACAACCAAAAGACAGTTTGAACCGAGCTTGAAGGCCGGAGACAAGATACGGCTTACTCAGAGTGTGATGCATCACATCAATTCTGCTACGTAAATCCTCGCTGCTGGTATTCAACACAGCAATGAACTGAATACCGTCATATCGAGCAACAAACTCATCGGTTTGGGTGCAAAAGGTCGTCAACCGCTCAGAAAAATGTTTCAGGCAATCATCACCAAACTCTGGACCAAACCGATCATTAAAGTCTCTAAAGTTGGTCAGTGAAATCATAACCAACGCAAAACTGCTTTGCTGATTGGCATAACTATCCATCAACTCAAATGCCGCTAGTCGATTGAGCAGACCTGTTTGCATATCGTGTTCAGCACGATAACGAATCTCATCTTCCCGATGACTAATTTCCCATGCCATGCTTCGGAAAGAGCTAAACAGTGACGATAATTCGAGTATTCTGAATTTTGGTTCGGCCTCAACGAGTTTGTATTGCCCTCTGGACATCGCACTCGCCCAATCAGCCAGGAATTGCAGGGGTTGGGTCAAGGTGCGTGCGAAATACTTACTGGCTAACGCAGAAAACAGCAGAATCAACAGCGTGACAACCATGATTTTCCACATCAGGTTGTCATACTCGTCATAGATTTCAGCAAGATCGAAGCTCAGCCAGATTTGGACCGCCTCATCCTCCAATGTGCTGTTGTGAAATCGAGGTCTTTGCCAAAAAAATAGAGGACTTGTGCTGTTTGCAAGAAATTGACGCACACCATCTGGAAAATCTTCATGTAGCGATGTCAGACGAATCTCAGGATCTGCAAACACACTGATTTCAAGACCGGTCAAGCGTCGTAACTCCAACACTGAAGTCCGGTCAACCCTGAATCCGACCAAGGAATAGGCCACTAATCGTGGCGCATACACAGGTAAGGCCACAACCTGATAGAGACTCCCAGACAGCGGAAGCAGTATTTCCTTTCCGGGGTTTTGGTAAGCGTTTCTCAAGGACGCAGCACCGGAGATTGCATTCTCGTGGATAGCGGTGCTTGCGACGACTTCTCCTTGCAAATCCACAATCACCATCAAATCCGCGCCAATGCGTTGCCCATGGTTCTCCAGCATACTGGCCAGCGTATCCGCATCAGCAGTCATCACAGCTTGCCGAAAGCCAAAATCATTGATTAAAACTCTTGAAGCCGCGCTTAACGTCGCATTGCGCGACTCGATATATTGATGATATACGTGATGCGCTTGATCTATTTTCTTTTGGATCTGAACTTTATTGAAGTTGTCGGCCGAACGCCATGTGGCCAGCTGAATCATCAGTGTCGCCACAATTAATAGAGCAATGGCAAACAGCATTACAATGTCTGCCAGTGTCTTGTGTTTGGCTCCAGACATGACTATTGAACGCTGCTGAATTTGTCACCGAAGGTATCTCTAGCAGGAAGCACGTCAAGTGTCTCAACAGAGAGGCTAATAAGAGCAGTCAGATCATCTTGAGTGAATTTTTCTGTCCTGCGCAGTTCAGGGCTGGAACTCTGCTCGGGATGCCAGATGGTCACAGTCACGGCTTCAAGGCCTTCAGGCACACTGAGCCTGGCCCGACCAGTCTCATCGGATACAGCGACATTTCGACTGTTCGCCACATAAATGTATCCAATCATCGAATCATGGATGTTGCAACCAATGAGAACAACACCAGGATTGGGAAAATCTACAGGTCTTTCTGGCCGATCCGCATACAAGCGTAACTCAAAAGTTTTAGCCTCAGAGAATGAATAGACGTGATGACGGATGTTATCACTGTTGGGAAAATCAATTTCATCGCCGGCTTTAATAACCAAAAACTCTGGCACAAATGCCTTGTTCACTTGATCGATGATATGCAATGTTGAGGAACGCGCCTCTGGTTCAGTAACTTCAATTTCAATCACTGCACCGGGAAGCGGTTGTTGGAGATGATTGTGAATCTGCATATCTATCATTGTTTCAGCAGACACAACCGTGCAGAAGCCGACAGCCATCACTAGAGCCGGCAAGTGTTTCATCAATCTATCCATGTTTATGTTCTTCTTCGTCAGTGTTGACCGATTGTGCATGACGCGACACAAACATTCAACACAATAAAATTGTGGGCAATATGATTGCGAAACATATTCAAAGAAGGGGTATAAATTGATATACATCCCTCTGAGTTTTTGTTTCGATAGCATCTACTTCATCGAAACGTGCACCCGTTAATTGTGGATATTCGGGACCACCACAACTAAGTTATTCATCGAGTGCACACTTGATCAACACTGTTCTGCGATCAGATTTATTGTGAACCTCAAATGAAAAGCGTTTGCTGTTCGTGAAACAGCCAATGAATGTTTTGTGAATATAGGCAAAAAAAAAAGGCCCTTTTCAGGGCCTTTTTTGTTTTGCAGTCGGTGTTGATTAGTTGTTGACGATAAACTCAACACGACGGTTCAGAGCACGTCCCTCAGCTGTGGTGTTGTCAGCAACTGGGTAGCCTTCACCCATACCGACAGGGATCAGACGGTGACGGGTAATGCCTTGGCTTACCAGATAGTCAACCACTGACTCGGCGCGTTGTTGTGACAGACGCAGGTTGTAGTCTGCGCTACCAACGCTGTCGGTGTGACCTTCAACACGTACTTCAACACGCTCGTCTGTATCTCTCAGAGCAGTCACGGCTTGGCCGAGGGTACGTTCTGCAGCAGGTGTCAGCTTAGCACTGTCGAACTCGAAAGTTACGCCAGTCAGTGACAGCAGCACAGTGTCCTTAATCGGGCAACCGTCTTTGTCAACCATCATGCCTTGTGGAGTGCCTGGGCACAGATCACGGTAGTCAGGTACACCGTCGCCATCACTGTCAAGCGGGCAACCAACGCTGTCTACTTGAACACCAGCTGGAGTGCCAGGGCATTGATCAATACCATCAACCACGCCGTCGCCGTCAGAATCCATTGCACAACCACGTGCATCAAGCAGAGCACCTGGAACTGGTTCGATTTCACAAACTACAGGAGCTTCTTCTACTACGGGTGCAGCTTCGACTTTGTCGTTAGGACAAAGCAGCAGCGCCAGCATACCACCCACAATTGCGCCACCAGCGGCAGCTTGACCACTGCTGCTTGATGTTGCGGCACCTGCAGCACCACCCACCAGAGCACCGGCGGCTGAACAGAGAAGATAATTATCACTACTACGCTGGTTTGGGCCAGCACAGCCCGCTAACAGGCCGAGGCTGAGCACGGCTGCTGTCATTTTGGTGAATAGATTCATAGACAAGTTCCTTGGTTAATGGCTTTTGAAAACTTCTTATACCTGCTGAACACCTATCCGCAGGCCCTGCGCCACAGACACAGGATTGCACACAATGATATTACGAATTAATTTCAGTGTCTAACAGATTAAATCGTAAGCCTTATTGACCTTTTTTGTGTGTGGTTATATCCGACCGATGACAGAATTGTCATCTACCTCAATTGCCAGCGTTGGCATGTCCGGATCCTGAGGCAACTCGCCTGCTTCCGCGCCAAGTTTGATCATCAAACGAACCTCATTGGCTGAATCGGCATTTTTCAGTGCATCTTCGTAAGTGATTTCGCCAGCCTTGTACAAATCATAAACAGCTTGATCAAAGGTTTGCATTCCGAGTTCTGTTGAGCGTTTCATGACGTCTTTGATTTCTGATACCCGTCCTTTTTCAATAAGACTGCCGATCAAAGGTGTGTTGAGCATGACTTCGACAGCAACCGTGAGGCCACTGCCATCTTTCTTGCGGATCAGGCGTTGCGCGACTACAGCTTTAAGGTTCAGAGACAAATCAAGAAACAGTTGCTTGTGACGATCTTCAGGGAAAAAGTTGATAATCCGGTCCATCGCCTGATTGGCATTATTAGCGTGTAAGGTAGACAGACAGAGATGCCCGGTTTCGGCAAACGCTACCCCATAGTCCATAGTATCGCGAGATCGAATTTCACCAATCATGATGACATCGGGTGCCTGACGCAGCGAGTTTTTCAAGGCGATGTCATAGGATTCGGTATCAATGCCCACTTCCCGTTGAGTGACTACACAACTGGCATGTTTGTGGTCAAACTCGATGGGATCTTCAATTGTTAAAATGTGGCCTGTGCTGTTTTGGTTGCGATAACCAATCATCGCAGCCAGCGTGGTGGATTTACCGCTACCGGTGGCACCGACAAAGATCACCAAACCGCGTTTGGTCATCGCCAGTTCCTTGATGATTTCAGGTACGTGTAACTCTTCGATAGTCGGTATTGTGTCCTTAACCAGGCGAAGCACCATGGCAATGCGACTGCGTTGATAATACGCACTGACACGAAATCGTCCTGCACCTTTGGTATCAATGGCGTAATTACATTCCTTTTCCCGCTCAAAGATTTTTTTCTGCTCGTCTGTCATGGTGCTGAGCACGAGTTCTCGAGCCTGCTCATCGTTTAAAGGGTCTTGAGACAAAGTGGCCATCCGGCCGCTGACTTTGAGTGTCGCAGGCCGACCAGAAGTGATAAAAATATCGGAAGCGCCATGCTTGGTCGCGGCCTTAAGAATAGTAATAATGTCCATGACAACTCCTGGGTCTGTGATCGCTCATCGCCATCGCTTCAGGCGGTTCACTCATTCTATATAGTTATTGCCAAGCTGCAGAATAAGCTCCTGCTCATAGGCTTGAGACACTCATTTCTTTTCCTGCAGACACCGACTGGAAGCTGACTAGTCATGCCGAAAAAGATCAACCGCTGCTAACGAAACAGATCTTTGTTCACCGCTCGCGGTTGTGCTTCATGTTTGGTAATCAGTTGTCTGCGTACCAAATCCTGCAGACATTGATCCAGCGTTTGCATGCCCAAGGCACCACCCGTCTGAATGGCAGAGTACATCTGCGGCACCTTGTCTTCACGAATCAGGTTACGAATTGCCGGTGTTCCAATCATGATTTCATGCGCCGCGACGCGTCCCCCGCCGACTTTCTTGAGAAGCGTCTGGGAGATGACCGCCCTGAGCGATTCGGACAGCATGGAACGCACCATATCTTTCTCGGCGGCTGGAAACACGTCGATAATCCTGTCGATGGTTTTGGCTGCCGATGATGTGTGCAGCGTGCCAAACACCAAGTGACCGGTTTCAGCCGCCGTCAGTGCCAGGCGGATGGTTTCCAGATCACGCAACTCACCGACCAGGATAATGTCGGGATCTTCACGAAGCGCGCTACGCAGGGCTTCACTAAAACCCAGCGTATCGCGATGCACCTCACGCTGGTTGATCAGACATTTTTTACTTTTGTGGACAAACTCAATTGGATCCTCAATGGTCAGGATATGTTCGTTATCCTTCTCGTTTCGGTAGTCGATCATCGCTGCCAGAGTGGTAGATTTACCTGAGCCAGTCGGTCCGGTAACCAACACGATACCCCGATGATTATCCGCAATTTGCTTAAATATATCGGGTGCAGCCAGCTGTTCCAGCGTCAGAACCGTGGAAGGAATTGTCCGAAATACCGCTGCTGCGCCGCGATTCTGATTGAAAGCATTGACACGAAATCTTGCAAGTCCAGGCACTTCAAATGAAAAATCCGATTCGAGGAATTCTTCAAAGTCCTTGCGCTGCTTGTCGTTCATGATGTCGTAAATCATCGCGTGGACTTCTTTGTGCTCCATCGGCGGCAGGTTGATCCGCTTGACATCGCCATCGACACGAATCATCGGAGGCTCACCAGAGGAGATATGCAGATCAGAGGCTTTGTTCTTTGCACTAAACGTCAGCAATTCAGTAATATCCATTCACATCCCCTAATCTGGTGTTGGCTGTAGCGGCCATCCACTGAAACCGCAAAGTTATAAAGTAGCGCGCCAACCCAAGGCTTGCAACATGACAGAGATAAAAAAGAGACTTAGTACCATTGTTCAGCAAATTCGTGATGCTGAACAACAGGCTGGCCGACCTGAAGGCAGTGTCAAACTGCTGGCTGTGAGTAAAACCTGGCCCGCTGAAAGGCTCAGGCAGCTTGCCGAGGCCGGGCAGCAGGCTTTTGGTGAAAACTACCTTCAGGAAGCTCTCGATAAAATAGAGCAACTCGCTGATTTATCTATTGAGTGGCATTTCATTGGCCCAATCCAGTCCAACAAAACGCGCGATATTGCAGGGCATTTTCAGTGGGTGCACAGTGTGGACAGATTGAAAATTGCACAGCGGCTGAATGATCAGCGTGATCCCAGTGCAGCACCACTCAATATCTGCATTCAAATCAACATTGATGAAGAAGATACTAAATCAGGCATCGCTGCCGATGAACTGAACGCCCTGGTGACAGCCATCTTGCCACTGAAGCAACTCAAACTCAGAGGGCTTATGATCATCCCGGCGCAACACGATAGTGATGAACAGCAGCGGCAGAGTTTTCAGAAGGCACGCGCATTATTCGAACAATTGAAAACGCTGGCCCCGGATGTCGATACACTGTCCATGGGTATGTCTGGTGACATGCCCATCGCAATTCAGGAAGGCAGCACCATGGTACGCATAGGAACCGCATTGTTCGGCGAACGAAACCGCCAAATTAGCTGACTCGTTATATAATCAGCGCAGCCAGACAACCCGTTTTATTCAGGAAAACTGTTTGATTATGAAAGAATGCATCATCAGCTTTATCGGCGGCGGCAACATGGCTCGATGTCTGATCGGCGGTCTCATTGCCAACGGCTTCCCTGCCAACAAGATTCGAGTCGCAGATCCCAACAGTGAAACACTCAACTCACTAGCAGCCGGTTACTCAGTCAACATCTATCAGGATAACGTCGCGGCCATCAAAGATGCTGATGTCGTTGTACTGGCCGTGAAACCACAACAAATGCAATCGGTGGTTCGATCGCTTGGTACCCACTGGAAACCGGAGTGTCTGCTGATATCGATTGCGGCGGGTATTCGGCTGAATGCCATCAGCCGTTGGCTTGCGCACGCTGATGCCGCTATCGTCCGCACCATGCCGAATACGCCTTCACTGGTTCAGGCCGGAGCCACCGCCTTGTTTGCCAACAGTCATACCCGTCATGATCAACGAGAGCTGGCCGAAGGCATCATGCGCGCTGTTGGCCTCGCAATCTGGCTGGATGATGAACAGCACATGGACGCCGTCACAGCATTGTCCGGTAGCGGTCCCGCTTATTTTTTCCTGGTCATGGAAGCAATGGAATCCGCTGCCAAACGACTTGGACTGGATGAAAACACAGCCAGAATGCTTTGCCTGGAAACAGCTTTCGGCGCAGCTAAAATGGCACTTGAAAGCGGTGATAACGCGGCGACATTGCGACAAAAAGTGACCTCACCTGGTGGCACTACCGAGCGGGCTATTCATGAACTTCAAGATGGTGGACTCACAGGTTTGTTTGAAAATGCTATGGTGGCTGCAGCTTTGCGCTCCAGAGAACTCGCCGATCAACTAGGACAGGACCATGAGCAATAATTATTTCACCAATCCCCTGGTGTTTCTGATTGAAACCGCATTCTTTCTGTACATGATCCTGCTGGCATTGAGATTGCTGATGCCATGGGCACGCTGGGATTATCATCATCCCATCTCACAATTCATCGTTCGTTTTACCCAGCCACCATTAAACTTGCTGAGAAGCTTTATCCCGGCAATTGGCCGACTGGATACGGCCACACTGGTACTGCTGATTATCGTCACCATGATAAAACTACTTCTGGTGTCGATGCTTTTTGGTTACTTGCTCGGCCCTATGGCGTTGATTCAACGTTCGATTGCCGAGATTTTCTCACTGTTTATCACCCTGTTCACCGTCACTATCCTGATTGAAGTGGTATTGAGCTGGATCACGCCTCCCGGCAGTCATAATCCGGCGGCTAACCTGATTCGTCGACTCAATGCACCGCTGCTGGAACCGGTCAGAAAAAAAATGCCGTCCACTTCCGGGCTGGATCTGACACCTCTGGTCGTGGTGATAGGTTTGCAATTGCTGCACATGCTGGTACTGCCATTACTGTTGCTTGGCCTGTGACTTTATTGCACTGGGATCCTGCTGACATTAGACTTTGTCATTTATTTCGGGAATAGAACACCATGCCGGACACATTGCCAGCCGACTCGGTCGGCCTGGTATCACCCGCCACACTGCATGTGGACAAACCACTGCAGCTAGACTGTGGGCGCACACTCAACAACTATCATCTGATCTACGAAACCTACGGCACGCTCAACCAGGAGAAAAGCAACGCGATACTGATCTGTCATGCGCTATCTGGTGATCACCATGCTGCGGGTTATCACAGCATGCAGGATCGCAAACCTGGCTGGTGGGACAGTGCGATAGGACCCGGAAAGCCGATAGATACCAATCATTTTTTTGTTGTCTGCCCGAACAATCTGGGTGGCTGTAAGGGGTCGACCGGCCCCAATACCATCAACCCTGAAACGGGACGCCTGTATGGTCCTGATTTCCCGATTGTCACGGTTGCAGATTGGGTGCGCAGTCAGGCCGTATTGGCTGATCACCTCGGCATACAACAATGGGCTGCGGTAGTGGGTGGCAGTCTTGGTGGCATGCAAGCATTACAATGGGCTATCAGCCTGCCGGATCGACTGCGCCATGTGTTGATTATTGCCGCCGCGCCTAAATTGTCTGCACAAAATATAGCCTTTAATGAGGTTGCCCGTACCGCCATCAAATCTGATCCTGACTTTCATGAGGGTCACTATGCGGAGCACAACACCATCCCGGCACAAGGCCTTGGCCTGGCTCGCATGTTGGGTCACATCACCTATCTGTCTGACGAAGCCATGGGCCAGAAATTTGGTCGTGAATTGCGCAGTGGCGCACTGCAATATGGTTACGATGTCGAATTTCAAATCGAAAGTTATCTGCGCTATCAAAGCTCCAGTTTTGTCGGTCGCTTTGATGCCAATACATATCTTTTAATGACCAAAGCCCTTGATTATTTCGACCCTGCACGTGATTTCAATGATGACCTGACTGCCACAGTCGCTTCGATTCAGGCACGCAGTCTGGTGATTTCCTTTACCAGCGACTGGCGGTTTTCACCGCTGCGTTCGGTAGAAATCGTCAATGCCATGATTAAAGCCGGCAAACATGTGACTTACGCAGAAATAGAAGCCAATCAGGGGCATGATGCGTTCCTGATGCCCATCACGCGCTATATGGAAATTTTTGGCAGTTACATGAAAAAAATCGCTTCTGAGGTGCCTTCAGCATGAGTCTGCGGATAGATTTGCAAATTATCAGCGACTGGATCCCCGATGGTGCTCGGGTACTGGATCTGGGCTGTGGCAACGGCACGCTGCTCAAACACCTGCAGCAGCGAGGTATTAGTGGCTATGGACTGGAAATCGATAATGGCAACTTTGCTGAGTGTATCGCTTCGGGTGTCAATGTCATTCAAGCCGATCTGGATGAGGGTCTACCGTTATTTGCCGATCAGAGTTTTGATTTTGTCATTCTGTCGCAAACGCTTCAGGCAATGGCCAGACCGGACTTTTTGCTGGATGAAATCATGCGTGTCGGCAAACAAGGCATCATCGGCTTTCCCAATTTTGGTCACTGGCTATGCCGCTGGCAATTGAGCATTAATGGCAAAATGCCTGTCTCGAAAAGCCTGCCCAATGCCTGGTACGACACGCCCAACATTCACCTGTGTACCATTGCTGACTTCGAAAAAATGTGTGCTGACAAGCATCTGGAAATCATCAATCGCAGCATCGTCAATCATGCCCATAAGGACACGCTGGGCATAAGATTATTACCTAATCTGTTTGGACAGATTGCCGTCTATCACATTCAAAAGCAGAATTCATGAAAGCCTACCAACAGCAATTTATCGACTTTGCACTCTCCACTGGCGTATTGCGTTTCGGTCAGTTCACGCTTAAATCAGGTCGTATCAGTCCATATTTCTTTAATAGTGGCTTGTTCAACAGTGGTGCCAGCCTGGCTCGCCTTGGACGCTTCTACGCACAAACCATTGTTGAATCAGGCATTGCCTTTGATGTGCTGTTTGGTCCGGCCTACAAAGGCATTCCGCTTGCCTCAACTACCGCCGTCGCCTTGGCGGATCATCATCAGCGTGATGTGCCCTATGTATTTAATCGCAAAGAAGCCAAAGATCACGGTGAGGGCGGACAGTTGGTCGGTGCACCACTCAACGGCAAAGTATTGATTATCGACGATGTGATTTCGGCGGGAACCTCCGTCCGGGAGTCTGTGGAGATCATTCGCGCAGCAGGTGCTGAGCCTGCTGGGGTGGTCATCGCTCTGGATCGCCAAGAGCGTGGCAAAGGACAAATGTCAGCAATACAGGAAGTTGAACAACAACATGGGATTCCGGTGATTAGCATTATCAACCTTGATGATCTGCTGCGCTATCTGGCTGAGGACTCAAGTTTGCCGGTTGAAACGCTGCCAGCCGTTAAAGCTTACCGAGCAGAATACGGCGTCTAACCCGCGATTAATTTGATCGCAATCAACAAGGTAATCACCTCAAAAGCACGTTTAATCCAGCGATTGCCATGCTTGATAGCCAGATGTGAGCCCAGATAACCGCCCAAAAGTGAACCTGCCAGCAACGCAGGCAGCCAATCCCAACGGATTTCAGCCAGCATCCCCAGCGTAATCGCGCCCGTTCCATTCCAGAATAAGCCCACCATAATCAGCGTGTAGGCAACCGCACGCTGATAATCCATACCAAACCACAAGATCAGCCAGATTGTCACAAACAAGCCACTTCCAGAAGTCAGCGAACCATTGATAACACCCAGCAGGAATAGGACAGTACCACCCTGAAGAAACTGTTTACGCTGCCGGTTTTTAGGTTGGTATTGCTGACCAAGTTGCGGTTTGAATATCGAATAAATGCCAAGGCTACCGGTCAACAAGCCCAGTGAAATCTCAGCGGCACGGTCAGGCACATGCAAAATCAGCAGCCCACCCAATACCACACCCGGTAAACCAGCAAACAGCAATAGCAGTACAAACTCGCGTTCAAGCCGACTGGAGCGCCAATAGCGAATCGCAGCGCCCAAACCCAGCGCAACACTGGCGACTTTATGGGTCGCCAGCGCCACCGAAAAACTTAAACCCAGAAATATCAATAGCGGGAACTGGATGAGTCCTGCCCCTCCTCCGCTGAATGCCGAAAAGGTATTGGCTATCAAAGAAATTAAAAACAGGATAAATTGGTCTATAACACTCAACTAACAGATCTCTTCTATTGATGAACAGCTCACTTCGCATCCTCTCTTTGATCACAGCCCTGAGTCTATTTAGCTTGTCTGTGACCGCTGCTCCACTATATCGATTTATCGACGAGGATGGCACAACCACGCTGAGTCGCAGTCTACCACCCCATATTGCGCCAAAAGGCTACGACATCCTTGATGAAAACACCATGCGTTTGATTGAGCGTGTGCCGCCGGTGCTCACTGAAGCCGAACGGGCAGAGCAACAGCGTCTTGAACGAGAGGCAGCAGCACAGCGAGCCGAGGCAGAATTATCCGCAAGAGAAGCCGCTGAAGCGCGTCGACTCCAGCGAATTTATGATCGAAACCTGTTAAGTACCTACCAGTCAGAAGCTGAACTGATCTCGGTCAGAGATACGGATCTGCAACACAGACAACAACGCATCGAACGGCTTCAGGCGACACTTCCAAAACTGGAAAACCAATTACGAGAACAACAACGCCTGGCTGCTGAATCCGAACTCAGTGGCCGTCCGGTCAGTGACAACCTGAAAAGGCGAATATCAGCGCTGGAACAGGAAATCAACCACAACCAGGTGACCATCGCCAATCAACAAAACGAGCTCGAGCAGCTTGAGCTGCAATATGAAACGGAACGGCTGAGACTGTTGGAGCTACTGGCTATTCGAAACGACAATTAAACCAGCGTATCGAGAACACTCAACAACAGCTGGTTTTCTGACTCTGTGCCCACGGTGATACGCAGGAATTGATCAATCCGGGGCTTTTTAAAATGCCTGACAATCACACCTTCTGCCCTGAGCGCTGATGCCAGTGACTGTGCGTCGTGACTTGGGTGACGTGCAAATACAAAGTTTGCCGCTGATGGCAGAACTTCAAAGCCCATTTCTGTGAGACCAGTCGTTAACTTTTCACGGCTGTGAATGACTTTCTGACATGTCTGTTCAAAGTAGGCCTTGTCTTCGTATGCTGCCACACCGGCAGCTGAGGCCAGCATATCCAGTGGATAAGAATTAAAACTGTCTTTGACTCGAATCAATGCTTCAATGAGATCGGGATGGCCCGCAGCAAAGCCAATTCGCATACCTGCCAGCGAGCGTGACTTTGACAAGGTTTGTGTCACCAGCAAATTCGGATACTGGTCAATGAGTGCTATTGCCGACTCACCACCAAAGTCTATATAAGCTTCATCAACCACCACCACACTGTCTTTGTGGGTGTTCAGCAGTGTTTCAATCGCTTCCAGCGACAATAGGCAGCCGGTGGGCGCATTGGGATTTGGAAAGATAATGCCGCCGTTGGTTTGTGCATAATCAGCGACATCAATCCTGAAATCATCGGTCAGCGGAACACTACGATAATCGATCTGGTAAAGCTGACAATAGACCGGATAAAAGCTGTAGGTAATGTCCGGAAATAATATCGGTGAGTCGTGCTTTAAAAGCCCGTGAAACACATGCGCCAGCACTTCGTCTGAACCATTACCAACAAAAACCTGTTCAGGCAGAATGCCATGATAATCAGCAATCGCCTGTTTTAATGTCTGTGAAGCCGGATCCGGATAAAGTCGCAACCGGTCACTGACGCCAAGTCGAATCGCTTCCAGTACCTTTGGCGATGGTCCGTAAGGATTTTCATTGGTATTCAACTTGACCAGATTACTGCCGCGCGGTTGTTCCCCAGGAACATAAGGGTCGAGTTGATGAACGATACGACTCCAAAAACGGCTCATAGCCTTGACCTAGTCCTTAAGACGATATTCAGCAGAGCGTGCGTGTGCCGTCAATGACTCACCACGCGCCATTACAGAAGCAATTCTACCCAGCTGCTGCACACCTTGTTCAGACACCTGAATCAGGCTGGAGCGCTTCTGGAAGTCATATACGCCCAGAGGTGAACTGAATCTCGCAGTTCGCGATGTCGGCAAGACATGGTTGGGTCCCGCGCAATAGTCGCCAATCGCTTCAGGGGTGTATCGACCCATAAAAATTGCACCGGCATGGTGAATTTTCTTGGCCATGGCCATCGGCTCATCAACGGATAACTCAAGATGCTCCGGAGCGATAAAGTTACAAACCTCTATGGCCTCTTCCATATCACGCACATGAATCAATGCGCCACGATTATTCAATGATGTTTCGATCATTGCTGCACGTTCCATGGTCGGCAGCAGCTTCTCGATTGAGGCTTTGACCTGTTTCAGGAAGTCCGCATCTGGTGACAGCAGAATTGATTGCGCATCTTCGTCATGCTCTGCCTGTGAGAACAAATCCATGGCGATCCAGTCTGGATCCGTTTTGCCATCACAAATCACCAAAATCTCTGAAGGCCCGGCAATCATATCAATGCCGACCGTACCAAATACCATGCCCTTGGCGGTGGCAACGTAAATATTGCCTGGCCCGACAATTTTGTCGACTTGCGGAATGGTCTCTGTGCCGTAAGCCAGCGCCGCAACCGCCTGAGCACCACCAATGGCAAAAATACGATCAACCCCGGCTACCGCAGCAGCAGCCAGCACCAGCTCATTGACTTCACCATCCGGCGTTGGCACCACCATGATCAACTGTTCAACACCGGCAACCTTGGCTGGAATGGCATTCATCAGTACAGACGAAGGATAGGCAGCTTTACCGCCAGGCACATACAAGCCGGCTTTTGACAGAGCAGTCACCTGTTGACCCAAGACTGTGCCATCGGCTTCCGTATACGCCCATGACTCCTGTTTTTGATGCTGATGGTAACGACGAATCCGTTCTGCCGAAGTTTCCAAGGCTTGTCTTTGATCAGCAGGCAAGTTGCCCAGTGAGGCATGAGCCCGATTCAACGGAATTTCCAGTTCGGCCATGGTGGTGGCCGTCACACGGTCAAAACGACGGCTGTATTCCAACACGGCATCATCACCACGCTGTTTACATCTGCCAGAATTTGTTTGACTGTCGTGGTTACTTTTTCGTCGGACACGCCTTCCCAGGCCAACAATGCTTCCAGTTGTGGCCAAAAGTCAGTGTCTGCTGTTTTTAGCTGTCTTACATCAGTCATCAGTTTCTTTCTCTTACCGCCGTGCGGATTTGTTCAATAAATGTCTGGATGGTTGCGTGTTTCATTTTCATAGAAGCCTTATTGACCACCAGTCGCGAGCTGATATCCGCAATATGCTCCATTGGCTCAAGGCCATTGGCACGCAGTGTGTTTCCTGTGTCGACCACATCAACAATGCGATCGGCCAAACCGACCAATGGCGCCAATTCCATCGAGCCATAAAGCTTGATGATTTCTACCTGTTCGCCTTTTTCAGCATAAAAACGCCGGGTACTTTCAACAAACTTGGTGGCCACCCGCAGACGACGATTCACAACTTCGGTGCCTGGTTTGCCCGCAGTCATCAATTTGCAACAAGCGATTTTGAGGTCAACAGGCTCGTAAAGTTCTGCCTGTGGGTGTTCCATCAATACATCTTTACCTGCCACCCCGAGGTCTGCGCCACCGTATTCTACGTAGGCAGGTACATCTGAAGCGCGAACAATGATCAAACGAACATTAGGCTGGTTAGTAGACAGGATCAGCTTACGACTGGTTTCAGGATCTTCAAGCGGTTCGATCCCGGCAGCCTTGAGCAAAGGCAATGTTTCCTGAAAGATACGCCCCTTGGACAGGGCCAGCGTCAATGTATCAGGCATATCATGCTCTCATTGCGTTGGGCACTCGACGAATTCTGGCCCCCAGCTGTTGAAGTTTTTCCTCAATACACTCGTAGCCACGGTCGATGTGGTAGATGCGTTCAACATCTGTTTCACCTTCGGCAACCAGCGCTGCCAGCACCAGGCAGGCTGAAGCGCGCAGATCGGTTGCCATGACCGGGGCCGCCGTGAGCTGCTGTTGGCCCTGGCAGACTACGGTGTTACCTTCAATCTGAAGCTTGGCGCCCATTCGCTGCATTTCCTGAATGTGCATGAACCGGTTTTCAAACACCGTCTCAACAATAGTTGCTTGTCCTTCAGCGACACTGTTGAGTGCGGTAAATTGTGCCTGCATATCTGTCGGAAATGCGGGATAGGGTGCGGTACGAATATTGACGGCCTTCGGACGACGACCTTCCATATCCAGGCTGATCCAGTCATCACCAACTTCTATTTTTGCGCCTGCTTCTTCCAGTTTAAGTAAAACCGCTTCCAGCAAGTTGGCATCAGTATTTTTCAACTTTACCCTACCGCGGGTAATCGCGGCAGCAACTAGGTAGGTGCCGGTTTCGATTCTGTCCGGCAAAATCTTGTAATGGGCACCTGAGAGTCGCTCAACGCCTTCAATCTCAATTGTGGCAGTGCCTGCTCCGCTGATTTTTGCGCCCATTCGATTCAGGTAATCAGCGAGATCGACGACTTCAGGTTCGCGTGCAGCGTTTTCAATAATGGTAGTGCCTTTTGCCAGCGTTGCCGCCATCATGAGATTTTCTGTACCCGTCACCGTCACCTGATCCATGAAAAGGTGAGCACCTTTAAGGCCATTTGGTGCAGTGGCTCTGATATAGCCATTCTCAACCTTGATATCGGCCCCCATTTGCGTTAATCCACGCAAATGCAGGTCAACCGGACGAGAACCAATGGCACAACCACCGGGCAGCGAGACATCAGCCTTGCCATATTTGGCCAGTAGTGGTCCAAGCACCAGAATGGAAGCACGCATGGTTTTAACCAGGTCATACGGCGCTTCCGTGACGGTCAGCGTTGTCGGGTCAATTTCCACTCCAGAACGCTCATCAACCGTCAGTGAAACCCCCATTCTGCCAAGCAATTCAAGTGTGGTGGTGATGTCATGCAGATGAGGCACATTGCTGATGCGTACCGGCGAGTCAGCAAGTAATGCACCCATCAAAATCGGCAATGCAGCATTCTTTGCACCAGAGATGCGTATTTCTCCATCCAGTGCAACACCGCCTTTAATTAAAAGTTTATCCATGTAGTGTATTCAGTGATGCTGCAGCCTAGCGCGGCGCAGATGTTTTAAGAGCCAGTGCGTGTAGTACGCCACTGGTAAAGCTGTCGCCAAGTGTTGCCTGAACCATTTGATGCTGCTGAACCAGTGATTTTCCGGCAAATGAGGCACTGACAACTCTAGCCTCAAAATGTTGGCCATCATCACCCAATACTTCGACTTGTGCATCAGGCAGTCCTGCCTGGATCATGTTCTTGATTTCTGTTGCGTTCATTGTTGCTTAGTCACCCAGTGGGAGAAACTCTTCAAGCCCGCTGGCATTAGCGATCGCCAGCATCTGTTTGGGCATGTTGCGAAAACAGACTTCTTTCACACTGCCATTAGCATGGCGCATCAGATCGATCAGCAAAGCCAGCCCCGAGCTATCGCTTCGAGTCACCTGCTGCAGATCGACTTCGATTTTGTCAGCGTCGTTGAGCAGTTGTTTTGCCTGTTTGAGCATGGGCGGCACCGTATCCATCACCATTTCACCGCCGATGCTCAGCACCTTGGTCTGCGGATCAAAGTTCAAGCTATAGGCTTCAGTCACTGCTGACTTCATGATCTGATTCGCTCGTTACGCTCAGACAGGCTCTGAATCAGGGCTTCTATACCGCCATTGCGAATTTCATTGGCGAAGGTAGAACGGTAGTTGGTAACCAGGCTGATGCCTTCAATACGCACATCATAAACCTTCCACTCTCCATCTTTATTCTTATAGAGCGCCAGATTAACTGAGACGGGAGGGCGGCTGGACTGGATGACTTGCATAGGCACATTGACACGACCACTGTCCAGATCATCACGAAATGGCAAAAAGCGCAGCTCTTCGTCGGTGTATTCCAGCATTGCCGTGGCGTAAGTACGCACCAACAGCAAACGGAATTCTTCGACAAACTGTTCACGCTGTTCTGGGCTGGCTTCATTCCAGTTACGCCCCAGTGCCAGACGGGACATTCTGGCAAAATCGAAATGAGGTAGAACGACTTCCTCAACTAAATCGTAAATCTGCTGATGGTCCTTTGCCAGCTCCTCTCGTCTGTCGAGAAGCACCGCCAGAACCTTTTCGGAAGCTGTTTTGACAATAAGCTGAGGCTCTACCAGATCATCAGATGCCTGCGAAACAGACGCAAAAATGCTCATGGACAGCATTACAAGGGCAGCCAGCAGCCACTTGAAACTGTTTGATATCGATGTATTCATCATTAGTTACCTTCCGCCACACTGTATAGGAATTGACCAATCACCTGCTCAAGCACCAAGGCTGATTGGGTCAACATTAATTCATCCCCATCCTGGAGGTAAAAGTCATCAGCACCGGCATCCAGGCTGATATATTGCTCACCTAACAGACCCGCAGTGAAGATACTGGCAGATGTATCTGCCGGGATATTATCGAACTGCGGATGCATGTTAATGGTGACTTTTGCGTTATAGCTGATGGGATCCAGCTCAATCGCTGCCACCCGACCAACACGCACACCGGCCATTGTCACCGGTGATCTTACTTTGAGACCACCAGTATTCTGAAATTGCGCCGTTATCTGATAACCACGCTCATCAGAAAAATCTGCGAGGTTGCTGACTTTCATTGCCAGCATGAATAACGCACCAATGCCCAGAGCAACAAACAAACCGACCAATATTTCGGTACTTTTCTTCTGTAACATCTTAAATATCTCCAAACATCAACGCGGTCAGTACAAAATCCAGCCCCAAAATCGCAAAGGCAGAATGGACTACCGTGCGTGTTGTTGCTCGCCCTACCCCTTCAGAAGTGGGGGTAGCGTCATACCCTTCGTAAAGGGCAATCCAAGTCACCACAAAACCAAAGACAATACTCTTGATGACGCCGTTCATCACGTCGCCATACCAATCTGTTTTGGTCTGCATTTGCGACCAGAAAGCGCCATCATCAACGCCCAACAGACCATGTCCCACAATAAATGCACCGATAACACCGATGGCACTGAACATAGCGGCCAGCAACGGCATCGAAATAAAGCCGGCAAGAAAACGGGGTGCAATCACCCGTCTTACCGGGTCAACAGCCATCATTTCCATACCTGATAACTGTTCGGTGCTTTTCATCAGCCCTACTTCTGCGGTCAGTGCAGAACCCGCGCGACCCGCAAACAGCAGCGCGGTTACGACGGGCCCGAGCTCGCGGACCAGTGACAGCGAAACCAGCACACCCAGAGATTCTTCGGCACCAAAATCAACCAGCGTGTTGTAGCCTTGCAGACCCAATACCATGCCGACAAACAAGCCTGAAATCAGCACAATCAGCACCGACAATACACCCACTGAAAACAGCTGCTGAATGACCAGCGCAGGTCTCAAAAACAAGCCTGGCAGTCCAGCAAGTGTGTGCATAAGGAAAAGATGACCACGTCCCAGACGCTCAAGCGTTCCGAGTCCCCAACGGCCGAGGCTGCGAATAAAACCAATCACGACTCATGCTCCGATTGCAAAAGATCGGCGTCAAACTCTGACCCCGGGTAGTGAAATGGCACAGGACCATCTGGCAAGCCATCCATGAACTGTCTGACCCACTGCGAAGAGGAATTCTTGAGTTCCTCAGGCGAACCTTTTTCGATCACTTTGCCACCAGACAGCAGATAAATCTCATCTGCGATTTGCGATGCTTCAGCCACATCATGAGACACCACAATGCTGGTCAAGCCCATTGCATCGTTGATGCGACGAATCAGATTGACCAAGGTACCCATGGAGATTGGATCCTGCCCGGTGAATGGCTCGTCGTACATAATCATCATCGGGTCCAGAGCGACTGCTCTCGCCAAAGCGACGCGTCGCGCCATACCGCCAGACAACTCGCTAGGCGACAGCTTTCTGGCATTTCGCAGACCGACAGCCTGCAGTTTCATCAGTACCAGATCACGAATCAAGGGCTCTGGCAATTTGGTGTGTTCTCGCAGTGGAAAAGCGACATTGTCGAAAACATTAAGATCTGTCAGCAATGCGCCACTTTGAAACAGCATACCCATTCGTTTGCGCAATTCGTAGAGCTTGGAGCGTGACAATTTGTGGACGTTTTGACCATCGATTTCGATGTATCCTTGATCAGGACGAAGCTGCCCTCCGATCAATCGCAGCAATGTGGTCTTACCTGTACCACTAGGCCCCATGATGGCTGTGACCTTGCCACGGTCGATATCGATATCAACACCGTCGAAGATAGCCCTGTCACCACGATAGAAATGCAAGTCCCTGATTTTAATCAGCGGCACTGTATTCTCCAGACCTGAGTATAAAAGGTTAACAATTTTGGTGAATTCACTCTTGCAAGTCAAATCTGACGGTGGAAAATCTCCAACGCATCCGCTAGAGTGTGCAATCCAGCTTCTGGCGATAGGCACAGATTCAGGTCGATTTCTGTTCAGTTTATGTTCAGAGTCATCTCTGTAATGTCCATATCGAACCCTACAAAAATGGAGAGAAATAAATGAAGAAGTTTTTGCAGTTTGCTGTTGCAGCTCTGGTCGCCTTACCCATGATCTCTGTCGCTCATGGCCCTACCAGACAAACCACCAGCGAAACCATCACCATCAACGCCCCTGTCGACAAAGTATGGGAAGTTATTCAGGATTTCGGCGGCATTCACAAATGGCATCCAGAAGTTGCCAGTACTGAAATGCAAGGTGACGAAACCCGCATTATCACCCTGACCAGAGACGGCAGCCCAACCATCACTGAATCACTGACTCGGGTTGAAGAAGATAAAAAAACCATTCGTACCCGTATCAATGAGATGAGTGTTATCAAAACCATCGAGTTCAACAGCGTTGAAACGCCATACTACACGCTACCTGTATCTACATATAGCAGCTGGTTGAGCGTCAAAGAAGTTGGTGGAAAAGCTGAAGTTCAGTGGAGAGGCGCGTTCTACCGTTCATTCATGAACAATCCGCCAGTTCCAGAAGGCCAAAGTGATCGTGAAGCAGTTGAAGCTGTTTCCGCATTCTACGCAAAAGGCCTGGAAGGTCTGAAAGCGGCTCTGGAAAAATAAGCCATCATGTACAAGTTCAAAATCGCGGCCCTCATCAGGGCCGCTTTTTTTCTGCCTTTGCTGACGATTCTGACAGCCTGTAGTTCCGAAACTGAACAGAAAAGCGGTTACGCCTTTATCACCAATCAACTAGCCAACAACGTCAGCATTATCGACCTCGAACAACGGCAAGTGGTCAAAACTATCGAAGCTGGCAGCAGTCCGGCCGGTATTGCCCTGAGTGGCGATGGCCAGTGGCTTTTCATCAGCAACCCCGACAGTCAAGATATTTCGGTGATCAGCACCGACGATCTTGAATTAAAACGTCATATTCCCGTTGGCGCCGGGCCGGTCGGCATTGCCAGTAACCATGATGGCAGCGAGGTCTATGTTTCCGACTGGTATCAACATATCGTCAGTGTCATCGACAGTCACTCCGGCAGCATCAGTCATGAAATCAGAGTAGGTGAATCACCCGCAGGCGTCGTGGTAGACAATCAGGCTAAACGCATCTATGTAGCCAATCGCGATGACAACAGCCTGTCGATTATTGATCAGCAGAATCATCAGGTGCTGCACACACTCAGCACAGGCAACGCACCTTTTGGTCTTGCGTTGAGTAACGATGGACAATGGTTGTTCAGTGTCAATGTGCAGGACAACAGCATCAGTATGATTGACACCCAAACCGCCAGCATCATCGATCAGTTTGAGGTGGGGGAATGGCCATATTGCGCGGTCGTCTCACCTGATGACACTCGGCTTTATGTCACCAATCAATACGACGACAGTATTTCAGTGATCGACTTAACCAATCGACAAGTGATTGATGAAATCTATGTGGGTGCGACCCCAGAAGGCATTGATGTGACAGCCGATGGTCGACATATCTACGTGGCAAACTGGCAGATGGTACGGTTTCGATCATTGATACCGAATTGAATGAGGTTATCGAAACCATTGAAACCGGCGAAGGCAGCCGGGCTTTTGGTCGCTTCATCACGCACTGAGTTGTCACACTGTTGAGCGAGCATCACCAGCCACCTTGCAGTATCAGCTTTACTAATGAAGGCTGTGCTGCAAGCGCCGCCAAGCTGGCTGCTCAACTGCAATTACCCTTGCAGCCGCTGGACAGTGCGCAGTTGCAACTGGTTGTCACGCCAAGCCAGCTTGAATTAAGACTTACTGCCGTCGGTGGTCCGGTGTTTATTGATTTTACCTCTGGCAAGCTGGCACATCGGCGTCGCTTTGGTGGTGGCCGTGGTCAACCGCTGGCAAAAGCCCTCGGACTCAAGCCAGGTTATCAGCCTCACATAGCCGATTTTACTGCCGGTTTGGGTCGAGATGCCTTTGTCATGGCGACACTCGGCTGCAGGGTCACGCTGATTGAACAAAATCCCCTGCTATACCACCTGCTTGATGATGCACTGAGTCGAGCCGCGGCTGATCCCGACACCGCTGATATTGCCGCTGCAATGCAACTCATGCACGGCGATGCCTGCGAACTCATGCCAATTAAGCCATTACCGGAAGTTGTGTATCTGGATCCAATGTATCCAGCTCGGGATAAATCCGCACTGGTCAAAAAAGAGATGCAACTGCTGCATCAACTGGTAGGCCCGGACCACAACGGTGACAGGCTCCTGGAAACAGCCAGGCGTTATGCCGCTAAACGCGTCGTGGTCAAACGGCCAAAAAATGCAGACTACCTCGCCAACCAAAAACCTACCGCCAGCGTCAGTAGCAAAAACACTCGCTACGACATATACATGCCGCTTACTTCAGGATGATCCTGCCTGTTCATCCAGCTCACGAAGTTTGGCTAGCTTTTCCGCAATCTTGATTTCCAGACCACGATTCACCGGCTGATAATAGCTGCGTGCTGGCATGTTCTCGGGAAAGTAATTTTCACCAGCAGCATACGCATCCGGTTCATCATGTGCATAGCGATAGGCTTTACCGTAATCCAGCTGTTTCATCAGCTTGGTTGGCGCATTACGTAAATGTAATGGTACTTCTGCCGAGCCATGCGTTTTGACATCCTGCATCGCCGCTTTGTAAGCCACATAAACGGCATTACTTTTGGGTGCCGCAGCCAGATAGAGTATTGCCTGAGCGATGGCAAGCTCACCTTCCGGTGTGCCCAGTTTTTCAAAGGTTTCCCAGGCATCCAGTGCAATGCGCAAGGCACGAGGATCAGCATTGCCAATGTCTTCTGCGGCCATTCGGACGATACGTCGCATCAGATAAACCGGATCGCAGCCACCATCCAGCATTCTGCACAGCCAATATAGCGCTGCGTCAGGTGCTGATCCGCGAACAGATTTATGCAAAGCCGAAATCTGGTCGTAAAAAGCCTCTCCGCCCTTATCAAAACGACGCAACGTGCCGGACAAAACTTCCATCAAGTCTGCTTCACTGACTTCGGATTGCCCTTTACTTGCAGCCAGTTCCACAACAATCTCAAGCAGATTGAGCACTCTACGACCATCACCATCGGCAGCTTGCGCCAGTTGATCACGTAACGCTGGTGCGAGTTCGATTTCACGGCCGGCCAAGCCTTTGACGGGTTCTGTCAAAGCACGGTCGATAATCAAGCGCAAATCCTCAGCACCCAGCGATTTGAGCACATACACCCGGGCTCTTGATAACAAGGCATTGTTAAGCTCAAAGGATGGGTTTTCGGTGGTCGCACCAATAAAAGTGAAGGTGCCATCTTCAACAAATGGCAAAAAAGCATCCTGCTGTGATTTGTTAAAACGATGCACCTCATCAACGAACAGCATGGTGCGTCTGCCCTGTTCCCTTTGCAGTTGTTGTGCACGAGCCACAGCTTCGCGTACTTCTTTAACACCGGCCAGTACCGCAGAAATTGTCAGAAATTCCGCATCACAATAACCGGCGATTAATTTTGCCAGTGTGGTTTTACCGGTTCCGGGGGGGCCCCACAGGATCATCGAATGGGGGTGGCCGGTAGCAATCGCTTGTTTAAGCGGTTTGCCTTCTCCCAGCAAATGTTGCTGACCGATGTAATCTTCCAGCCGTTGGGGACGCATCCTGTCTGCCAGTGGTCGACTGGCAGGATCAATCTGATCAAACAGGCTCACTCGTCAATCTCGCCCACCACATCAACACCGGCAGGTGCCACAAACTCGAACGTTGAGGCTGGCAGATTCGGGTTGGTTTGCATCGCTCTGAAAACCAGCAAAGTTCGCTGGTCAAAACTATCGGTCATCACCATCTGCTGCAAACCCTCATCACTGAAAGCAAGGCTCAAACGCTGAAAACCGGCATCCGCCTCAAGCGGTGTCAGCTCCAGCCAATAAAGGCCATCATCGCTGGCGACTTCGACAATATTGTAGTTATCTTCTGGGACCGATCGACCTGATAACAAACTGGCGGGAGAATCCGATAAGGCATCTTCCTGCGCGTTGACGGTGACCTGCTCAAGGTCGATGTCATAAAACCACAGGCGCTTGCCATCAGCGACAATCTGCTGTGCAAATGGCTGTTCGTAATCCCAGCGGAATTGACCAGGACGCTGTAAATAAAATTTGCCGCTGGCTTCCTCAACAACATTACCCTGCGAATCCACGACTATCTGCTCAAAATTGGCCTGCAAAGTAGTGACTTCTTCAACAAAGCGATGCAATTGTTCTGTGGCAGGTCCAGCCATGACAGCGACAGGCCAGATCACCAATGCCAGCAAAGCTTGTTTGATTGTTCGCAGCAGTATCATTATTTTCACTCCGGAAATATTTGTTTCAGCAATTTGACAGCGAAGCTGACAGTTTGGTGCCGGTTCCGACTTGGCACATCAGTGCTTGTATGGTCGCATCTGAAGATCGCTTTAGTCTCTCGGTGGCGGTGCCAGTACTTCGCGACTGCCGTTGCTTTGCATCGCAGAGACAACACCGGCCATTTCCATGGCTTCAACAATACGAGCAGCACGGTTGTAACCGATTTTCAAACGTCGCTGAATACCGGAGACCGAAGCTCTACGACTTTCTGTGACAATCTGAACTGCCTGGTCATAGAGTGGATCAGATTCGCCATCACTGGCATCACCGACCATCATCTCGCCATCTTCACCCGCAGGATCCTGGGTAATCTCTTCAATGTAGTCTGGAGCAGCCTGCGATTTCAGGTAATCGACCACTTTGTGCACTTCATTATCATCAACAAAAGCACCATGCACGCGCTCAGGCAAGCCGCTACCCGGCGGCAGATAAAGCATGTCGCCCTGCCCCAGCAACTGTTCCGCGCCCATCTGATCCAGAATGGTTCTGGAGTCGATGCGTGATGACACCTGAAAAGCCATTCGCGTCGGAATGTTGGCTTTGATAAGCCCGGTAATGACATCAACCGATGGACGTTGTGTTGCCAGGATCAGGTGAATGCCGGAGGCACGGGCTTTTTGCGCCAGTCTGGCGATTAATTCTTCAACCTGCTTGCCGACCACCATCATCATATCGGCCAGCTCATCAATGACCACTACAATAAAAGGCAGCGGTTTAAGTGTCGGTGGCTGTTCGCCCGGTTCAACCTTCGCAATCGGATCGATGATAGGTTCACCACGCTCGATGGCTTCCTGCACTTTTTTGTTATAGCCGGCAATATTTCGAACACCAAGTGCCGCCATCAACGGATAGCGACGTTCCATTTCAGCCACACACCAGCGAAGCGCATTAGCCGCTTCTTTCATATCCGTGACGACAGGCGCCAGCAAATGCGGAATATCCTCATATACCGACAGCTCCAGCATTTTCGGATCGACCATGATCATGCGAACTTCCTGAGGCGTCGCCTTGTAGAGCATGCTCAGAATCATCGCGTTCACGGCCACTGACTTACCCGATCCCGTGGTACCGGCAACCAGCAAATGAGGCATTTTTTCAAGATTGGCAACCGCTGGACGACCAGCGATATCTTTACCCAGCGCCAACATCAGCGGCGATTTATTGTTCTCATAATCTTCACAGGCCAGAATTTCACGCAAGCGCACCACTTCGCGATGCTCGTTGGGGATTTCCAGCCCAACGACCGGCTTGCCAGGTATCACTTCAACAATCCTGACACTGCTGACAGACAATGCTCGAGCCAGATCTTTTGCCAGGCCGCTGATTCGGCTGACTTTTATACCGGCTGCCGGCTGCAATTCAAATCGGGTGACCACTGGACCGGGTTGAACTTCAACGACTTGTACTTCAACACCAAAATCACGCAGCTTCAATTCCACCTGTCGAGACAGTGCCTGTAACACCTCTTCGCTGTAGCCCTGTTGCGTTTCCTTGGGCATGTCCAGTAAGGAAAGTGTTGGTCGTCCCGGTACATCGGCAGTTTCAAACAATGGCACCTGACGTTCTTTTTCCTCGCGTTTGCTGGCTTCCTTGGGCTGTATCACCGGCTCAATTCTGACCTTCGGTTTATGCTGGAATTTTTCGGTTTGCTGACGGAAAGATTCTTCCCGCTGTTGGCGGGTTTTATGCGCTTGAACCTGATTGTTCAATTGACGCAGTCGGCCATTGGCAAGAATCATCAATCGCATCACCAAGGCTCCCAGGCGATCAATGACCATCAACCAGGACAGTCCAGTAAACAATGTCACCCCGGTAAGCAGTAGAGCCAACAGCAGCAAGCTGGTGCCGGACGCGCCAAACACGGCTTCAAAGCCATGCCCGACCACATCGCCCAAAACACCGCCAGCCCCCAAAGGCAGCCATTCGGCATAATCAGCAAAACTCAAAGCAGAAATGCCACTGGCTGCACACAAGGCCATCAACAGTCCCAAACCTTTAAGTATCCAGAAGTGCAAGGCGTCCGGAGAGTCTGCACGCTTGCCCCAGCTGAATAACAGCCAACCACTAAAGCCCACCATTAACGGTGCGAGGTAAGCAGGGAAACCAAAACCGTATAGCAGCATGTCGGTAATCCACGCGCCGACGATTCCACCTCGATTGGCGACAAGATCGTTTGTGCCAGTGGTAGACCATGCAGGATCAGTCGGTTGATAGCTCAGCAGCGAAAGCAGCAGATACGCAGCGATTGCCAGCGCAAGAATCAAAGCTGCCTCGCGCAGGCGAAAGACAACTGCGCCGGCAGTCGTTTCTCGTTTATCTTTGTCGTTTACGCGTGTTGCCTGTGCCACTCTGATAATTCCAATTCAGCCAATAGATTAACGGCTGATTCTAACACAGCTTTTAAACTTTGATGCTTGTCCCGGTCTTCGACTATGAGTTACCTTATCCGTCTGTTGAAATTTCATTTTTTGGAGAGCTTCCATGGCTGACAGCAAACACTGTCGTTTACTGATTCTTGGCTCAGGCCCTGCGGGTTACACAGCGGCAGTTTACGCTGCTCGTGCAGCGCTGGAACCCGTGCTGATCACAGGTCTCGAACAAGGCGGTCAGCTGACTACAACTACCGACGTTGACAACTGGCCAGGTGATGCCGAAGGCGTGCAAGGTCCTGAATTGATGCAGCGTATGCAACAACATGCTGAACGGTTTGGCACTGAAATTATCTTCGATCACATTCACACTGCCGAATTGACTCAGCGTCCCTTCAAATTGATTGGCGATGCCGGTGAATACACCTGTGACGCACTGATTATTGCGACCGGCGCCTCTGCCAAATATCTTGGCATGGAGTCAGAAGAAGCCTTTAAAGGCCGGGGTGTTTCAGCCTGCGCCACCTGTGATGGCTTTTTCTACAAAAATCAGCCTGTTGCAGTGGTTGGTGGCGGCAACACAGCCGTAGAAGAAGCACTGTATCTGTCAAATATCGCCTCCAAAGTCACTGTCATTCATCGCCGTGATAGTTTCCGGGCCGAGAAGATCCTGATCAATCAACTGCTCAAAAAAGCCGAATCAGGCAATGTTGAAATTCTCTGGGATCATGTACTCGACGAAGTATTAGGTGATGACGCGGGTGTCACTGGTGTGCGTGTTAAAAGCACCAAAGATGAGGCCACTCAGGAAATTGATCTGCAGGGTGTATTCATTGCGATTGGACACCAACCCAATACTTCGATGTTTAAAGGGCAAGTGGAAATGGAACATGACTACATCATCCTGAAAAAAGGCCAACAAACCAGTATTCCTGGTGTGTTTGCAGCCGGTGATGTGTCCGACCCGATTTATCGACAAGCCATCACCTCCGCTGGTGCTGGCTGTATGGCCGCACTGGATGCGGAACGCTATCTGGAAAGCCAAAAGTAAACACAAGACCAAGACCGGACACTGTCCGGTCTTTTTTGTTCAGGGAGGCCCTCATGGCGCATTATCAGCATATTCTTATCGCCGCAGATTTTTCCGAACACAACGAGCGAGTACTGGAACAAGCCGCAATGCTTGCCAGAGAACACAACGCGCAGCTCAGCATCTGCCACATTGTCGAAGATTATCCTCTGACTGATTTTGCCTATGAACCTATGGTCAGCGTTGATAGTGAAATGCGGGAAATGTTGCTAGAGGCTGGTAAAAAGCAGGTGGCGGCGCTGGCTGACAAACTCAATATTTCTGAGGCTCAGCAATGGGTCGAGTTTGGCAACCCACGGCATGACATTGTGAAAATCGCCAATGAGAGACAAGTTGATTTGATTGTGCTTGGCTCGCATGGTCGTCATGGCTGGAAGTTACTATTGGGTTCCACAGCAGACGCGGTCTTGCATCACGCGCTGTGTGATGTGTTGGCGGTGCGGCTCAAGCAGAATTCATAAGCCAATTTTTAAAAAGGCACTGACTCAACAGCCCTGACAGAGGCTTTAGAAACGATAAAACTGCCGATTCAAATAATCTGTTACCGCACGCACCTGGTCTGGAGACCAGCTGACTCCGGCGGCCACTGCACAATACCCCACGCGTTTTTCCAATGCTTCAAAACTGCCGATTTTTCGGTCGGCCTTGGTGTACATTAAATCCGGCTTACCACCGGTCAACGATGAGTGACACTGCACACATGAACTGTCATGCAACTGCTTGCCCTGTGCCAGTACCAAAGGACTGACACAGAGCATGACCAGCAGGGTCAGCAGACGCATAATCAGGCTCGACCTGTTTGCAGCTGTGCAATACGCATGGCCGCGGGAGGATGTGAGTCGTAAATCGCCGACACTAATGGATCCGGTGTCAGAGTGCTGGCATTTTCCTGATACAAAGCAACCAGCGCATCAATCAAATCATCAGCATTGGAAACACTGGCCGCATAGGCATCTGCCTCATACTCATACTTACGCGACATCGATGTCAGCAGCGGATGCAGGAAGAAACTGAATACCGGAATCACCAGCATGAACAACGCCAAGGCTACTGCATTGGATTCTGTTGAAACACCAAGACCGGTGTAAAACCAGCTTTGTGCCGAAGCCCAACCGAGCAACGCCAGACCAATCAGACTCAACACCGCCAGCAAGATCATGTTTTTCACAACATGCTTACGACGGAAATGCCCAAGCTCATGGGCTAATACCGCTTCGATTTGATCTTCGTTAAGTGTATTCAGCAAGGTATCGAAAAATACGATGCGCTTGTTGTTGCCAATGCCAGTGAAGTAAGCATTGCCGTGACCACTGCGACGCGAACCATCCATGACAAAGATGCCCTGACTTTTGAAGCCACAACGCGCCAACAATTTTTCGACCCGCTGTTTCAATTCGGCATCTTCAAGTGGCGTAAATTTGTTAAACATGGGCGCGATGAACGCCGGGTAGGCCCACATCATGATCAATGCAAAGCCCATCCAGGCTGCCCACAGGAACAACCACCAGTAAGCACCGGTACTGCCCATCAACCACAATGCCGCCCAGATCAGAGGCGCGCCGATTATCAGCATCAAAGCGCTTTGCTTAAAGATATCCGAGAAAAACAGCTTCGGAGTATTGCGGTTGAAGCCAAACTTTTCTTCAAGAACAAATGTTTTGTACCAACTGGTGGGCAAGTCCAGCAAAGAGCCAATCAGGAAGAAACTCAGCAGCAAGGCAATGCCTGTAGTCATTTCAGACCAGCCCAGATTTGCCCAAAAACCCGCCAGCAGCGCAAGTCCACCGCCTAATGTCCACAACAGCAAAATCACCATGCCGTAAAGACTTTCGCTACGGTTAAAACCGCCTTTGGCTACTGTGTAATCTGCCGCTTTCTGGTGAGCCGACAAGCTGATTTGCTCCTTGAAAGCTGCTGGTACCGCATCACGATTTGCAATCACATGCCTGCGTTGGCGCAGTGATAACCATATCTCGATGCCAGTCATCAGCAACAAGGCAACGACAAAAATCACCGTAAATTCATTCATTTTCAGTTCAAACCCGTTAGAATCAGAAGATGTTGAGCACCTTAGCCTTTGATACAATCTCTGGCAAGTAAGTTCACGCCCTCATTGTTCAGTCATATAAAGTCGGAGACCATGGCCAAAAGCAAAAAGAACCTGATCTGGATCGACCTGGAGATGACCGGTCTAGATACCAACAACGATTATATTATCGAAATCGCCACCGTAGTCACCGATAGTGAGTTGAACATTCTCGCTGAAGGCCCGGTTATTGCCATTCATCAACCAGACAGCATTCTTGATCGAATGGATGACTGGAATACCCGCCAGCATGGACAATCCGGCCTGACTGAGCGAGTACGAAACAGTGTCACCAATGAACAACAAGCAGAAACCATGACGCTGGAATTCCTGAAAAAATACGTGCCTGCCGGTGTGTCACCGATGTGTGGCAACAGTATCTGTCAGGATCGACGCTTCATGGCGCGCTGCATGCCTGAACTTGAAGCCTACTTTCACTACCGCAACCTTGATGTCAGCAGCCTCAAAGAACTTGCCAGACGCTGGGCGCCAAAAGTGGAAAAAGCTTTCAAGAAAAAATCCAGCCATCTGGCCATGGATGACATCAAGGATTCTATCCGCGAGTTACAACACTATCGAGAGCACCTGATCAAGCTGCCTGAAGCTACGGCCGAATAGCCGAAACCGCATCAATTTCACACGCTTTTCACAGCAAGGTCATAGCATGCAGCGGTAATTAAATACCGCTGACTCATGCCACATCACAAGCTAACGCTCCCGGAAAAAACCTGCCCCGTTTGCCTGCGTCCTTTTTTGTGGCGCAAAAAATGGGCGCGCGACTGGGACAGAGTCATCTACTGTTCAAAACGATGCCGCTCAAGTGGCCGCCATGACAGCAAACTGACATGAAGCTCTCCGACGCACTGCCGCAATCCCTGATATTGCTTGATTGCGAAACCACCGGTGGCAAAGCTGGCAGAGATCGCATTACCGAAATCGCTCTGATAGAAATTGCCAACGGTGAGGAAATCAGCCGCTGGCAAACGCTTATTAATCCGGGCATCTCTATACCGCCCTGGATCACCCGAATCACTGGCATTGACAACCAGATGGTCGCCAACGCGCCCCGCTTTGAAGACATTGCCGAGGAGCTCTGGCAAAGACTGCAAGGCAAAGTGTTGATGGCTCATCATGCACGCTTCGATAGCAGCTTCTTGAAGCTCAGCTTCAAACAGATCGGCATTCGCTACTCGCCGCAGGTACTGTGCTCGGTCAAACTCAGTCGAAGTTTGTTTCCAGAGCACCGCTCACATAGTCTGGATGCCATCATCAAACGCCTGTCGCTCAAGGTTGCTGAACGACATCGGGCTATGGATGACACCGAAGTGATTCTGGCTTTGCTGAAACACATTTCGACCCAGTGCGCGCCAGAAGCTGTTCGCAGTGCTTGTCAGCAGCAACTTCGTCGCCCATCACTGCCAAGTCAGCTCGATGCCAACACCATTGATGACTTGCCTGAAGCACCCGGTGTTTATCGCTTTTATGATGCCGAAGGGCAACTGCTCTATGTCGGTAAATCCATCAATATCCGCCAACGGGTACTCAGCCATTTCACCGATATTACCGATCGCAAAGGCATGGATTTATATCGACAACTCAGTCATATCGAATTTGATGAAACCCCTTCCGATTTTGGTGCCCAGCTACTGGAAAACCAGCAAATCAAACAACTCACACCTCGCTAACAACCGCAGGCAAACCAAAAACAAATATCTGTGGACCATCACACTGCACGAAATGCCCAAGG
>NZ_APHR01000031.1 GCF_000349205.1 Methylophaga lonarensis MPL | reverse complement strand
TTCGAGCTGTTCCAGGGCTATTACTTCAGCCGGCCAATATCATCGAAGACAAGCCTGTTCCTGTGATCACGAAAAACTGTTTCAAATCATAGAAAAGCTGCAAGATCAGGATGTTGAGTTTCGCGAAGTTGAAGGCCCTGATTATTCAGGATGTCACACTCAGTTATAAACTGCTGAGACTACTCAACTCAGCCGCCATGGGATTGCGACGTAAAGTTGAATCCATTCAACAGGCCCTGGTGATTCTTGGCTTGGGCGCGATTCGAACCTGGACAACGCTGATTGCAATGAATGCCATCGAATCTGTCCCTCCTGAATTAATGATGAACGCGCTGATACGCGCCAAGATGTGTGAAAAACTGGCTTCTGAGTATGGCTTTCAAGAACAAACCGGTTTTCTGACCGGCATGCTGTCCAATCTGGACGTCATGATGGGAATTTCCATGGAAAACTTGATGACAAGCTTACCGCTCAGTGGCGAGATCAAGCTCGCATTAACACATGGCGGAGGCCCACTTGGCAGTCTGCTCAAAGCAGTGGCGCTTTACGAACAGGGTGAGTGGGATAAAATACAGGACTCTCATTTGACTCTATCGCAGATGAGCGATGCATATGTAGAAGCAACCGATTGGGCAATTCAGGCTAAATCCGTTCTGTAGACATCATGACAAAACTGCTGGAAGCAAATAATCTCGGCAAGAGATTCGGCCAACAAACCGCTGTCAGTGATATCAATATTCACCTGTCCCGCGGTGAAGTACTGGGATTTTTAGGTCCTAACGGTGCCGGCAAGTCGACCACGATGAAAATGTTAAGTGGCAATCTTGCGCCCACGAATGGGCAAATTCTCATTAACGGTGTTGATCTGCTTGAACAGCCCAAACAAGCCAAAGCACATATCGGTTATCTGCCTGAAACCCCGCCGCTTTATCGTGAACTGACTGTCAGGGAGTTTCTGGTTTTTTGTGGTCGGCTGAACCTGCTGGCCGGAAAGCCACTGCGGATCGCCGTTGATAGAGTAATAGAGCGTTGTGGACTTGGCGATGTACAGCATCGTTTGATAGGCCAGTTATCAAAAGGCTTTCAGCAGCGAGTCGGCATTGCCCAGGCGATTGTTCATCATCCTGCTGTGGTGATTCTTGATGAGCCAACTTCGGGCCTTGATCCCATCCAGATCCGCGACATTCGTCACCTTATCCGCGAAGTTGCCAACGAACACAGCGTCATACTATCGACTCATATTCTGCCGGAAGTGCAAATGCTGTGTGACAGAGTACAAATCATCGCTCATGGGCAATTACTGTTCAGCGACAGTATTGATGCGTTGAGCAAACAAATGCATGCATCATCATTGCAAGTCCAGTTAGCCAATGCCCCGTCAGTGAGTGAATTGTCAGCAATAGCCGGCGTGGTCTCCGTACAAACGATTGCCGACTCGACTTTTCGCCTGCACTATCAACCCGACAATGATCCTACCGAGCGACTGGTCAGCCTGGCAGTTGCAAACGGCTGGCAACTGCGCCAACTGGTCGCGGAACAGCATAGCCTCGAAGATGTGTTCATGAAAATTGTGCAGAGAGAGGAAAACAGCAAAGATGCTTAATCTTGCCCGCAATGAACTCTATCGACTGTTTCTATCACCGCTTGCCTGGGTCATTCTCGCGTTGAGTCAGGCTTTACTGGCTTACTTGTTTTTGAGTCATCTCGATTATTTTATGCAGATTCAGTCACAAATCGCAGCCATTCCTGGCGCGCCTGGTGTCACCGAAATGATCGTTGCCCCCTTGCTTGGCAATGCCGCCATTGTCCTGCTGCTGATCAGTCCGCTAATCACCATGCGTTTACTGGCTGAGGAACGTCGTAACGAGAGTTTACCGCTGCTGACATCGGCACCATTGACTGCTGCCGGTGTCGTCATGGGTAAGTTTCTCGGCAGTTTTGCTTTTTTACTGATACTGCTGTTCATGGTGTTACTGATGCCACTGAGCCTGCTGCTTGGCAGTCATATTGACCTCATGCAACTTGCTTCTGGTGCCTTGGGTCTGCTGCTGCTAATCGCAAGTTTTATGGCCATTGGCTTGTTCCTGTCTTCGCTGACCCGGCAACCTGCCATCGCTGCGGTAGCCACTTTCAGCCTGTTATTTTTTCTGTGGATCGTCGACTGGGCCGGTCAATCTGGTCATGATGATGCCGGCTGGCTTGGTTGGCTGTCACTGCTCAAACATTTTGAACCTATGCTGCAGGGAGAGCTTTATACCGCAGATGTTGCCTACTATTTAATTGTGACATTAACATTTCTGTTGTTCGCGATTCGAAAACTCGACAATGAGCGACTGACGGGATGAAGCTGAATCGACAATACATCCGCATGTTTACAGTGCAAAAGTGGCTGTTTTGGGCATTATTGGTTGTCGCCGTCATTGTACTGGCACAACTGGCAGAACATACCAATACACGCTTTGATCTGACCGCCAGCCAGCGTCACAGTCTAAGCCCGACCACGCTGAGCTTACTGCAAAGTCTTGAGCAGCCCGTCGATGTCGAAATTTTTATCAGCCACAATCATGAATTTCGCGATCTGGCCAGCAGTATTCTCAAGCGCTATCAAACCGCCAGTTCGCAACTAAATGTGCGTTTCACTGATCCAGAGCAAGCACCTCAGCGTGTTCGTGAACTGAATATTCGTCAGCAGGGTGAAATCGTGATCAGCACGGGCATTCGCAGGCAGCATGTGCTGGACTTTTCCGAGCAATCCATCACCAACGCACTGCTCAGTGTTGCCAGACAGCAGCAGCCGCTGATTCTGTTTGTGGAAGGACACGGTGAACGCAGTCCCTTTAGCGATGCCAATTTTGGTCTGTCACTATGGTCGGATTATCTGCAAGCAACCGGGGTACAGATTGAATCTTTAAATCTAGCCGCCAGCCCCGTCATTCCCGAAAATACCAGTGTCATTGTCATTGCCAGCCCCCAACGCGCATGGCTTGAAGGTGAGATCACGCTGATACAGCGTTATATCGATAATGGCGGTAACCTGCTGTGGATGGCAGAACCGGAACAACACTTGCTGCTCAGCCCTGTTGCAGAACAACTGGGACTGTATTTCAACAGTGGCCGGGTATTGGATGTCAATGCTCAACTGCTGGGGATTCAGGATCCCGGATTTGTGGTCATCGCAGACTATGCCAATCATCCGGTAGCGGCGGCGACACCCTCGGTCACATTATTTCCTGATGCCGTCGCCATTGAGCAAAATACGGCGGTCGCCACTGATTGGAACTACACAAGTCTGCTGCATACGGGTGCTCAAAGCTGGATTCAAATGAACACTGATGCAGATGACACATTGGTGCCCGAGTTCAACGCCAATACCGACATGACTGGGCCATTCTCTATCGGCTATTTGTTGGAGCGCTGGCCTGACAGCGACGATAATCCCCAGCGTATCGCAGTACTGGGTGATGGTGACTTTGCCTCTAATACCTATGTTGGTAATGCCGCCAATCTTGATTTTGCCAATGCCCTCATCAACTGGCTGACCGAGGATGATGCCTTAATTGAGATACCGCTCAGAACAACACCGGACAATCAGCTAAAACTTTCCGATGTTCAATCGATGTTACTTGGCATCGGTTTTCTATTTGTATTACCGCTGTTATTGGCTGGAACCGGCTTATTACTCTGGTGGCTGAGGCGCAGACGATGAAACGTCAGCTGCTGACCAATCTGTTGTTGTTGATTGTCATCTTACTGGCGTTCTGGGCGTTGCGCGTCGCAATGCAAGGTCCCAGTTACAACACTCTGGCTGATGTCACTGGCAAGCACACTGTCTCCAGCATCATCATTCGACGGCCAGACAGTCCACCGGTAGGCTTGATTGAAAAATCAGGGCAATGGCATATGCAACAACCTCGACCGGCACGCGCCAGTGATCATCGCGCCGCGCTGATTCTGAACTTGCTTTCCAGCCCGGTTTACAGTGAGTTCTACCCTTTTGACAGCAGTGGGCTTCAGGCTTTCGGTCTGGCACAGCCCAGATTGACCCTTCAGCTTGATGACGCCTTGTTATTGTTCGGTGATACCGAATCGCTCAGTGGTCGACGCTATGTCATGCACAAAGGCGTGATTTATCTCATCGACGATGATATTTCTCCGCTACTGCAAGCAGCTGCGGGCAGTTTTGTTGAACCTCGTATACTGCCAGAAGGTGCGCAGCTACAACGTATGACCTTGCCCATGCTCAATGAAGGGCAACCTGATCCGCGACAAACCATTAGCCTGATTCAACAACAAGGCAGCTGGCGCAGCGATATCAAAAACCCGTCTTTTAGCAGTGATGACCTGGTTCAATTAATACAAAACTGGTCAAATGCCTACGCTATGCAAGTGGCGATTATGCTAGACAACGCTGTCCCTGAAAATGCAGTACCTGTTCGAATCTGGCTACGCCATGAAGATCAACCGGTAGTTTTGTGGGTAGAAGTTTCAGCCAATGGACTGCTGATCAGTCATCCCGAAGCGGGCCTGCGCTACCTTTTTCCTTCGGGCATGCTGCAACAACTGTTTTTACAGGGCTCATCAACGGATGCCTGAATTACCTGAAGTCGAAACCAGCCGACGCGGCATAGCGCCCTTTCTGGAACAACAAAATATTGCTGAAGTCATCGTTAGAGACCACCGCCTGCGCTGGCCGGTGAACCCTGACCTGCCACAGATATTAGCTGAGCAGCGAGTGCATCAAATACGTCGTCGCGCCAAATATCTGCTGTTTGACTGTGATAGCGGCACCTTACTCATACATCTGGGCATGTCCGGGCGTTTACGAGTGCTTGATGCCAGTCAGCCGTTGCAACCTGACAAACATGATCATGTTGATATTGTCTTTGAAAATGGCTATCGACTGCGTTATACCGACCCAAGGCGATTTGGCGCTGTTATCTGGACGCACGAACCTGTAGAACTGCATCCCTTATTGTCGCATCTTGGGCCGGAACCACTGGAAGCTGATTTTGACGCTGACTACCTGCTTGATAAGGCGTCCAAACGCCAAGTTGCCATCAAAACATTCATTATGAATGCTGAGATCGTGGTCGGTGTTGGCAATATTTACGCCAGCGAAGCTCTGTTCATGGCGGGCATTCATCCCAAAATGATCACCGCCCAACTCAAAAGAAATCAGGCATTCAAACTGGTTGAGGCCATCAAGGCAGTGCTTGGCAAAGCGATTGCTGCAGGAGGCACTACCTTGAGAGATTTTCGTGACTCCGAGGGAAACCCCGGATATTTTGCTCAGGAATTACAGGTCTACAACAGGGCGGGACTGGGCTGCAGGCAATGTGGTCATCCGATAGAGCTTTTCCGGCAGGCAAACCGCGCCACCTATTTTTGTCCCGCTTGCCAGGGGCTCTGATCAAAGCCCGCTTAACCCTTCATAGCCAGAGGCCATGAGCGATCAACTGTGCCTATTCCTGCTCAGAAAAATATCTGGCTAGTTTGGCAATTTCTTCTGCGGTATATCCGGTGGCATGATGCATCATCACGGTAGCAGGCCGCTGTCCTGTCTGAAACTGCAACATCTGCTCAATGAAGTAGCTTTGCTCAAGGCCTGCCAGTCGCGGCATGCCGCCGACACTACGTCCCTCGGTTCCGTGGCAAGCAGCGCAGGTTGACGCCAATAACACCACATTTTGCTCAGCCTGCACCGCTGGCATTGCTAGAAATATGATCATGGCTACCAATAGCTGCTTTTGCATTATCACTCCCCAGATACATGAAGGTCATCTCAGGCGCATAGGCTATAATGCTGCTCTGATTTCATTAAATGATACCCCATGTCCGAAACAATAAAACTCCATTGCGAAATTCCTGATGAACTGACCGGCATGCGCCTGGATCAGGCGCTGGCACAATTATTCCCCGATTATTCCCGTGGTCAGTTAACCAAATGGATCAAAGCCGGTGAGGTAATGGTTGATAACACGCAACGCCGCCCCCGAGACAAAGTACACAGTGGTGAACAAATTCAGATTCGCGCCACGCTTCAAGTGCAGGATGACCATTGGCAGGCTGAAGCACTGCATCTGGACATTGTCTACGAAGATGAAGAAGTACTCATCCTCAACAAACCGGCCGGCATGGTGGTGCATCCAGGCGCGGGTAATCATCAGGGTACTTTGGTTAATGCCCTGCTCAACCATGCACCATCACTGATACATATACCCCGTGCAGGTATCGTGCATCGTATCGACAAACAAACCACCGGTTTGTTGATGGTTGCCAAAACGCTCAGAGCTCACAACTCACTTATCGGCCAGCTTCAAGAACGCACTGTATTACGCGAATATCAAGCGGTCGTTGGTGGTGTGTTGACCGCAGGCGGAACGGTGGATGCTCCGCTGGGTCGGCACCATATTGATCGTAAACGCATGGCGGTGACTGACAGTGGCAAACCCGCGGTGACCCATTACCGGGTGATTGAGCGCTTCCGAGCGCATACTCACATTCGCTGTAAACTGGAAACGGGGCGAACCCATCAAATCCGGGTTCACATGGCCTACATTCGTCACCCTTTGGTCGGCGATCCTGTCTATGGCGGTCGAATGCATGGCAAAGGCCTGAGCGAGGCCTGTCGCGAGGCAGTGACCGGGTTCAGGCGCCAGGCTTTACATGCAGGTGTATTAGGATTTGAACATCCCGCCAGCGGTGAACTGGTCAGTTGGGAAGTGCCCATTCCGGATGATATGCAACAACTGATTCATGCTTTGCAGACCGATATGACAATCACAGAATCGTCATAATGCCATGACAGAATAGCCATACATGATTTAGGAAACACGTTGATGTCTGCCGCAATCGAAGTCTGGAAGTCCTTTATCAAACTGGGTTTTACCGCCTTTGGTGGACCAGTGGCGCATATCGGTTTCTTTCGTCAGGAGTTTGTCGAACGTCAACGCTGGCTCACTGACAACCAGTTTTCACAACTACTGGCCATTTGCCAGTTTTTGCCTGGTCCCGCCAGCAGTCAAATGGGCATGGCAATCGGTTTGATACGTGCAGGTTGGGCAGGTGCATTTGCCGCTTTTATTGCCTTTACATTACCGTCAGCCATCGTTCTGTTTGGCTTTGCCGGCCTTGCCATGTATCTGGATAACGCAACCGGTATTGCCATCATCAACGGGCTCAAACTAGTGGCTGTGGCCGTGGTTGCCCATGCACTTTTAGGCATGAGTAAAACACTGACGCCCGACTGGACACGTCGTGGCATCGCATTTGCCGCCGTTATTATTCTGCTGCTGGCAACTTCGACATGGATGCAGTTACTGGTGATACTGCTCGGCGGCATTGTCGGTATTTGGCTTTGCCAAGCCAGACATCTGGAAAGTAGCGAAATCAAAGTGCCCTATTCACAACGCAGCGCCGTAGTGCTTGGCATGCTGTTCACAGCCCTGCTGTTGGCCAGCTTTTTAAGCACCACCAGCTCGGAAAGCACTCCCTTCAACCTGTTTGCCAATTTTTATCAGGCCGGCGCACTGGTGTTTGGTGGCGGCCATGTCGTACTGCCTTTGCTGGAACAAGGCACAGTCGGCAATGGCTGGATGACCACAGACACCTTTCTGGCCGGCTATGGCGCTGCACAAGCGGTGCCCGGACCATTGTTTACCCTGTCTACCTATCTTGGTGCCAATATCGATACCGGCCTCGCCTCAGGCTGGTCAGCACTGATCGCCACACTGGCAATTTTTCTGCCCGGTTTTTTGTTATTGCTGGCCTTACTGCCTTTCTGGGGAAAGCTGACCGCCACCCCGAAAGCAGCTGCCGCGGTGGCCGGTGTCAATGCCGCAGTTGTCGGCCTGCTGGCGGCTGCCTGGTATGACCCGGTGATCACCTCAAGCATCAAAAGCTGGGCCGATATCATCATTGCCATTGCTGGATTTATGATCCTCGCCGTACTGAAAAAATCAGCGCTGTGGACCGTGTTGTTTTGCGTGCTGGCCTCGCTGTTGTTCAGTGTTCTGATGTGAGCATTGTTTCGTCGGGTTCATCGTTTAATCGATCTGACAAAACCACTAAATCTCCACTGTTCCTAAGCCTTAGCTGAAGCATGTTTTAAAGGGACTTTTTCTTTTATACGACTCAATTGATCAACAAGCTTATTTGCATAAACCTGCCCTTTTAATGATAATGATACGCATTATCATTAATGAGTAACGATCATCAGGAGTTTGTTCATGACTGCAATCAGCAATCAACATGCCAGACAGGTTGAACAACTGTACCTTGAAAATCACAGCTGGTTGTCCATGTTCATTCAGAAACGGCTGGGCTGCCCTGAAGATACCGCCGACATGATCCATGACACCTATATGCGCATCATGGTCAGTGGTCGCTTGCCTGAAAAGCAAGAATCCAGACGTTTTCTGACGCACATCGCTAAAGGTCTATTAGTAGACAAATTTCGCCGCAAACAGCTCGAAAAAGCCTATCAGGAATATCTGCAAGATCTTCCAGAGTCTCATGCGCCCTCGGCTGAGCAACATGCACAAATGATTGAGTCGCTGGTAGAGCTTGATGCCATGTTGCACCGATTACCCGCGAAAGTCCGTGAAGCCTTGCTGCTCAGACAACTGGATAACCTGAGTTATAAGGAAATTGCACAACGCATGAATATCTCGGTTTCCTCCGTGGAAAAATATATTGCCAAAGGTCTGCAGGCCTGTCTCGAAGCGGCATTTGAAGATCGCGTTTAGTCAGCCTGTTCACAGCGAATAGTTAATTGGCACTGTCAATGTCAGCTGTGAACCCGTTATTTCTTCAGGCAAGGCAGGCAAAGGCTCTGCCTGGCGGATAAGTTCCAAAGCCGCCAAATCCAATGATTCCGTACCACTGCTTTGCACCAGCCAGACATCAATAACGGCACCGTTTCTGTTCATGATAAAAGCGACTCTCGGCACCCCTTGATGTCCTCGACGACGCGCATGTGCCGGATATTGTTTAAATTGATCCAGATGCGCATGCAAACGAAATTGCCAGTTATCTCGTGCCTGTAATACACGTTGTTCACTGAATCTGCCTACCCTGGGGGCTGCCGCTTCCGCATGATTCTCTGCCTCTACCACTCTTGGTGCCGCAGTCTCTGGCGCTGAATAGTCACTACTACTCTCCGTTACTCGAGGATTCACTGGTTCTTGCACGAGTTCTGGCTCTGCAGATTCAGGTTCCTGCTCAGGCTCAGGCTCAGGCTCAGGCTCAGGCTCAGGCTCAGGCTCAGGCTCAGGTCTCRGGGTTCGGGTTCGGGTTCGGGTTCGGGTTCGGCGGTTCAACTGCATTGTGCAGATCAGCCTCATCTTCAGTGGCAAAGGCCTGAATCTCGCTTTTTTCCGATCTTGTATGATCAGGCGTGACAGGTGGCGAAACCGACCTTTCGACACTGGCTTCTGACAGCTGAGTATCATCAGGCAAGTCAGGCATGATTGGTTGGTCAGGCACGGCAATAAATGGCGCAACCATGGCAATTTCTATTGGAATCGCATCAGGTATAAGCAGAGGTCTGGACACTGGTTGCCATAAAAAAAACCACAACAAGGCAAGATGCGCCAGGATGCTGAACGCAACACCAACCGAAAATGACATTCGCCATGAACAGCGTTTCAAAGCTGGCATTTCAGACTCCGCTGGATTGCTCTAGTCCGACCAATGCAATCTTCACATATCCGGCATTTCCCAAGGCAGTAATGACCTTCATTAGCTCTTCATAACTAAGGCTTTTATCGGCACGCAGAAAAATTCGGGTGTCTTGATCCGGCACCAATCTCTCAAACTGCTGCTGCAAATCGTCCAGCGTGATCCGCTCATCATCATTAAGCGTCAACGTCATATCAGCTTCCACAGACAGAAACACGGGCTGCTGTTCAACTGAAGGCGGCTGCACAGAGGTTGTCGGCAAATCAATTGGAATACTGGCTGTGGCTAGCGGCGCCGCCACCATAAAGATAATTAATAGCACCAGCATCACATCAATAAATGGCGTGACATTGATTTCATGTGTTTCGGTCAGATCCTGCTCTGCCGGATTATTTGAAAATCCTGTTTTCACTCGCCCACCGCCGCTTTTTTGATCATTGAGACATCAGCGATATCCGCTTGACTAAAGCTACTCTGCCGGTCCAGATCACGGCTAACCAGAATCAACAAACTGGTAGAAAGATTGCCGAGCATTGAACGATATGCCGAAATCTTTCGGGTGAAATGGTTATAGATAACCACTGCCGGGATCGCCGCAACCAGCCCCATGGCAGTCGCCAGCAGGGCTTCAGCGATACCGGGAGCAACCACTGCCAGATTGGTTGTTTGTGACTGGGCAATGCCGATAAAGGCATTCATGATTCCCCAAACAGTGCCAAACAAACCTACAAAAGGCGCAACCGAGCCCACCGTTGCCAGCACGCCCATGCCTGTCGTCATTGAAGTGGCTTCGGCGTTTTGAATAGATTCTAATCGGCTGCTAATCCGTTGCTTAATCCCCTCATCCACCCAGGCACTCTCGTCGCGGGACATCTTGAGTTCCTGTTCCGTAGCCTCAATCAATGATCTACCAGCACTTGCCTCACCAAATTGCAGCTGACTTGCCTCATCAAACCGATGTTGTGTTATCACCTGTGCCAAAAGCTTGTTGAGCTGCTTTCTGGCAGATGCCAGCTGCAACCATTTCGCCATCCAGATAGCCCAGGTCACGATGGATGCCGCCAGCAGCAGTATCATCACTGACTTCACCACCCAATCCGCAGCTTGATACATGCCATAGGGCGAAAGATCGTGCGCCAATGTCCCCATGATCGACCCAGCTGAGGCTTCAGGACTTTCCAGCAGCTGTTCAGACTCAGCAGCAATTGACGCCTCACCGTCTTCTATATTGAAAAGCCTATTGTCGGCGCTGGATGATTCCTCCAGCACTGCTGTATCAGATGACCGTGATGCATCATCAGTGACTAGCGGATTTATGTCTTCCTCTGCCATCACTGCAACAGTGATAGTCAGTCCCAGACACAAGGCAAACACTTGTTTCCATAACTTCATCTATTACTTCTCACTTTCACATGCCAGTGTTGGCATCTCGGGTCTGCGCACCAGCCAGATCATCACGAGCGCCATCACGACTGGCACGGAATATTTCACCCACATGGGCGCATTGCTGGTAATCAGCAAAGCGGCACTCACCAACATGCTCAGCAAGGCAATCCATTTGGCTCGACGCGGAATAGCTCGATGTGTCTGCCATTGTGTGATCATGGGTCCAAACCGGGGATGCGCCAACAGCCAGCGATGCAATCTCGGCCAGCCATTAGCTGACGCCCAAACCGCCAACAGTACAAACTCAGTGGTAGGAATACCTGGCAGGATCAGCCCGATAAAAGCTAAGCCAAGAAAAAACAGTGCCAGCAAGCGCCATAAAGCTGTTTTCAACATCAGCCAGTCACTTCTTTTTTTTCCGTGCCCATCAGTTCTTCGACTGCTTCAGTCACAAAATAAAATGCCTGTTTGGCAGCATCCAGTGCTTGTTTTCGTTGCAGATCATTCAGATCCAGGTTATCCAGAATTGCCTTGAACTCACGCCAGTGCGTTGCCCGACCATCGCTGTGAGCAGCCATATGACTGGCGCCAAAAGTCTCGGACAGGTTTAGTGAATTTTTAACGTGCTTGAGCAACATGGCAGCGCCCAATGTTGAACCTTCAATCGTGTACAACCAGCCAAGGCCGGCATAACTATCTGTAATCGTGAACTGCTGACCAAGCTGCTGATCATGCTGTTGCAGCTCCGTTGCAATATTCAAATCAACACAATCCTGTAACACGGCATTGAGACGACTGCGTTGTTTGAGTTCAGGAATAAGCGTATTTAATTGCGCATTCTGATACACCTGCTCTCCCGCCGCATGCAGGCGAAGTTGCATTCTCAAAAAGCCCTGATAATGCGCATTATCAGCAAAAGGATTGAGCTGCATAATGCGTTTATCCAGTTGCTCGTGGATCGCACTGGTTCCATTTTTGAGATAGAGCGAGAATGTTTCTGAATCTGTTGTTTGAGGCATGACAGTATCCGTTAATTGTGTGGGGATACTTCATATACCGAATGAGATGACGATTTCCGTAAAAAATAATAGCTAAGATTCGTATTTATTGATTTCTAAGCGCTCTGGCACGATTGCTATAGAGCCTTGCTTTACCGGTTTTCCCCCAGGCGTTATAGAGTGTTGCCAGGTTATCCAGTGCAATCAAAAGACTCTCTTCATTCACATCAGCCACGCTGTCCAATAACGCCAATGCCTCCAAAAACAAAGGTTCAGCTTGTGCATACTGGCGTTGATTGTAATAAATCGTTGCCGCATAGCCCGCGATTCTGGATGCATCCAGAGGCCGTTGATTAAGCTGCTGATGCAAAGCGAAACTCTGCTCAAACAACGCTAACGCTGTGCGAGTTTCTCTCTGCAATAATTTGAGACTTGCCCGATTACCCAAAATCAGCGCCTGCTCAATCGACTCGTTTTGATCTAGCTCAGCCAGCAAACCCAGTGCCTGCTGGTAGAAATCATCGGCCTCGGCAAAGTTTTCATCCTGCTGAAAGCGCATGGCCAGTTCGTTAAGATGCATCACACTGGCCAAACTTGGCGTGGTTTGCTGTTGGCGGATTTTCAGTGCCTGCTCACGCAATGGCAAGGCTTTACTGGCTTGCTGAGTGTCTTCATAAGCCGTCGCCAGCAGTTCCAGCAGCCATAATTTTTGTTCCTCATTCTGCGTTGTTTGCTGCTGTAGCAACTGCCTGCCTTGTTCAAGCACGGCAATCGCCTGCTGTGTCTGCTGCTGTGCCAAGTGTGTTTGTGCCAGCAGCACACGTAAGTCGATTAAATCTTCAATAGCGTCAGGCTGATGCGTAAATTGATCCTGGCCGGGAAATCCGTTCAAGGCGTTTTTAAGCAATTGCTCGGCTTCGACAAACTGATGACCGGCCATCAAAAGCTGTGCCTGTGCCAGGACGGCCTGCCACAAAGTGCCATCACCCTCACTGTTAAATGCAAGATGGCTCTGTATCGACTGCTGATACGCTGCAGAGGCCAGCTCCAATTGATTAGCCTGTTGCAATAACTGCCCCTGATTGAACAACAGGATCCCCAACTGTTCCTGGTGTTGTTCAGATGCCTGTCTGCTTAGTTGCACCGCTTGTTCAATCGCATCCAGCGCCTGATCAGTTTGCCCCTGGGCGGCATATATGTAAGCCAGCATATTCAAACTGCTTGCCTGATAAGCATCGCCATTGTCAGCTTTTTCGGCCAAAGCAATGGCCTGCTGAATCAGTTGTTGTGCCAGCAGATAATCACTGTCGTGATAAGCCTGCGTCGCCTGCGTCTGAAGCTGCTGCCAGTCATCTGAACCCCTGGCCTCAGATTGACTGAACGCTGATGTAGACAGCAGCAATAAATACACTGAAATCAGTCTCAGCATCATGATCTTTAATCCTCAGAAGTTTTTTTGCAGTTTCAGGCTGACACTGTTGCGTTCATAGGCATACAGCCAGTCAATGTTGCTATCGACCTTGCGGTGCTTGAAAGTCAGATTGGGTTCCATGCCATACATGGCAAGACCGGGGAAGCGCACAATCAAGGTATAGTTTTGTTCTCGATCCTTGCGTTGTTCACCAAACAATGGGCTAAACGCATCATGTTCACGCTCACGATACGAAGCAAACAACACGGCATTGACGTACTGATTAAAGGTTTTGGCCACACCCGCTCTGACCCCCAGCTGTTCGTAGGCGAGTTGTTTGATTTGGGCTTTTTTCCGGGTCCAGTCCAGGCCACCAAACACTGTCCAGTTATTCGGTAAGACATACCAGGCGGTCGCAAACGCAGACCAGATATCGCCATCATACTGATCGGCAAGTACGCTTTTCCGGTACTGCTGATCCTTATAACTTGTCTCCAGTTTGAACATCACTTTATCGCTGAAATAGTGCTGCCACTCTGCATTCAGACCCCAGGCACCATAAAGCGAATCATTGCCGTAACGAGAAAACTCAAAGGTGGGAGCCAACGAATACTGGTTACGCATATTGTGGTAGCTGTAACCGAACTGCGTACTGATTTGGCTTTCGTTATAAATAGAATGCTCTTTATAACTTTGCCCAAACAACAGCCCGCGAAAAAACACACCATGATGCCCCGACAATGCAAAGCGCCTGTTCAAGGTCATCTCATAATCAAGCCCATGCGCTTTGATAGCATCTGGCGTCTGGCGTTCAAACAGACACACTGAACCGTAATAGAGCAGACAGGTATAACTCTCGGATGTCTGATTCAGGTTATCTGACCAGACCGCACCCATCGCAACAGAGCCCTGCCAGGATTGGCGTCTGTCAACCGCCTGCAAAAAACTGTCTACCGTTGTCAACACGCCCTGATGACGAGCATCAGCGGGATCCAGAGTCACGGCAATCTGCTGAAACATGGCTTCGGAATCGGCATCTTTACGGTTTTCAAATAACACCCGCGCCAACTCCAGCTGTCCGAGCAGAAAATCAGGCTGAATATCAAGCAGTTTTCTGAACTCGCTTTCCGCCAGCTTCATCTCGCCTCGTAATCTGGCCAGCGAACCTTGTGCATAGGCAATCAGCATCGGATCTGCATCAGGGAATGTCAGATATTCATCCAGAAAATACAGCACCGCTGGCCATTGCCGCTGTTGAATAGACAAATACAACGCCCGTCCAACATCATTGACGTTGTGTTCGATGGTATGGGTCGTACCGTCAATGGTCAGGGTGGGCCGCTGCCCTCGCAGATACTCTTCATCCTTGAGAATTTGCCTTTCCTGCTGGCTGGATTGCAGCTCAATACTTTGATTCAATCGTAGCGAAGTATCCTTATCATTAGCCCAACCACTCAGGCTAATGAACTGACAGCAAAAAAATGCGGCGAGAAGCATCCGTTTGCAACGAGATGCAACTAATAATCGTGATTCAGGTGACATAGTCCGGTGGCTTTCAGCAGAAAAAGGAAGCAAGCGCCTGAACACAGGCGCTTGCTTGTTGAAGCACTACTTAACTGATTTCCCTATCAGTCAGGCAGTGTATTACTGTGCTTGACCACCAAAGGCAGTGTCGTACTGTGTACCAGCGAAGTCGATAATCCCCGCTACAGCATCATGGTTATTGAAGAAATTGCCTGATATGGCACCACCAGTCGCCAGAGTACCGCTGTTATCAGACGCAACCGCACCAGAACCGGAAATCGCGGCTGAAGATGAAATCTCAGCAGTCCCAATATCAATTATGAATCCGGCAGTATCCTGGATATCACCAGTCAATGTGCCGTAAACACCATAGAAGTTGGCCTCAAACTCACCAGCCATCACACCTACTGTGCTGAACTGGTTGTTAATGCCAGTTACGTTATATTTAATTTGTACCGGCGAAGAGAATGAACCTGGAATTGACTGATCTGCATTATCGCCATGGTAGTAAACCTGACGCCCGTTGTAGGTGGTGCCACCAGAAACAGTATTACCATTTTCTGACCATTCACCAAACCAGACATCGCCATCACCCGCCCGAGCAAAACTAAATACACCCAACTCGTCATGCGTTTCTGGCGCTTCGGTGATTGCAAAGTCCAGATGATAGATTGGACCTGTTAAATCATTGGTCAGTCCCTCAAAGTCAACTCTTGCTGTGACACCCAGCAAAGGAAAGTTGGATATACCAATACCTGCATTACCCCAGGAGTGAGGACCAAAAGGTACATTTGAAACACCAACCTGAATATATTGATAGCCACTCACCGCTGCGCTCTGGGTACCGGCCCAGGGGGCTGCCTGCACTTGGGCAGCTGCCATTAGCAGGCTGCTAGCCAGCGCGATATTGCCAGCCAGTTTGGCGTGTTTGAAAAAATCTTTTGTTTGCATGGTGAAACTCCTTGTTATCAACATTGAAAGTTGGCATGCAGAAAACCTCCGCTTGCCGTCTATTGGAGCGTTGCCCCAATTCGTAAATGCTTTAAAAATTCATGGTCAGGCTCAGCTTAATTACTCTGCCCGGTGCCGCCATCATTGAACGGGTAGCCGGGTCAACGTAATACTGATCGGTCAGATTGGTACCCAGCAGTTCAATGCTGATATCGTTGTTAATCCGGTAGTTGGCATAAGCATCAACCGTCAGCAGGTTTCCCCAGGTATATGGGCTGTTAACACCGAAATTACGGTAGTACTGCACATACTCCTCAAGGTCCTTATTGCTGTGACCTTTGTAGTAGCTGAGTCGAGTACCCAACTCGAGTTTTCTCTCCAGAAATCGGCCGCCCAACGTCAGTGTGCCGGACAGTTCGGGAATGGCTTGTGTCAACAAGTAACTGCCAATAAAACCATCCTGAACACAGCGGGAAATGGGCAAACTTGCTGTTCCTGCTGCGCCACTTATTCGACTAAGAGAATCTGAAGTGGCTTTATCACAAACCTCATTTTCGAAGGTATAAGACAGACCCAGGTTGGTAAAAAAGCGTCCAGTATCAAAACGGGCCTGTATTTCAGCTCCGCGAATGGTTTGCTGGTCGATATTGCTAAACCGCCACCACTGATCGCGTTCGATAAGATTTTTAGTCTTATGCTGAAAGTAGGCGACTTTGAAATCGGCATATTCCGCATTTAGCCAGGGCGTTAGATCTTGGACAAAGGCCAGTTCGTAGTTAAAGGCATGTTCCGGCTCAATATCGTAGTAAGGGTTTTGGTTGGCAGAAAAACCGATGGTACTTTCAAACATGCTGGGATAACGTTTTGCCTGACTATGCCGAAAGTAAATACGGCTGGCCTCAGTCAGTTGATAAGTCGCAGAGAAAAACGGCACCCAGGCACGGCCACGCTTGGTTTTGGCAGTGGTATCGGCTTCATAGGCCAACTCTTCGCGCAAAGCCGTGACTTCGGCTGACTCTCCTCCAGTCTGTGTCTCTTGCCATGCTGTGCAATCGTCGATATTGGATAATTCGCCATTTTCACAAGGGTTATTGGCTGACAAATAATTGCCTTTGCCATCGTGATACCAAACGGCAAGCTGTTCCAATTGAATGACCTGACCAACCGGAGCTTGGTTGTTAGCTGAAACTGTGGCTAACAACTCTGCTATGAAAGGAGTCGCACCTTCACTGATAAAGTAATTGTATTGTTCCTGATAGACGTTATCCCAATCATCTTGAGTTGATGTGTAATTGGTATAACCGGATACCACCCGACCATGATAAGCCGTGACACTGGTCGGCATATTGCCCGCTTTTTGCTGTTCATCCAGATAATCATCAAAGGCCCAGTAGGAGGAATAACGCGCACCGGCGCTAAAGCTCAGACGATTGGTTGGCCGCCAGTCAAAATTGAAGTTGCCCTCCCATTCCTGTCGGCGGCCAGCGCGGGGTAAACTGAAACTGCCGTTCCAATTATCCGGGTCATATTCAAGCCCTTCGGAACGAAGTTTTTCGTATTGCCAATTACCTCCCAGCGTGAGATCAAGTGAATCCAATAAGGCCAGCTTGTTACTGAGGGTGACACCGGTTCGCTCGTTATTCTGACTACGAAGTCCGGCATCAAAAATAATCGGATCACTAGCTGAGAAGGCAAAATTTGGTGGTCCACCAGCCGTGTAGGTATCACTACGGGTATCGGTAAACCAGATATTGGAATAAAAATCCAGCCAGGGGTTGGCTTGTGGATTCAATTTGTATTCGAGGTTAAACGCCCGAGCATCCACCTGGCTCAGTGGCCACTGAATTCTGCCTGAATCTTCACCGTAACCACTTGCACGAATTCGTGATGGCATCACTTCGCCATACAGACTGTCTGATCGGCGGGCAGTAAAACTCAGGCTTTGCTCATCACTGATTTTCCAGGTCAGTTTGCCCAGCAGGATTCCATTTCACTGGATGTATTCAACACTTCGGTACCGGGAGGAAAAGCAACCGCCAGGCCTTGAATTGGATTGAGCTCCGCCAGTGAGCTGCCAGCACTGTTATAAGGGGTTGAATAATAGCCGGCATTACTTTTGCCGGAATAATGATTACCTTTTTCCCGATAGGCGTAGGCCACCATGGCATCAAAGTATTCATGACGTTTGCCCACTGCCAGACGTAATGCATAGTCTTCGCCAGAAAACGGATTGTAGTCGCGGCTGTTTTTCGGCTCGACCCGCAGTGTTGGATCGCTAAAAGAATTAATTGCCCCTGGTGTGAATCCTGGGACATCTCGGTAATCCATACCGGTTGATAATCTGGGCACTCGCGGCCCGACTGAGCCGCTACTGCCTTCGATCTTCAGCTCGGCACCAAAGTCCTCACCCGGTTTGACGATGTCATCAACATCAATGGTTCTGGCGACAATAGCGCCACCCACACCACTATAGACATTGCGTTCCAGGTTAGGCCCTTTAATGATCTGAATATTGCCAATCAGATTTGGGTCAATGTAGCTACGATTGGAAGCCCCGTTATACCCCCGCCAGACAGTAATGGCCTGTTCTGTCCCATCAATGGTCAATGGCACCCGACCAGGACCTTGAATGCCGCGGATATTGGGATCTATCGCACCACTATTGCGGGAATCACCACTAAACACGCCGGCAACGCCATTCAGCAAATCTGCCGGGCTGGCACCCTTGTAACGTTCAATTTCTGTTTTGCCGATGTAGCTGGTTGAGATATCCCGATCAAACACTTCGTTATACCCCTGCTCATCCCGAGTCAGGGCAAACTGATTACCGACAACATCGATAGTCTCCAGGTGGATGGACTCTGCCAGATCATTGTCCTGATACAGGATTTCCGGCGAGCTGATCCGATAAGCACCATCCGCCTGCTGGATAGCGACAAGGCCGGTATCACGCAACAGCGTACGTAAGCCATGCAGTGCCCCGTACTCACCATTCAAGCCACTGCTGCTGTGGCCTTGCAATAAGGCACCATCAACATATAGCTCCAGTCCGGCTTCCAAGCCAAACTGATTCAATACCTGATCAAGACTACCGCCGGGAATATTGAAGGTGTGTGTTTGATATAACTCTATTTCTGCACTAACAGAAGTGCTGTGCAACGGACTAAAACTCGCCAGACACAGGCTGACAAAGAGTGGTTTAAGTCGTAAAACTGAACGCGACGACATGTGGATCTTAACCTCATTTAACAGTATGTAATCTGTATACCGAATGAGATCGCAAAATCCGTAATCTAATTGCTAATCATTTTTATTTACATAAATCGTGCCGGGCAAGCCAAGCATGAATTGAACACATCTCGAGTTGTCAGCCTGGTAGAACGTTCACCCAGAATGAAGAGTAGCTTTGCAGTTTTACAGGCAAAATATCAGTCAGTTGAGCCAGTACACGATCAGTATCTTTCAAGGAAAACACGCCGGTGACAGTTAACGATGCAAGCTCGGGACTGGCCCGTAATCGACCAGAACGATACCGTGATAACTCGTCGATAAACTCGGTTAATGGCATATTTGCCACCGCCAGCTTATGAGCTGTCCAGGCCATGCCAGACGCATTAACCGCATAGTCAGCCAAAAAACCATTGCGACTGAAATTGGCACCAAGCCCTGACTCTATCACTCTGCTTTCCGTCGATTGTGCTGGCTGAATCTGTACCCTGCCCTCATACACCGCCAGTCGGGCGTGCTGCTCCAGCAATCGAACCGAAAAGCGAGTGCCCAGTGGTACCAGACTGCCCTGACGGGAAATGACAGTCAGCGGTAACGGATGTGGCGCAGTTTCAATATAAATTTCACCGGCATGCAACAGGATTTCACGTTTATGCTGATTAAAATCTATATCTACCCGGCTGCCAGTATTGAGAAACAGCCGTGTACCATCCGCCAGTGTTGTATTTTGTATTTCGCCGGTTTTCGTAGCGTAGTCAGTCGAATACAAATAGTTCGAACCGAGATGACCTGCCGAGAGCAAACCTACACCAAGCCCCAGCCCACCAAGAGACAGGAATTGACGACGTGAAATCTGTGTACGCTGCCGTAACAGTTTGCTACCAATTTGCGGTTCGGGTAGTTGATTGAATCGTTGTTGGAGCTGTGAGACCTGCTGCCAGGCTTGTTCGTGTTCTGGCGCAGTTTGCCGCCATGCAAGACAGGCCGCATGATCTTTGTCGGTAGCATCATCCGCCCATAACCTCGCCATCCAGGCACACGCCTGCTGGATGGCGTTTCCCCCCGAAGCCGATTGACTGTGTTTTATCTTGTCCATGACTGTCTCAAAATCTCACTTGCCACAACTATTTTCACCAATCATGTCGCCAATGACAAATAATTATCATTTAGATTAAGTTGTGACCGCTATCAAATGCTCAGTCAATTCATGACTTGAATACAGTGATATGAAGGGTTAAGGACAATTTTCAGCCACAAAAAAAGGGGCGATAAATCGCCCCTTTTTTTACAAGCTTTAACGCTGACTGCTTATTTCTTGGCAGCGGCTTCGCGCTCTTTGGTTTCCTTGATAACTTCTTCTGACACGTTACGTGGGCATGGCAGATAGTGCAGGAATTCCATTGAGAACTGACCACGACCAGAAGTCATGGTACGCAGCGTACCGATATAACCGAACATTTCGCTCAGTGGCACTTCAGCTTTGATACGAACGCCAGTAGCGCCAGCATCTTGAGATTTGATCATGCCGCGACGACGATTCAAGTCACCGATAACATCACCGACGTTGTCATCTGGCGTGAACACGTCAACTTTCATGATTGGCTCAAGCAGTTGCGGACCGGCTTTAGGAATGGATTGACGGAAACCGCCCATCGCTGCCAGTTCAAACGCGATTGCTGATGAGTCAACGGCGTGGAAAGCACCATCAAACAGGTTAACTTTAACGTCCAGCAGCGGGAAGCCAGCCAGAACACCACGCCCCATCATCTTCTTGAAACCGCCTTCAACTGCAGGCCAGTATTCACGAGGCACGGTACCGCCGGTAACAGTGGATTCAAATTGGAAACCGCTGCCTGGCTCACCTGGTTCGATGATGTAATCAATACGACCGAACTGACCAGAACCACCCGATTGTTTCTTGTGGGTGTAGCTGTCTTCAACTCGCTGTGTGATGGTTTCACGGTAGGCCACTTGTGGCTCACCGACAATAACGTCGATGCCATGAGTACGCTTGAGGATGTCGACTTTGATATCCAAATGCAGCTCACCCATGCCTTTCATGATGGTTTCGCCACTGTCTTCGTCAGTTTCAACACGGAACGAAGGATCTTCTTTGATCATTTTGCCCAGCGCGATGCCCAGTTTTTCGGCAGAGCCTTTATCTTTAGGCGCGATGGCGATAGAGATAACGGGATCCGGAAAGACCATTGGTTCCAGTGTGGCCGGGTTTTTCGGGTCACACAGGGTGTGACCGGTTTGCACATCTTTCATACCAACGATAGCGATGATGTCACCGGCGTGCGCATAATCCAGTTCGTTACGATCGTTTGCGTGCATTTCCACCATACGACCTACACGCTCAGTCTTGCCTGTGAAGGTGTTAAGAATGGTGTCGCCTTTACGCAGTTCGCCCGAGTAAACACGGACGAAAGTCAGCGCGCCGAAACGGTCATCCATGATTTTGAATGCCAGTGCGCGCAGTGGTGCATTGATTTCAACTTTGGCGACATTACCGGTTTCGTTGCCTTCCAGATCAACTTCTGGTTGTGGATCGACTTCAGTCGGGTCAGGCAGGTAATCAACAACGGCGTCCAGCACCAGTTGCAGACCTTTGTTTTTGAACGAGCTACCGCAGTAGGTCGGGAAGAAGGCCAGTTCCAATGTACCTTTACGGATGCATTTTTTCAGCTCTTCGATTGAAGGCTCATCACCTTCCAGGTAGCGTTCCATCAGATCGTCATCCTGCTCAACCGCAGTCTCGATCAGTTTTTCACGCCATTCTTCGATCTGATCAGCCATCTCTGCTGGTGGCTCTTCAATGCTGAAGTTTTCAGCATCTTTTTCATCAGGCCAGTACCAGGCTTTACGGGTCAGCAGGTCAACCACACCTTTGAACTCATCTTCGATACCGATAGGCAGCACCATCACCAGTGGCGTGGCAGCCAAAACATCTTCGACCTGCTTCACAACACGGAAGAAATCAGCACCCATACGATCCAGCTTGTTGACATAGATCAGACGCGATACTTCAGAGTCGTTGGCATAACGCCAGTTGGTTTCTGATTGAGGCTCTACACCACCGCTACCGCAGAATACGCCGATACCGCCGTCGAGTACTTTCAGTGAACGATAAACTTCAATGGTGAAGTCAACGTGACCCGGAGTATCGATAACGTTCAGGCGATGGCCTTTCCAGGCACAAGTGGTAGCAGCAGACTGAATGGTAATGCCGCGCTCTGCTTCCTGTTCCATGAAGTCCATGGTGGATTCACCTTCATGAACCTCACCAGTCTTGTGGATTTTACCGGTCAGTTTAAGAATACGTTCAGTCGTGGTGGTCTTACCGGCATCAACGTGGGCGAAGATACCGATATTGCGGTATTTGGATAGATCGGAAGCAGCCATAAATCCTGTTCTCTGTAGATTGTCAAAAAGCGATGATTGTCATCAGCAAGGAGTTAAACCCGCCAATTCTAAACCAGAATGACGGTCTGTGCATCCCCCAATCCATGAGTGCGCTAACAGGCTAGTCAGGATGGGAGTGTATCGGCTCTGGGCGATAGTTTTGCTTCGCCTGGCCCTGAGAAATGCGCTAACGTTGTTTCTGTTGTTCGGGCAACCATTGATGACGGTAGACCACGGCAGGAACTGCCAACACCAGAAACAGACACAGAGTCGTCACAAAAAACTCCCAGTCTTGTTGGTAGATATTGCCGGAAAAACGTTGCTCAAAACCTGCTGCGACCATCAAGGCCACAAAATAATAAACCACTACCTCGCCAAGACGAATCCAGGCGGACTTGGGCGTGTTGACTTTGATGACAACAAAGGTTCGCTCATTGACCCAAGGCAAACTGGCCAGCACGAACCACAACAACAATAACGCAGCTACAGACATGATTAACTCAAAACAGTGACACAAATTGCCAGAAGCGACCCCGGGAACAGGCCCAGTCCCAGCACCAATAAAACATTCGAGCTGAACATGATACGCGCTGGGGCCGAAACCTGCACGGTAAGCTGTTGTTCTGGTGCATCAAAATACATGACTTTGATGACTCTCAGGTAATAGTAGGCACCAATGACCGACATCAGTACTGCAATTACCGCGACCGTGATCAGGTTGACATCGACCACGGCCTTAATCACCGTCAGCTTGGCATAGAAACCTGCCAGTGGCGGGATGCCGGCCATGGAAAACATCAAGATCAACATCATCAGTGCATACCAGGGTTGTGTCTTGCCCAGTCCTTTGTAATCGGCAATTTCCTCAGCTTCAAAACCCTGCTTGCTGAGCAGCAGAATCATGCCAAAACCACCCAGCGTCATCAGCGCGTAGATCAAGGTGTAGAACATTGAGGCTGCATATCCCTCAGCTGTTCCGGACAGTACCCCCAGCAATAAAAAACCAACATGCGAAATGGTTGAATAAGCCAGCATTCGCTTCAGATTGGTCTGCGCAATTGCAACCAGATTACCGACAATCATCGACAGTACCGCCAGCATGATCAACATGTCCTGCCAGGCATCCTGCACGCCGCCCAAGCCATCAACCATCAGTCGAATCAACATCGCAAAAGCGGCGACTTTTGGGGCTGCGGCCAAAAACAGTGTCACCGCTGTCGGTGCGCCCTGATAGACATCTGGCAACCACATATGAAAAGGCACCGCGCCAAACTTGAATGCCACGCCGATGACAATAAACACCAGACCAAAACTGAGCACGGTGTTGTTGAGCATGCCGCTATCAATTGCCACAGCAATATCTGCCAGCGCCAGGCTGCCTGTCACGCCATAGATAATCGACATGCCATACAGCAGCATGCCCGAGGCAATCGCACCGAGAATGAAGTATTTCATCGCTGCTTCTGTGGCAATAAACGAGTCACGGTGCATCGCGACCAATGCATAGAGACACAACGACATCAGCTCCAGCCCCAGATACAAGGTCAGAAAATGTGATGCGGACACCAATACCATCATGCCCAGCGTGGCAAACAATACCAGCACATAAAACTCGCCCTGCTGCAGACCACGATCTTTGAGGTAATCGTGGCTATATAGCAGTACCAGCATATTGATCAGACAGATGCTGAGTTTGAGTACGTCAGAAAGTGAATCTTTGATGTAGGTGTCACTGAAGGCCAGCCCCTGCTCGCCCATGGATAGAACAATCACCAGTGCCGTCGCAAAAAGTGACAATTGAGTCAGCGCGAAGGTCCAGTTCATTTTTTCTTTGCCGGTGAAGGCAATAAACAACAACAAGCCCAAGGCAAAGCCCAACATCAGCATTTCGGGCAAGGCATAAGATGGATTGGTGAGCGAAAATGGCATTATCAGTCCTCTACAGCTTGCTTTGTGCCAGTTGGGTCAGCAAATTTTCTACTGAGGCATGCATCACCGACAACAAGGGATCTGGCCAGACACCTATCAACAGCACAATGGCCGCCAGCGTAGCCAGCATTAAGAACTCTCGTCGATTCACATCTTGCAAAGCCGCGACCTGTTCATTTGCAATCTCACCAAAAAATACTCGCTTGATCATCCACAGCGTATAAGCGGCCCCGATGATCAATGTGGTTGCTGCCAGGAAGGCATACCAGAAGTTAGCCTGAAACGCCGCCAGAATGACCATAAATTCGCCGACAAAACCAGAAGTGCCAGGTAACCCTGCATTGGCCATGGCAAAAAATACGGCAAATGCGGTAAATACAGGCATGCGATTGGCTACGCCGCCATAGGCATAGATATCACGGCTGTGCATGCGGTCATACAACACGCCCACACTGAGGAACATGGCAGCAGCAATAAAGCCGTGAGAAATCATCTGAACCATGGCGCCTTCAATCGCCAGCACTTCACCATAGCCATTATTGGTGTTGGCAAAAATGCGAAACACGATAAACAGGCCCAGTGTGACAAAGCCCATATGGGCAATACTCGAATAGGCAATCAGCTTTTTCATATCGGTTTGAGCCAAGGCAACAAAGCCGATATAAACCACGGCAATCAGAGACAGCATGATGACCAACCAGTCGAGCGTCATGCTGGCATCCGGTGTGATTGGCAAGGCAAAACGCAATAAGCCATAGCCGCCAATTTTCAGCGTGATGGCAGCCAGAATGATCGAACCACCGGTAGGTGCTTCAACGTGAGCATCAGGCAGCCAGGTATGCACTGGCCACATCGGTATTTTTACGGCAAAAGCAATCAAAAATGCCAAAAACAACCAGATTTGCTGGTTCAGCGTCAGTGGCACCGCGTGAAAATCAGGAATGGCAAAACTGCCTGTCTGAAATTGCAAATACAACAATGCCAACAGCAAAAACACCGAGCCAAGGAAGGTATACAGAAAAAACTTGATGGTGGCATAGACCCGGTTGGGGCCGCCCCAAATACCGATGACCAGAAACAGTGGTATCAACATCGCTTCAAAGAACACGTAAAACAGGATGGCATCCAGCGCCGAAAAGACGCCAATCATCATGCCTTCCATGATCAAGAAAGCAGCCAGATAGTAATGCAGCCGATCCTTGATAACCTCCCAGGCCGCGATCACTACCAGCAAGGTTGAGAATGTGGTCAAGACAATCAATGGCATGGAAAAACCATCGATGCCCAGGTAATACTCGATATTGAATGCCCGCACCCAGGACAGTCGCTCAACAAACTGCATTTCATAGGTTTGGCTGTCAAAACCGGCAATCAGCAACAATGACAATACAAACGTCAGTAGCGCCGTGAGCAGTCCGACAGTTCGGATTCCTCGATGCTCGCCGGGCATCATCAGCAATATCAAGCCACCGAAGATTGGCAACCAGATCAGCAGGCTTAGCATTGGTAAATCTGTTAAGGTCATGGCCCCGCTACCCTTTCACAAACCAGGTGAGCAGCAGCCACACCCCCAGGATCATGGCAAACGCATAGTGGTATAGATAGCCGGTTTGTATGTGCCGACCCAGCCGGGCGATCAGGTTGATCAGCCTAGCAGTGCCGTTCACCACCACCCCGTCAATCATTACCCGGTCACCCGCATTGGACAGCAGCCTGCCTAGTCCACGCGAACCACCCGCAAAAACACGATCATTAAAACTGTCAAAACCGTATTTGTTTTCCAGAACCTTATGAATGCCTGAGAAACGTTGCTGGATCTGTGCTGGAAGCTCTGGTCGCTTGATATACAACCACCAGGACGTCAACACACCAGCCAGTGCCAGCCAGACTGGCAAGGCTGTCAAACCATGCAGCACAAAACCGAGCAGTCCGTGATAACCCGCCGTAGCCAACACATCGTTGTGTGGCATCACCGTAATCACGCCATTGAAAAAGTCACCATAAACAATTTCGCCAATCAAATAACCCGCCAGCACGGATGGAATCGCCAGCAGGATCAGCGGCACGGTAATCGATTGAGGTGACTCATGGGGTGGATGCCCATGCGCGTCAAAGCGTGGTTTGCCATGAAACACCAGGAAGAACAGACGGAAACTGTATAAAGCCGTGACAAACACACCAATCATCACCGCCCACAAAGCAAAGCCAGCACCCGGAATGGTTGAGGCATGGACCGCTTCAATAATCGCATCCTTGGAGAAAAAGCCTGACAAGCCCGGAAAGCCAATCAATGCCAGCGTGCCTATCAAGCTGGTCCAATAAGTGATGGGTAAATATTGTTTAAGTCCGCCCATCTTGCGAATGTCCTGCTCATGATGCAAAGCGACAATCACTGAACCTGCGGCCAGAAACAGCAGTGCCTTGAAAAAGGCGTGGGTAAACAAATGGAAAATACCGGCGGCATAGGCTGAAACACCCAAAGCCACTGTCATGTAACCGAGTTGAGACAGCGTTGAATAAGCAATGACACGCTTGATATCGTTTTGCACCAAACCAAGCAAGCCCATAAACAAAGCCGTCACCGCACCCACCACCAGCACAAAGGATAATGCGGTGCTTGACCACTCAAATAAGGGTGACATTCTTGCCACCATGAATATGCCGGCCGTGACCATGGTCGCAGCGTGAATCAGTGCAGAAATCGGTGTCGGACCTTCCATCGAATCAGGCAGCCAGACATGCAAAGGTACCTGTGCTGATTTACCCATGGCGCCGATGAACAACAAAATGCACACCACCGTCATCAGTGACCACTGACTGCTGCCCCAGATATTGATCTGCTGATCCGCCAACATCGGCGCCTGGTTGAATACAGTCTGATAATCAAGACTGCCGAAATACATCAACACCGCGGCAATGCCCAATAAGAAACCGAAGTCACCCACACGATTGACCAGAAATGCTTTCATGTTGGCGTAAATAGCAGTGGGCTTTTTGAACCAGAACCCAATCAGCAGATAGGACACCAGGCCAACCGCTTCCCAGCCGAAGAACAGTTGCAGGAAATTGTTGGCCATCACCAGCATCAGCATTGAAAAGGTGAACAGCGACAGATAACTGAAGAAGCGGCAATAGCCGTCATCGTCCTGCATGTAGGCGATGGTGTAGATATGCACCATCAGCGAAACAAACGTCACCACCACCATCATGATGGCGGACAAGGTATCAATCAAAAAGCCGATTTCCAACGTCAGCGGCCCGGCCTGCAACCAGCGATAAATCGAGGCATTGAAGTAGGCACCGTCGACTACTACCAGTTTGAGCACCCATAGTGACAACAAGAAGGCAATCGCCACACCGGCAATGGTCACGCGATGTGACCATTCACGACCAATTTGCTTGCCAAACACTCCCGCCAGAATACTGCCGAACAGTGGTGCCAGAACAATCGATAATAGCAGGCTGGAATGCATCCCTTACCCCTTTAACCGGCCAATTTCATCGACATTGATAGTGCTGAGATTTCTGAATAACACCACCAGAATCGCCAAGCCGATCGCAGCTTCCGCAGCTGCCACGGTAAGTATGAAAAAGACAAACACCTGACCGGCAGCATCATCCAGAAAATAGGCAAAGGCCAGAAAATTGAGATTGACTGCCAGCAGCATCAACTCGATGCACATCAGCAATATGATGATGTTTTTACGGTTAAGGAAAATTCCGGCCACCGACAGACTGAACAGTAACGCCCCGAGGATCAGGAAATCCGACAAGGCGATCATTGCTCAGACTCCTTGCTCGATTTTGTCTGCTCAGAGGCCATTTTGACCACTCGCAAACGATCGGCTTTTTGTACTTTTACCTGCTGACCGGCATCCTGTTTTTTACGCGTACCGCTGCGCAAGGTCAGCATGATGGCGGCGACAATGGCTACGGTCAAAATCACCGCAGCCAACTGGAACGGATAGACATATTCGGTATAGAGCAGCAAACCCAATCGCCGGGTGTTGCTGACAGATTCATCGATTTGCGGTGCAGCGACCTGCTCCAGGCCGAAGTTGCTGACACCCAATACTGCGATCATCTCAACCACAATCAACAGCGCCACCAAAATGCCCAGCGGTAAATAGCGGGTAAAGCCTTCCTTGAGTGGCACCAGATCAATATCCAGCATCATGACCACAAACAAGAACAGTACAAGTACCGCTCCGACATAGACCAGGACCAGCGCAATCGCCAAAAACTCGGCATGCAACATCAGCCAGATCGCCGCACTGGTAAAGAAGGCCAATACCAGAAACAAGGCAGCACGCACCGGATTACGCACAGTGATCACCATGGTGGCGGCAAACAGTAAAATTGCGGCAAAACAGTAAAACAGCAGTTTTTCCATCTTATAGTTCCGGCCTAACGATAAGGCGCATCGGCCTCCCTGTCCGCAGCGATCTGTGACTCATACTTGTCACCGATTGCCAGTAATTGTTGTTTGCTCATGATGTTCTCGCCTCGGTTTTCGAAGTGATAATCAAACACTCGCGTTTCGACGATTGAATCCACCGGGCACGACTCTTCACAAAAACCGCAGTAAATGCATTTGAACAAATCAATGTCATAACGGGTTGTGCGGCGAGAGCCATCTTCCCGCGGCTCGGTTTCGATGGTGATCGCCAAGGCCGGACAGACGGCTTCGCACAATTTGCAGCCAATACAACGCTCTTCTCCATTGGGATATCGGCGCAAGGCGTGCAGACCACGAAATCTTGGCGATTGAGGCGTTTTTTCTTCTGGATATTGCACTGTGACTTTACGGGAAAACAGATAACGCCCCGTTAGACGCAGACCCTGTAGTAACTCCCACAGCAGAAAACTTTTAAAGAAATGTTTTACAGAACGCATCAAATTCCCCCCGATTGACTGAACCAGGGGCCCCATTCAAATACCTTGGCGGTTGCCACCACTACAATCCACACCAGGGTCACAGGAATAAAAATCTTCCAGCCAAGACGCATGATTTGATCATAGCGATAGCGTGGAAAAGTCGCTCGAAGCCACAGATAGATAAACAGGAACATGGCTGTTTTCAACAACAACCAAACGATGCCCGGTACCCAGGAAAACATGGACTCGAGGACAGGTATGCCTTCAAAAGGCGATAACCAGCCGCCCATAAACAGCAAAGCAGCAAGCATGGATATCAGGATCATGTCGGCATATTCGGCCAGGAAAAACAGCGCAAACGCCATGCCCGAGTATTCAACATGGAAACCGGCGACGATTTCCGACTCCCCCTCCGCCATATCAAAAGGCGCACGATTGGTTTCGGCCACACCGGAAATAAAGTAGATGACAAATAACGGCAGTAAAGGCAGCCAGTACCAATAGAGAAAACCGCCTTGCTGAGCCATAACGATCTCGCCAAGGTTCAGGCTACCGGCTGCGACCAGCACGCCTACCAGCGCAAAACCCATGGCGATTTCGTAAGAAACCACCTGCGCGGCACTACGCATTGCGCCAAGAAAGGCATAACGGGAATTGGAGGCCCAGCCAGCAATCACCACGCCGTAAACACTGACCGAGGTAATGGCAAGAATGTACAGTAGACCGGCGTTGATATTCGCCAGCACCATGCCATCGTCAAATGGAATAACTGCCCAGGCGGCCAATGCCGGTGCAATTGCCATGACCGGTGCAAGTACAAACAAATACAGATTGGATCTGGCCGGGAAAATCACTTCTTTCATTGCCAGTTTCAAACCGTCAGCTAACGGTTGCAGCAGGCCCCTCGGCCCTACCCTGTTGGGTCCAATGCGTTGCTGTATGTAGCCAATGACTTTTCTCTCTGCCAAGGTCAAATAGGCCACTGCCATCATCAGGATGATCACAATCAGCAAAATCTTGCCGATGATGGGAGCCAGATACAGCAAGCCTTCCATCATGTCAGGCTCCCGGCCGATTTGATTTCAACGCCTGTCATACCAGCCCCTAGCCGGGCACTGACCGAGGTAGTCGCTGGCAGGTAAACACAATCGTGAGCTATCGTTTCATCCAGTCTGAGTTCAAGGGCATGCTGTTGGTCATTTTGTGAAAGCAGCACTTGCTGTCCGTCTTGCAGACTCAGTTTTTCCGCAAGCTCGGGATGAATTTTAACGGTGGTCAGATCCTGCATTTCCGGCGTTTGTTGCAGGGCGATACTGCGACGCACTAGCGGATCACAACGATAGGAAGGCACCTCGGAAATATAGGTCAAACCTTTGTCGAGCAGCAGATCCTCTGGCAGATAGGTTTGCTGTTCTCCATGCGGCTGAATTCTCAGTTCGGTTTTCAGTGTACTGAGGACTTCTTCTGATGACACATATTCAAAATCTGAAAGTCGACTCAAATTGCCCAGCACCCGTAATATCTTCCAACCGGGACGGCTGTCACCCTTGGCAGCCACGGCGCCTGTGAAAGTCTGCCATTCCTTGTTGATGCTGATAAATGTGCCGGATGTCTCGGTAAAAGCCGCCAGTGGCAAGATTACATCGGCGTAGGACTGCATCTGTTCTGTGACAAAGTTGTTGATTTGCACTACAAAGCTGGCATGTTGCAGTGAAGACATCGCCAAAGAAGGGTTGATGCAATCCAGCTCGGGTTCAACATTAAACAACACATAGGCACGACAGGATTGTTGCCACATACTCAAAGCATTAAGCGGTACGGCTTCACTGGCTTTAGGTCTGGGGATTGCGCCGGCCTGCCAATGCCCCACACTGTTTGCCGTGGGTAGCCAGACCAGTTTTGCACCGGTCAAGCGACAGATCAAACTGACCAGCTTGCGAAATTTTGCACCTTGAGGATGTTGTTCCAGCAGTTCGCCGAGCAAGATCACCGATTCATCGGCGTTACTTAACTGCATCGCAACATTCTGTTCGGCAGCCGTTGGGCTTCTATCAGGCAGCAAAGGTAACCAGTCGCTGGTATCAATGTCCTTGGCCAGCGGCAACAAGGACTTCACGATGCCAGACAGCATTTGCATCATGGCCTTGGGGGACACGGCGTGCTGATGCACGTCTGGCATAAACAGTTCGTGACGAACAAAGTTGATATCAAAAACCGCAGCGCCTCGCAGATTTGCCTGGCGAATACGGTGGGCAATAATCGGCTGTTCACTGCGTACCGAACAGCCCAGCATCACAATGGCATCACTGCGGCTCAGAGCTGACAGATCCCAATCCTGCAAACTGTAGTCACAGGCATCATCTGCAAAGTCCTGCTGACGCAGGCGATGATCAATATTGTCGGTTCCCAGTCCACGCAGCCATTTCTGGAACAAATAAGCTTCTTCTGTGGTGGCTGTTGGCGATATTAGTCCGGCGATCTGATCGGCACCATTTTTTGCCTTGACTGATTTTAATCCTTCCACGGCATATTCAAGTGCCGTCTGCCAGTCGGTCTCTTGCCATTGACCTTGTATTTTTATCAGCGGTTTTAGACAACGCTCAGGATGGTTCAGCCCTAGATAACTGAACCTGTCACGGTCGGAAATCCAGGATTCGTTCAAGTCTTCATTATCACGAGGCACCACACGCATGACTTCATTACGTCGGACATGCACTTCGATATTGGAGCCCACTGCATCATGTGGCGCCACCGACGGATGGGCCGTCATTTCCCAGGCGCGGGCCTTATAGCGGAACGGTTTGGAAGTCAGCGCCCCTACAGGACACAAATCAATGATGTTGCCTGACAGTTCCGATACCAGGCTGTGTTCGACATAGGTGCCAATCTCCATATGCTCACCACGGCCGGTGGCTCCCAGCTCTTTGATGCCGGCAATTTCCTGACCAAAACGTACGCAGCGGGTGCAATGAATGCAGCGGGTCATATCGGTCTGGATCAAAGGGCCGATATTTTTATCCGGCACCACGCGTTTGCGTTCACTGAAGCGGCTGACACCCGCGCCGTAGCCCATCGACATGTCCTGCAGCTCGCACTCACCGCCTTGATCACAAATCGGGCAATCCAGCGGATGATTGATCAGCAAAAACTCCATGACCGCGCGTTGCGCATCACGGGCAATTTTTGACTGAGTGCGAATCTGCATGCCTTCTGAAACCAGCGTGGCACAGGCTGGCAATGCCTTACGCGAGCCATCGACTTCAACCAGACACATCCGGCAGTTCGCCGCTACGGACAACTTCTTGTGGTAACAGAAACGAGGAATATCCACCCCGGCCTCATCAGCGGCCTGGATGATCATCTTGCTGGAGTCAACGCTCAGCGGAATACCGTCAATTTCAATATTTACCATGTGCTTGCTTTCTGGAACATGGGGCTGTCTGTCATACAGCGTTTATGGTCGATGTGATACTGAAACTCTTCCCTGAAGTGCTTGATAAAACTGATGACTGGCGCCGCTGCAGCCTCTCCGAGAGCACAGATGGTATTGCCGTTGATATTGCTGGCAACTTCCACCAGCCGATCCAGATCTTCCTGACGACCCTCACCGGCTTCAATACGCTTGACCACTCGATAAAGCCAGCCAGTGCCTTCTCGGCAGGGTGTGCACTGGCCACAGGACTCTTCGTAGTAAAAATAGGCAATGCGCTCCAGCGCTTTGACCATACAGGTACTGTCATCCATGACGATGACCGACCCTGCGCCCAACATGGAGCCGGCCTTACTGATGCCGTCGTAACTCATGGCAGCTTGCATCATGACATCCGCAGGCACAACAGGGGTTGAGCTGCCACCGGGGATGACGGCTTTTAATTGATGCCCATCTCGAACGCCTCCCGCCAACTCCAGCAGTGTGGCAAAAGGTGTTCCCAGGGGTACTTCATAGTTACCCGGCTTGTTGACATGGCCAGACATGCAGAAGATTTTACTGCCGCCATTATTGGGTGTTCCCAACTCATGAAACCAGTCCGCACCGTGTTGCAATATCACCGGGATAGAAGCCAATGTTTCCGTGTTGTTGATCGTGGTCGGACGGCCGTATAAACCATAGCCAGCCGGAAATGGCGGCTTGTAACGCGGCTGACCTTTTTTGCCTTCAAGTGATTCGAGCAAGGCTGTTTCTTCACCGCAGATATAAGCGCCAGCACCAGGATGGGTATAAAGTTCGAAATTGAAGCCACTGCCCAGTATATTTTTGCCGAGATATCCGGCACGGCGGGCTTCGGCGATGGCCTGTTCAAAACGTTCAATCGGCTCAAAAAACTCACCACGAATGTAGTTGTATCCGGTTTCTGCGCCAATCGCATAGCCTGCGATAATCATGCCTTCGATGACCTGATGCGGATTAAATCGCAAAATATCCCGATCCTTGCAGGTGCCCGGTTCTCCCTCGTCGGAGTTACAGACGATATATTTGGCACCAGGGACTTTGCGTGGCATAAAGCTCCACTTCAAGCCTGTCGGAAAACCCGCCCCGCCTCGGCCGCGAAGGGCAGAATTTTTAATCTGTTCGATAATGTGTTCAGGTCGAACTGCTTCCTTGAGAATATTTTCGAGCACGCTGTAGCCGCCCACCTTGCGGTAGGACTCGAACGACCAGGGTTGCTCCAGATGCAGTGTTCGAAAACACACCATATTCTGCTGGGTCATTTGATTCCCTCTAGCAGCTCGTCTACTTTTTCCGGTGTCAGAAATTCGTGGTATTGCTTGTCCAGCAACAACATCGGCGCACCACAGCATGCTCCCAGACACTCGACTTCTTTCAACGTGAACTTGCCATCCGCTGTGGTCTCGCCCAGCGTAACGCCCAAACGTTGCTGCAAGTGTTCAACAATTGCTTCAGAGCCACATAGCTGACAGGAAATATTGGTACACACACTGATTTTGTGTTGCCCGACTGGCGACAGTTCAAACATGGTGTAAAAAGTCGCCACTTCCATCACGCTGATGAAGGGCAAATCCAGATACACCGCCAGCGCTTTTAATAAGTCATCGCTGAGCCAGCCACCATTTGCATCCTGAATAAGATGCATACAAGGAATCAGGGCTGACTGAGTTTGGTTGACCGGATATTTGGCGATCCAGTTATCAAGACGATAACGCAGTTGCTCGTTAAACAACTGTTCTGCTGGTCCGGTCACTTGCATTTCGGTCATCGATCTATCTCACCAAACACAACATCCATGGTGCCGATGATCGCCACCACGTCTGCCAGCATATGACCTCGAGCCATCTCGTCCATCGCCGAGAGATGGGCAAAACCCGGAGCGCGAATCTTGACCCGATAGGGTTTATTGGCGCCATCAGAAACCAGATAGATACCAAACTCACCCTTGGGATGTTCTACCGCGCTGTAGACTTCGCCTTCGGGTACACAATAGCCTTCGGTAAACAATTTGAAGTGATGAATCAGTGCTTCCATATCATCTTTCATGGCCGCACGACTTGGCGGTGCGACTTTGGCATTGTCGATAATCACCGGGCCCGGGTTCACCCGCAGCCAGTCGATGCATTGCTGAACGATACGCGTTGACTGGCGCATTTCCTCAATCCTGACCAGATAGCGATCGTAACAATCGCCCTCGGTGCCTACCGGAATATCAAAATCCAGCCGGTCATATACTTCGTAAGGTTGCTTCTTGCGCAGATCCCATTCAATGCCACTGCCTCTGAGCATCGGCCCGGTAAAGCCCAATTGCAAAGCGCGTTCTGGTGACACGACGCCGATGCCGACAGTACGTTGTTTCCAGATACGATTATCGGTCAGCAGAGTTTCATATTCATCGATGCATTTGGGAAACCGCTGACAAAAATCCTCGATAAAGTCGAGCATCGAACCCTGTCGATTGGCATTCTTCCGATCAACTTCTTTTTGGCTGTGCCACTTGGATGCCTGATATTTGGGCATGCTTGCCGGTAAATCACGATAAACACCACCGGGACGATAGTAAGTGGCATGCATTCGAGCGCCTGAGACTGCCTACATAGCAATCCATCAAGTCTTCCCGCTCACGAAAACAGTAGAGGAAGATGGTCATGGCACCGATATCCAGACCATGCGCGCCCAGCCACATCAGATGGTTGAGAATGCGCGTGATCTCGTCAAACATGACCCGGATGTATTGCGCACGGATCGGTGGCTCGATTCCCATTAACTTTTCAATCGCCATCACATAGGCGTGTTCGTTACACATCATCGACACATAGTCGAGCCGATCCATATAGCCAATGCTTTGATTGAACGGTTTGGATTCGGCCAGTTTTTCAGTGCCACGATGTAGCAGGCCGATATGGGGATCGGCACGTTCGATCACCTCACCATCCATTTCCAGAATCAAGCGCAACACGCCATGCGCAGCTGGATGCTGTGGACCGAAATTGAGTGTGTAATTTTTAATTTCAGCCATGACCGTCAATTCCTCGGTCGGACAGCGACTGTGACACAGGTGCCTGACGGCATTTCAGCAGGAGTTTTGTGTCGATGCTGTTCACGCTATTTTTCACCTGTTGCGTAGCGATTATCATCACGAATCACTCGAGGCACCAGAATGCGAGGCTCTATCGAGACAGGCTCGTAAATCACGCGCTTTTGCTCAGGGTCGTAACGCATCTCAACATAGCCTGTTAACGGAAAATCCTTACGTAGCGGGTGACCGACAAAACCGTAATCAGTCAGAATACGGCGTAAATCTGGATGACCATCAAACAAAATCCCCAACAGGTCATAAGCTTCCCGCTCAAACCAGTCAGCACTTCGCCACACCGATATCACACTGTCGATAATCGGCAATTCAGCGGGCAAGTTAGCCTTGAGTCGTAACCGTAAATTTTTATCTATTGATAGCAGGTGGTAAACAACGGCAAAGCGCATGCCGCCCGTTTCACTCTCTGTAAATTCGTCGATCTGACTGGCCCGACTGAAACCATGTTCACTGGCTTGCGTGGTTTCCCAAGCGCTGCCACCGTAATCAGCGTAATCCACCGCACACAGATCGATTAGCTGACTAAAGCCAAATTCGTCCCGCAGTTTCAGACAAACCTCTTTTATCTGCGTCGCATCGACATAGAGTGTCAGCTCCTGACATGCCAGTTCTGCCTCAAGCAGTGCAGCTTCAAGCGTCTGATGCAGTTTGGATTTGAGACTCTCCAGCATGCCGGTTTAGCCCTGCCCTGCCGGTTTTGCGATAGTGCTGGTGCGCTGTATTTTCTTTTGAAGCTGAATGATGCCGTATAACAATGCTTCTGCTGTCGGTGGGCAACCCGGAACGTAAATATCAACCGGCACAATACGATCACAGCCACGTACTACCGAATAAGAGTAGTGATAGTAGCCGCCGCCATTGGCACAGGATCCCATTGAAATCACCCAGCGAGGTTCTGACATCTGGTCATAGACTTTGCGTAGCGCGGGTGCCATTTTGTTGACCAGTGTGCCGGCGACAATCATGACATCAGACTGTCTCGGGCTGGGACGAAACACCACGCCAAAGCGATCCAGATCATATCGGGATGCGCCTGCATGCATCATTTCTACCGCACAACAGGCAAGTCCAAAGGTCATTGGCCACAACGAGCCGGTGCGCGCCCAGTTAATCAACTGATCAGCGCTGGTGGTGATCACCCCTTTTTCAAGTACACCTTCTATTCCCATTCCAGTGCACCTTTCTTCCATTCATAGATGAAGCCAACCACCAGAATGCCTAGAAACAGGAACATCGCCAGCAGGCCAAACACGCCAATTTCATCCAGCACAATAGCCCAGGGGAAGAGAAATGCGATTTCCAGATCGAAAATGATGAACAGAATAGCTACCAGATAGTAGCGGACATCAAACTTGCCGTGAGTGTCTTCGAAAGGCTCAAAGCCGCATTCGTAGGCTGAGCGCTTTTCTTCATCGGGTCGGCGAGGCCCCAGAATATAACCGGCTAATAACGGCACAACACCAAACGCAGTGCCCAGAATGATAAACAACAGAATGGGGAGATAACTCTCCAGCATGTCCGTTCCTGCCAGCCTTTCAAGAAGTTAGAAATTTAAGTTTCATCAATGGAGTCGGATGCACCAGAACAGTTCATCGTCCACAGCGGTTGATGGTACACGCTCAGGCCATTAAATAGAAGGCGCAATACAGCTTATTTTCAGATTATTTCGCACAACACGGCCCTATGATGCCAATCGACATAGCCATATGAAATATGGGAAAATTTCACTTATTTGTTTTTACCCGCATGTGGCACACACGCCATCACTCCCGAGCCGGTACAGACACCCACCATTCTGCTCAGGCTGAGTGCTTTCGGATTTCTCATCATGAAGAAACTGTTCAGATTTTTTGGCAGTCCCGCAGGGCTTGCGGTACTTGTCATTGTTGCAGCAATTACTTGCGCAAGCATTGCTGCGACCTATCTGTTCAAGCTGATTCAAACCGATGTTGAAGATCGTCTGGTCGCTACACTGGAAGCCTCGATACATCAGGCCCGGCAATCGCTGGAAAAACATCAAACCCTCGCCCGTTACTGGGCAGAAAATCCATTGATCCAGGCCGCTGCGTTGGCTGCCAGCAATCAGCAATCTTCAGACAGCAAGACGCAGATCAGCAACGCTCAAGCCAGTTTATCGGCTGTCAGCGGTATCGAAAACTATCGCGACTATCGCTTGATTGATCGCCATGGCAACGTCATATTGTCACGCCCGGGGCACGATGTCAGAAGACAGGCAAGAATTCGCTTACCCGACAATCTACTGAGTCAGGCATGGCATGGCAGAACAGTAGTCACGCCACCATTCAAATCCGGAAGGCCCTGGCCAGACAAGCGTGGCCGGCTGACTGAAAACATAGCCACGATGATGATTCTGTCTCCTGTGCGTGATGAACATGGCAGAACAGTGGCTCTGTTAAGTTTTGAACTGGATCCTGATCTGATATTTCTACCTGCCTTTCATCACAATCAAATCGGTAAAACAGGTCACACCTACGCTATTAATAGCGATGGGCTTCTGTTAACGGCCAGCAAATATGATCAACAACTTCGTAATAGTGGTTTGCTGAATCCTCGGCAGCCACACGCAGCACTGAACCTTGTGGTCAATGATCCGAAGTGGGCTGACACAGATGCACAGAATGCGCTCACCGAAATGGCTGTCTCCCTGAGTCAGGGCCAGTCTGGCATCAACTTGCAGGGCTACCGTGATTATCGAGGTGTTGATGTTATTGGTGCGTGGCGTTGGGATAACTCATTAGGCATGGGCGTTGTCACAGAAACCGAGGCGGCTGAAGTCTATCAACTCTATCGCTCGATATTGCTTAGCGTGACCATCAGCATCGTGTTTGTGATTGCCATTACCTTGATTGCCCTGTTTTTTTATCGACGCAAACATCAACACCAGATGTCCTCGTTGCATCAACGTGACGCCATTATCAATCAAACTGACGATGGCTTTGTGACTATCGACAATCGCGGCATGATTGTCATGACAAACCCAGCCATTACTCGATTGTTTGGATACGCCAGCGATGAGTTGATCGGCAATAATGTCTCAATATTGCTGCCACCTGATGAGCGCGTGGAACACGATCATTACGTGCGCCACTCGGAAATTCATGAGCGTAAAATCATTCACAAAGTCCGTAGCTTGCAAGGTTGTCATAAAGACGGACACTTGTTTCCCATCGAGCTTAACGTCACGCCGATGACTTTTAGTCATCAAAAATATTTCATCGGCGTGATTCGTGACATATCAGAACGTCACAGCTATCAACAAGCACTCATTGCCGCCAAGGAGGCTGCGGAAGAAGCCAATCAGGCAAAAAGTGATTTTCTGGCCAAGATGAGTCATGAACTCAGAACCCCGCTGAATGCGATTATTGGTTTCTCTCAATTATTGAAAATGGACAAGCTTGATGCTAATCAGCGTGAATCTGTTGAGATGATTCATGATGCCGGTGAACATCTGCTGGCACTGATTAACGACGTGCTGGATCTGGCTCGTATCGAGAGTGGCAGAATGTTACTGTCACTCGAGGCTGTCAGCCCACAAGAACTGCTGGGAAGCCTGTATCCAATGCTGAATGTGCAGATTCAAACGCTGGGACTAAGTTTTACTACTGAAATTGATGTCGCTGATGATTGTCATGTCTATGCTGATTACACAAAACTCAAGCAAGTGTTACTCAATCTGCTTTCCAACGCCTGTAAATACAACCGTCCTGGCGGAACAATCACCCTCAGGGTGACAACTCAACCAGATGGCAAGGTCAGGATATCAGTGCAAGACAGCGGTGATGGTATCAGTGAGAAAATGCAAAAGCGGATTTTTGAACCTTTTAACCGCCTCGACAAAACAAACAGCAAGATTGAGGGTACCGGCATTGGTCTTGCCATCAGCGCTGAACTGGTCAAGCTGATGGGCGGTGAATTAGGCTTTTCAAGCCGATTGGGAGAGGGGTCGACCTTTTGGGTAATGCTTTCCGCTTGTCAGCCAAGCGGACATCAAACTGACAGCGACTAAACTTCCGTGAGCATCATTTCAGCTTGAACCATCAGTTTTGACAGTTTTTCAGCATCAACCGCTTTGCTAAATAAATAACCTTGCGCCGCATCACAACCAATCTGCCGCAACTGCCGTAGCTGTGAGCGACTTTCAACCCCTTCGGCAATGACTTGAAGTCCGAGGCTGTGGGCCATGGCGACAATGGCATTTACCAACTCCAGATCCGCTTTATCCCAGGTCATGTCCGCAATGAAACTACGATCGATTTTCAAGACCGAAAATGGATAGCGACGCAGATAGCTCAGCGATGAATAGCCTGTTCCGAAGTCATCCATGGCAATGCGAACCCCTATCTGACTCAACTCCTTGAGCAAACCGATAACCTCAGTGCTGGCGGTCAATAGCACGCCCTCGGTAAGTTCGAATTCCAGTGTTCCGGGTGCCAGCTGATAGCGTTCGATGCATGATTTAATGAAACCAGTCAGCCCACGATCCCGGAACTGTGAAGGTGACAAATTCAGCGCCAGCCGAAACTCCGGCTTGATTTGCTGAAACTTTGCAGCATGCATCAACGCGTTATCAATCACAAAACGGCCAATCTCAATGATCAAGCCTGTCTGTTCAGCAACCTGAATAAACTCATCAGGTAACACAGAACCCAGCGATCTGGATTGCCAGCGTAACAGTGCCTCAGCACCTATCATGCGATTATTTGTCAGATCAACCTGAGGTTGAAACTGCAAGTGCAGCTCATTTTTTTCCAAAGCATTTTGCAAATGCTGTTCAATCAGCATTCTGCGTGCAGCCTGATCATTCATCTCAGCGGTGAAATAAACGAAGTTGTTCTTGCCTGCCTGTTTGGCATGAAACATGGCCATATCTGCATTGCGTAACAATTCGGAAGCTGAATCGGCGTCATCAGGATAAAGCGCAATCCCAATACTGGCACTCAGCTGTAATTCACAACCCTCAACCACAAATGGCTCTCGAATCGCATTCAACACCGTTTCAACGATATGCGTCACATCGGTGTATTGCCTGAGCCCACTGAGCAGAATAATGAACTCATCACCGCCCAACCTGCCCACGGTGTCAGCCTCTCGAAGACACTGCTGCAGTCGATTGGCTACCTCCACCAGTAATTTGTCGCCGGCCTCATGGCCAAATGAATCGTTGACCTTTTTGAAGTTATCCAAATCAAGAAACAACACCGCTATCACTTGCTCGCGCCGCCCTGTTTCCAACACCAACTGATTGATTCTATCGAGCGAAAGGAAACGATTGGGAAGTTTGGTAAGACTGTCGTATAGCGCCAACTCGAGAATTTTTTCTTCCTGATGCTTGCGCTCAGTCACATCAGACACCACGCAAATAAAGCCGCTCACAGCACCTTGTTGATCACGTGTGTAATCCCAGGTCAAACCCACCGTGAGTCGTTCACCTTGCTGGTTACGGATATCTACTTCAAACGGCCGTGGAATTGGTTGCTCAGCAATAGCCAATTTGAATTTGGCCCTGAGCGCATGCAATCCATCCTGGTCAGCAATAAAGTCCCACACTTCCCTGCCCACAAGAGAACCCGGGGGATAGCCGAGTAGTTGATGGTGTGTTTCATTTGCGTAGCCAATCACACCTGTCACACTGCATTCCTGGATGCCAGATGGTGCGGCATTGAGAATCAAGTCAACTCGTTGCTGCTTATCTCTAATCTGAGTAATCAGGCGATTTTTAGCATTCAGTAGCTGCTTGACCAAGCAGAAAACAAGCAGCATGGTGATGCTGACAAAAAACAGTCCTTTCCATGTCTGCATCATGGCCAGCCTGGCAATGTCATCGCCAGCTATCATCACCAACAGCCTGTCCGAATAAATTATCCAAAGACTGGCGAAGACGCCGTAAAGCAGTGCAATTCTCAAAGCCCCGGCAAAAGCGGTCGCGCTGATTTTTGTGTATTTATCCTCAAGCAATCGTTTAAGGGTGGTGAACATTGTTGAGTCCAGATCGATTTCAGCGAATCAGTGGCAACAAACTCCAGTGCCTGTTGAGCTTTGATAGCCACCCGTATTAGCGGCTCAAATACCCATGCACTATAGCAAATTTTTTGTCATGTCCTATTTGTCTGTTTTTCATGCATAAAAAAAACCCGCCCTGAAAAAACAGGGCGGGTTTATATTTTGGTGCCGACGGCCGGAGTCGAACCGGCACACCATAAGGCACTACCCCCTCAAGATAGCGTGTCTACCAATTTCACCACGTCGGCAATTACTTAAGATTTTATCAAGGAAATTCAGGCAAATCAGCTGGAGCTGTTTCTTCAATCGTCACAGACTCTGTGATGCTTCGATCTGGTCGATCACCTGCACCGGCAAAATACGCCAGAGTCAGGCTGGTAATAAAAAATACAGTGGCCAGAACGGCGCTGCTGCGACTTAGAAAAGACGCAGAGCCACGGCTGCCAAACAGGCTAGCACTACCACCGCCCAATGCTGCTGCACCGGCGTCTGCGCCTTTACCGTGTTGAATCAGAATCAAACCAACTAAAATCACTGATACAGCCATATGTACCAGCAGAATCAAAGCATCCATTTATTTTGTTAACCTGTATGTGTTGATGCTGCAGCCTCGCATATTGTGACAAACTGATCGGGGTCAAGTGATGCCCCACCGATTAATCCGCCATCAATATCGGGTTTTGCAAATAATGGTGCAGCATTATTACCTTTTACGCTGCCCCCGTAAAGTATTCTCAGCATTTCTGCGGTTTCGCGGTCATGTTTGGCGACTCGCTGGCGCATAAATGCGTGAACATCCTGTGCCCATTCCGGACTGGCTGTCTTACCCGTTCCAATTGCCCATACCGGCTCGTATGCCAATACTGCTTTTTGCAGAGTCTTGACGCCTTGATGGCAATGACCGTGTCTAACAGCYTTGCCACATTCTTCG
>NZ_APHR01000030.1 GCF_000349205.1 Methylophaga lonarensis MPL | reverse complement strand
AGGTGTCGCGCAATSWGGTGAGTCGCTTCCTTGATGATCTGCTGTTACAGGCTCCTGATAATGATGCCATCACCGATGGTATCCCCCTGCCTAGTGTTACCAGCGAGAACATGCCCGATGCCAGTGGTCGCCTGTTTTTTCAGACTGCACAAATTCCGCATGAATTGCCCAAGGAACTACCGGGGCATTCCGGCGACAACTCGATTTTATCCGTCGCCATTCACCTGCAACAGACCCAAACCGACACCAGTGTAGTGCTGGTTTCCAAAGACATTAATCTCAGAATCAAAGCCACCGTTCTCGGTATCTGCGCTGAAGACTATTACAACGACAAAGTGCTTGACGATGTAGATCTGCTGTATCGCGGTGCCAGTGAGCTGCCAGAGGGTTTCTGGGACGATCTGAACAAGCTGGAGTCCTGGACAGAAGACGGCCGCACTTACTATGAAGTTGAAGGCGATATTGTTAATGAGTGGTATCCCAATCAATTGATCTATTCGGGCCAGGATGAACGGACTATCGAAGCGGTAGTTCGCGAAAAATCTGAGCGTAATGCCCACATTGAACTGGTTCGAGATTTCCGACGTGACAATCATGCTGTTTGGGGCATCAAAGCCCGCAACCGCGAACAAAACTTTGCCTTCAACCTGTTGATGGATCCGGATGTCGACTTTGTTACTTTGCTGGGACAGGCAGGTACAGGTAAAACCCTGCTGACACTGGCAGCAGCCCTGACACAAGCAGTAGAACACAAGCGTTACAGCGAGATTGTGATGACGCGTGTGACGGTCCCAGTTGGCGAGGACATTGGTTTTCTGCCCGGTACAGAAGAAGAAAAAATGACACCCTGGATGGGCGCATTGATGGACAACCTCGAAGTACTCAACAAAACCGAGGGCGGTGACTGGGGCCGACAAGCAACCAATGATTTGTTACAACGCTGGATTAAAATCCGCTCGCTCAATTTTATGCGGGGTCGAACTTTCCTCAACCGCTTCATCATCATCGATGAAGCGCAAAACCTGACCTCCAAACAGATGAAAACCTTAATCACCCGCGCCGGCCCAGGCACTAAGATTGTCTGTTTGGGGAATATCTCGCAAATTGATACCCCCTATTTGAGTGAAACCACCTCGGGCTTGACCTATGTGGTTGATCACTTCAAGAACTGGCCGCATAGTGGGCACATCACCTTGTTGCGTGGTGAACGCTCACGTCTTGCAGATTTTGCATCGGAGAACCTATGAACCTGAATAATCTGACCGGTGCCGAACGACGGGCATTTTTCAGAATCAATGACACCGTGATTGTTGATTTTTCGCAAGAGTCGGGGACTGAACAACCGGCAATGCCCGCAGGCGATCAACAACAGCGAGCCCAGTTAAACACGATTCAGACAGCGCTGGGCCATCTGATCGAAAAAATTAATCATCAGGATCGTGAAATTGGCCGTGCCTTGCGACTGATGGATGAAAAGCTCAACCTGCTCACTCAACGGCTGGAAGCCAAAATGGCTCCCGCCGATATGAGCAAGGCGCGTGAAGTTAATCTCAGCGCCGGCGGGATGTCGGTTATCGATAGTCAGGAGTACCCTGCCAAGACATCACTCAGAGTCAACCTGCAACTCTTGCCCTCAATGGTGACCATCTACCTGCAAGCCAAAGTCATCAGCTGCAAAACTATCAGCGAACAGAAAGAAGAACCTGCTTATCTGCTGCGTATGGCTTTTACTGAAATGACCGAAGAAGATCGCAACACACTGGTTCGCCACACGCTGAGCCGTCAGGCAGAAATTCTAAGGACGCAAAAAAGCAGCGTTTGAGTTTGATGACACATGAAGCTGTAACGCAAGACATTCTCTATAGTTTTCGCCGCTGCCCCTATGCGATGCGAGCACGACTGGCGATTGTCGCCAGTGGCAAGCAAGTCGAAATCCGCGAAATAGTGCTGAAAGACAAACCGGCTTGCATGCTAGCCGCCTCAGCCAAAGCCACTGTGCCTGTGCTGATCACCGCTCAAGGACACGTCATTGATGAAAGTCTGGACATCATGTTGTGGGCGCTGTCAGCCAATGATCCCCAAGGCTGGTACCAAGGACTCAGCGCTGAACAACTAAACAAGGCCAAACGCCTGATCGCTGAAAATGACAGCAGCTTTAAATATTATCTGGATAGATATAAATATGCTGATCGTTATCCAGAACAGGATGCCGCTTTCTATCGAAAACAAGCCTGCTTGTTTTTGGCCGAACTGGAAACGCAGTTGCAGCAGCATTCAGGACTTATCGGGCAGCAAATCAGCTATGCAGACATGGCCATCGCACCTTTTATCAGACAGTTTGCCATGGTCGATAGCCAATGGTTTTTTCAACAAAACCCTTTTCCTGCGGTCAAGGACTGGCTGGAAAGCATCATTTACAGCCCGCAGTTTGAGACCATGATGGTCAAACTGCCGCAGTGGCAGCCCGGCGATAGCCCGCGCCTGTTTCCATCAGATTTCTAACCAGATAACAGACTGCTGACGTCCAGGTAATCGCTAGCCGATTCAGCTTCGGGCAGTCTGGGAACCACACCAAGACAAGGTGCTTCAATACGGCTTGTTAATGACTCGATGATTTCATTCTGCTGAGCTGATGGCTCGATGCAGTTGGCGACCCAGCCGAGCAAGGGTAATCCCGCATGTTTGATCGCCTGAACCGTCAGCAATGCGTGATTGATACAGCCAAGTTTGATCGAGACCACCATGATGACGGGCAATTCCAGCCTGACGGCCAAATCTGCCAGCGTCTGCTGTGCATCCATCGGCACCAGCCAACCACCTGCGCCCTCAACCACTACACAGTCGGCTTTATCAGCCAGTTTTTGGAAGTTGTCTTGGATCACTGACATATCAATCGAAACCGCCTGTTCAATAGCCGCCAGATGTGGCGCTATTGCCGGTTCAAACGCAAAAGGGTTGATGACATCGTAGGGCATTTTGACATCAGCTTGCTGCATCAGCACCAGTGCATCTTCGTTACGCAAGCCATCCACTGTTTGCTCACAACCACTGGCGACAGGTTTCATCACCGCAACCGATAGGCCCTGTTGCTGTAATGCCGCTACCAGGCCAACACTGATTCGGGTTTTACCAACTTCGGTGTCGGTGCCCGTGATAAACACACCCGTTAACTTTTTCATCGCCTGCCAATATCCTCAACGGCAATCAATACCTCAGAACCGGTGCCCAGAAAGCGTCCAGATGAGGTGCCTGCAAAAGCATGTCCATAAATCACCTCATAACTGGCGGGTAACTGACCATTGATCCGAAACTGTTCACACTCATGGATGACTTGCTGTAGCCGCTGTTTGCCGGTGAGACTTTTGCGTCGTCCCGGATTCATATTGCTGGCACCGAGCAATTTCAGATCTCGCATCATTTGCATGGCGGTAGCATAGCCAAGTTGTTGATGCTCAACATCCAGCACAATATCTTCAAAACCCGCCGTTGACATGGCGCTGCCCACATCATGCATGTCCAAAAAAACATTGATGTGCGGATATTTATCAACCGCCGCCCAGGCAGTTCGCAACTCTTTTAAGGTGTCTGGACCAAGCGTTGTAAAGCTCAGCAAGCCCTCGGGTTTGAGCACTCGTCTAAGTTCAGCAAACACGCTTGCCACATCGCACCATTGCAATGCCAGATTGGCAAACACCAAGTCTACCGACTGATCCGGCAAGGGCAGGCGCTCGGCATCTGCGCCAATAAATAGCGGACGAGATGCGCCAGGCAACCAGCGTTTAAAGCCAAGATGTTGCTGCCAATTATTTCGCGCCCTGACGAGCATTGCCGGGGCGATATCCATTGCCAACAATTGAGCATCGGGATAACGCTGTGCCAAAAAGCTCAGATTCCTGCCGGTGCCACAGCCCAGATCCAGCACTGTTTGGGGTTGAATATTGACCAGAGACAATCGGTCCAGCAATTCATCAGCGGTTTGTCTTTGTAACACCGCCACATCATCATAGTCGTGGGCTGCGGCAGCAAACGACTTGGCAACATCTGATTTTTGGGGTCTTTGACTATCAGTCATGACAAAACTGCTCTATCAACTGCAGGCACACTGCACTATGAGATACAAATGGCGCATGCCCCGCGCCGTCTATCTCATGCACAGTAGCCGCAGGGTTTAATGCCCGAAGCGGTTCCTTAACAGCGATTGGAATCAGACTGTCGCGACTGCCCAGAATCCATTGCAAAGGACAGTGCAATTGCTGCACGGCCGGGCGCATGTTTTCGTTTAACAGCAAATCTAAACCTTCTCTTAAGGCACCGGTTTGTGGTGTCGGTCCTGCCGCCAGATCTTCTGCAATCTGCCGAATCTGTTGTCGGGCATGCACTGCGCCTTTGGCCTGAATCAGCAAAAATTGCTGCAAGGTCGCCGATATATTGTCACCCAGTTTGCTGGCAAAAGACTGAAACACCTCGGCAGGCATCGCGGTCGTCCAGTCTTTTGTTTGCACAAACTGGGGTGTGGCCGCCATCAATATCAGGCGCTGCACTTGTGTCGGATAGCGCTGTGCCAGCCGCAAAGCAATCAGGCCCCCCATTGACCAGCCCAGCCAAATGGCCGGAAAACTCAGTCCCTCTGCCAGCTGATCAACCACGGCATCAAGTTGCAGATCTTGCGCCTGCCACTGGCTCAGTCCATGTCCAGGCAAGTCGACCAAATGTACTCTGAATTGCTGCTGCAACGGCTCAATCAATGGCTGCCAGATGCCACTATGCATGCTCCAGCCATGCAGTAACACCAGATCGGGGCCATGACCAAGCGACTCAATGTGCACAGGCCTGCTCCAGTGCCGACAACAGACGATCAACATGTTCAGACTGATGCAGAGCAGAAAAAGTGATCCGCAAACGGGCAGATCCAGCCGGGACCGTCGGTGGCCGAATCACTCCGACAAGAATGCCCTGCTGTTCCAGCGATTGCCCAACCGCCAGCGCCTGATGCTCATTGTCCATCAACACCGGCTGAATTGCGGTTTGTGAGTCCATTAACGGCAAACCCAGTTGTTCTGCACCGCGCCGGAATTGCTCAATCAAAGCCTGAAGCTTTTCTCGTCGCCATGATTCCGCTTGCAACAACCGCAAACTCACAGAAGTCGCCGCCGCAATGGCCGCTGGCTGAGCTGTGGTATAAACATAACTTCGTGCATGTTGTCTGAGCGTTTCGATGACCACCTCATCGGCTGCCACAAAGGCACCCGCTGTTCCAAAAGCCTTGCCAAAAGTCCCGACAACAATCGGGTAACTGGCTGGTTCGAGCTGCCAGTGTTCCACACTGCCTCGACCCTGCGAACCCAAAACACCGATGGCATGTGCATCATCAATCAACACCGCCGTGCGATGTTGTTGCGCCAGCGCCATGATCTCAGGCAAGGGCGCCAGATCACCATCCATACTGAAAACACCATCACTGACAATCAGGCGCTGCCCGGCATCGCTGGTCTGATGTAAGCGCCTGTGCAGCTGTTGCATGTCATTGTGCGCATAACGCCACTGTCTGGCTTCAGAAAGCCGCCCACCATCCAACAAGGAAGCATGATTAAGCTTGTCCTGAATCACGACATCATTGCGGCCAGTTAGTGCGTCTATCACGCCGATATTGGCCATATAGCCTGTTGAAAACAGCAATACCGCTTCTTGCTGACAAAACACTGCAAGCTGTTCTTCCAGATGTTGATGATGAACACTGTGCCCGGTTAAAAGGTGTGCGGCACCACTGCCCACCCCTTCTTCCGAGGCGACTTTGATAAAGGCAGCACGAACATCGGGATGGCTGGCAAGACCGAGATAATCATTGCTGGTGAAAGACAAAAACGATTGTCCGTCCACCACGACTTCGACCGATTGCTCACCCTGCCGTTGTCGGGTTTGCCGGTAGAGACCGGCATCACGACGTTGTTGCAGGGATTGTTGCAGCTGCTTGTGCCAGGGGAGCTGAGCCACCTGAGGTTCAGGCGGCAGAAGAGCAGTTTTGCTCACTCACATTGTTGACTTGCAGTGGCGTGATTCCCAGACGGGCAAACAACTGCTGATCGTGATCTGTATCAGGGTTATCTGTGGTGAGCAGTTTTTCACCGTAAAAAATCGAGTTGGCACCCGCCAGAAAAGCCATGGCCTGTAATTCATCGCTCATGTTTTCGCGGCCTGCAGACAGGCGAACAAAAGATTTTGGCATCATGATGCGTGCCACGGCGATGGTGCGGACAAACTCAAACGGATCCAGTGCTTGAATGCCATCCAGCGGCGTACCTTCAACTTGAACCAGCAGATTGATTGGCACACTTTCGGGATGACTCGGCAAGTTGGCCAGACTGGCAAGCAGTCCCGCACGATCATTTCGGCCTTCGCCCATGCCAACAATACCGCCACTACAGACATGAATGCCCGCTTCACGAACATGGCTCAGAGTATCCAGGCGATCCTGATAGGTGCGGGTACTGATAATATCGCCGTAAAACTCAGGCGATGTGTCCAGATTGTGGTTGTAATAATCAAGGCCAGCCTCTTTCAGGCGTTTGGCTTGATGTTGCTCGAGCATGCCCAGTGTGACACAGGTTTCCAGTCCCAGGTCCTTGACCCCTTCAACCATTGCCGCAACTCTTTCCAGGTCACGATCTTTCAGGTTTCGCCAGGCAGCGCCCATGCAAAAACGACTGGCGCCAGTTGCCTTGGCCTGGCTGGCAGATTCGAGCACTTTATCAAGCGGCATTAACGGTTCTGCCTTCACCGCAGAAGGATGATGAGCACTTTGTGGACAATAACCGCAGTCTTCGGCACAACCACCGGTTTTAATACTCAGCAAGGTGCTGATCTGCACTGAATTTGCATCAAAATGCTGACGATGAACTGTTTGGGCACGAAACAGCAGGTCATTAAAAGGCAAATCAAACAAGGCTGCGATTTCATCAAGCTGCCAATCGTGACGGATCGGAGCGTTTGGTTCTGCTATAGTCTGGGTCATAAGAGCTCTTCATCAGTTTTAATGGATTAAAGCATGATGGCCAAACACTTGCGTTCCGACAGCGTTGTTCGGCAATTGGCGCATCTTGTGCCGAGATTATACAACAAACTACTGCCTGTACCCTGCTTCCTCTGTGGTGTTGAAACTGCCGATGGCCCGCTGTGTCCGGATTGTATGGCGGATTTGCCGGAAATTTCACATCAATGTCCGCTGTGTGCGATTCCGATGCAAAGCGACACTATCTGCGGTGATTGCCTGAAAAATCCACCGCCTCAACAAAAAAGCATCAGTCTGTTCACTTACCAGGAACCAGTTGATCGGTGTATCAGCGCGTTCAAGTATCACCGACATCTGGGTTTTGCCTCGCTGTTTGCTGATTTACTGGCGAAAAAAGTACAGCATGATTATCCTCTGGCAACGCTGGTGCCTGTGCCACTACATCCGATCAAAATCCGCCTTCGAGGCTTTAACCAATCGCAGGAAATCGCCAAACGACTATCTCATCACTTGTCATTACCGCTCAATCCCCACTGCCTGGTTCGCAGTCGCAATACGCCGGCACAGAGCCAGTTAACTGCCAAGCGCGCCGACAAAATATCCGAAATGCATTCAGCTGCAACGGTCCGCCGCCAGACAGCGTGATTCTGATTGATGATGTACTGACCAGTGGCTGTACGGTGAGGGAAGCCGCCGCAACATTGCAAAAAGCGGGCTGCCAGCGGATAGAAGTATGGACAATCGCCCGCGCCATAAGCCATTATTGACCCGACAACAACGGACCAGCTGACAAGGCTGTTTGATGCAACAAGATGCCGCGACACTTCAAGCTCGCCTGGATGCACTCATTCGCATTGCCAAAAGCAATGAGCGTAAACAGGAGAACTTTCAGAAATACGAGCTGAGCTTGCTCAACAGCAATGGACTTGGCGAACTGCTGGCGCTGATTCTGGAAGAACACAAAGTCCGCTTTCAGTTGACTGAAGTTACCCTGTTACTGCTTGACCCGGAATATGAATTTCAGAGGCTGATTGAAGCCAGCCCGAATATTCCCGGATGGCCAAAACGTCTGCTGTTTACTGACAACCATCACACCATTGCCCAGTACTTCAGCCTGCAACAACGGCCCAGACTCACCGCTTTCTCTCCTTTCCAGCATCAGATTTTGTTCCCCGGCCATTCCAATCTTCGCTCTGTCGCCCTGTTGCCGTTAGTCCGTCAGCAGCGTCTGATTGGCAGCCTTAATCTGGGCAGCCGCAAAGCCGAACGCTTTCAGGCAAATATTGGTACTCAGTTTTTGCAACACCTGGCAGCGGTAGTCTCCGCCTGTCTGGAAAATGCTCGTTTGCATGAACATATCAAGCTGGTTGGCCTGAGAGATCCGCTTACCGGTGTCAACAACCGCCGATTTTTTGATCAACGGGTTGAAGAAGAAGTCAGCCGTGCACTTCGAACTCAAAGTCCACTCAGCTGCCTGTTTATTGATCTGGACCATTTCAAGCGAGTCAATGATCAACACGGACATCAGGCTGGCGATATTCTGCTCAAGCAAGTGGCTGAAATACTCAATGACAGCATGCGAAGCTGTGATGTCATTGCTCGTTACGGCGGGGAAGAGTTTGTGGCACTGTTAGCTGATACCACGCAGTCCGCGGCCTCCGATATTGCCAATCGCATTCGTGAGTCCATCGAAGCCACCGAATTTGAGGTTGGCCATGGCATTCGCCTGAAACAAACCTTATCCATTGGACTGGCAACGCTGTCTGACACAAATTCCATCAAAAATACCCGACAATTACTTCAGGCAGCCGATCAGGCGGTCTATGCCGCCAAACTGGCGGGACGAAACAAGGTCAGACTGCATGGCACGAGCTGATCGGGCTGAGCTTGTCGCTATATGTCGTGATGCGTAGAATCAATTCACACTGAGTCACTCAATCTGGAAGAGCATGGGGCCGTACCTTAAAGACTTCATGCATGCCTTTGTGCATGCGCTGAAAAATCTGCTGCCGATTATTATCGTCGTAGTCTTTTTCCAGTCAGTGATTCTTCAACAGATGCCCGATAACAGCCTGAGCATGGCAATCGGCCTGCTTATCGTGGCTATCGGCGTTGCACTGTTTCTGCAGGGTCTCGAATTAAGTATTTTCCCAGTCGGCAAAAGTCTTTCCAACCAGTTCGCCAAACGTGGCTCCATTCCTATTTTGCTTAGCTTTGGTTTTGCGCTTGGTTTTTCTGCTGTGGTGGCTGAACCGGCCCTGATAGCCGTTGCTGAACAGGCACAACAAATCAGTGAAGGACGCATTGATGCACTGACCTTGAGGTTACTGGTCGCCGTATCCGTTGGACTGGTGGTTGCTTTGGGTGTGTTTCGAACCATTTTTGGCTACCCGCTGCATTGGTTCATGATCATTGGCTATATCAGTGTTGTGGTCATTACCTATTTTGCACCGGAAGAAATCGTCGGTCTTGCTTATGATTCCGGCGGTGTTACCACCAATATTGTCACCGTGCCCTTGATTGCCGCACTTGGCATCGGTCTTGCCGCATCTATTCGTGGCCGTAATCCACTCACGGATGGTTTTGGACTGGTGGCGCTGGCTGTGATGGTGCCGATGATCAGTGTGCAACTCTACGGAATTCTGGTGTTTTCGGGCGCTGAACCTGATCCTGATGCCCTGA
>NZ_APHR01000029.1 GCF_000349205.1 Methylophaga lonarensis MPL | reverse complement strand
GATTCTCCACTGCTGAGCAGTCAGCGACCTTTCTGGTCGTGGTGTTGGCATGATGTGGTGCGCAAAACATCCTGAGCTCGGGGTTAGTGGAGGTTGAGTCAGTCGCCTGGTGTTGGCTCGAAATTTACCATTCGACTGCCACTGACGCTGGCCATTATGGATGGTCAAACCGTCTCGCTTGGCTACGAGAAGTTCATTATTCCGTTGCTTTCAATTGTTGAGTCAGTCGAGATTGTCAGCAGTGATATCAAAAAAGTCTCCGGTAAGGGTGAACTCTACCTGCTGCGTGAAGAATATATTCCTGTAATCCGGCTGAGTGAGGTGTTCAATTTGCCAGCCTCCGCTGCTGCTGAGAAAGGTCTCATGGTGGTGGTTGAGGCTGAGGGGCAGCAAATGGGACTGTGTGTGGATGACTTGTTGGGTCAGCAGCAGGTGGTCATTAAAAGTCTTGAAACCAATTATCGAAAAGTGCCCGGATTTTCTGGCGCCACCATTCTCGGCGATGGCTCTGTGGCATTGATTCTGGATGTGTCGGGTCTGATGCGACTCTATCGGGGCCAGCAGTCAGTGATAGGGCAAAGTGATGGAAGGGCTGCCTGATGGAACGAGATAGCGCTTATGATTTCATCCAAACCGGCGATTCACTGGGCTTGTTTGAAAATCATGAGGGTATGGATCAGTACCTGACCTTTCTGATTGAGGACGAAGTGTACGGCGTGGACATTCTCCGAGTACGCGAAATTCGTGCCTGGAGTCAAATCACCCGCATTCCCAATACACCGGAATATCTGGTCGGCGTACTGAACCTGCGAGGCAACATCGTGCCGGTGGTGGATTTGCGGCTCCGTTTTGGCTTTGCCTTTAAGCCTTATACCAGCACTACGGTCATTATTTTGCTGCGTGTTGATGATGTGCGACCACGCACTGTCGGCATCGTGGCGGATGCTGTGATGGATGCCTGTCACGTTGATTCCGACACGATTCAGCCGGCGCCTATTCTGGGTAGTCAGCAGGACACCCGTCACATCAGTGGGCTGCTTGAACATGAATCCAACATGGTGATGTTGCTCGACATTGATCACCTGTTAAGTGTTGAAGCAACAGGTTGACGCTGGCCAATGGAGTGCAGATGAGTGAACAGCGGACAATTGCCATCATGAACCAGCAAGCCGGGGTCGGAAAAACCACTACTTGCCTGCATTTGGGGCGTGCATTAGCCGCACTGAACCAGTCGTGCCTGATGGTCGATCTATGTCCTGATGCCAGTCTCAGCAAGCAGTTGGGATTGGATGCCGAGCCGGGCATTGCCGAGACAATGATGGGCGCACCACTGCCGGAACCGACCATGATTAATAGTCAGTTGTCAGCATTGCCCGCAGGGCAACAGCTTGAACAGATAGAACAGTTGAGTGGCCTGGCAAATGGACACAAGTTAAGCAAACTTCTGAGCGAGTTTTCAGGCCAGACCTCATTTATTCTGCTCGACTGTCCGGACAGTGCCGGCATGCTCAATGCTAATGCTTTACTGGCGGCCGATGAAATCCTGATTCCAGTGACCCCCCAGCAGAATGCCTGGCAAGGCTTGGCGCAGATGATGCCTGTGATGCGCCGCTTACGCGGGCTTAACAGGGCCCCCTTGTTTTGGTTAATGCTGAATGCTGTTCCGGATGAACCGAAAATAATTCAGGCCTATTGCGACATGCTGGGCCAGTACTTCAAGGCCAGCGTGCTGAGAACAGTGATTTACGATTTTTCACAACATAAGCCAGATGCACAGACTGGGCGCTATAAAACGCTTGCTACAGATGTGCTCTATGGGAGAACAATGTAATGGCCGAAAATGATTCCAAATCTGCCAAAGCGCCGGCAAGACAACGACGTCGCTCAGTCAAGCCAGATCCTTTGGCATTGATTGAGCAAAACTTTGCGGCGCTTGTACCTGAGGGTGAGGCGCTGGCCGCACGCTTTTATGAGCGACTGTTTACCAATTATCCAAAGTTAAAACCGCTATTCAGTCATGTTTCTGTGGCTGGTCAGCAAAAAAAACTGCTTGCCTCTCTGGTATTGCTGGTTCAAAACCTGCGAAATCCGGATGTGCTTAATGATTATCTGAAAGGTCTTGGCGCAAGGCATCAGCAGTATGGAGTCATTGAAGCGTATTACCCGCCGGTTAAAGAAAATCTGTTGGCAGTGCTGGCTGAATTCAGTCCTAAACAATGGAGCCCTGAGCTGGCTGATGCTTGGGAAGCCGTGCTTGAAAATGTGATGAATATGATGCTCAACGCCTATGAGTCTGATGAGGACGAAATCATGAATGAACAAGTAACCACTCACGATACTGAGTCTGAAACCGAACTGGTTCGGATGCGCTCAGCGGTCAATGGCGCGATGACGGCAATAATGATGGTCGACAGGGATTTCAATATCACCTACGTCAATCAGGCCACTATTGATATGTTGCGACCTCATGAACACACGCTGCAACAGGCTTTTAAAGGCTTTGCAGTGGATAAGCTGGTCGGCAGCAATATCGACAGTTTTCATGCAAATCCGTCTCACCAGCGCAGGTTGTTGGCAAGTCCTGACAATTTGCCGTATTCCACTGATATACGAGTGGGGCCGTTACAGTTTCGCCTCAACGTGTCTGCGATGATCGCAGATGATGGCAGCTACATCGGTAATACGCTGGAGTGGGCCAATATCACTGAAGTTAGAGCAAAGGAACTGGAAATTTCAAGACTGACTTCGGCAGTCAATGGCGCAAGCACCGCCTTGATGATGTGTGATGAGAACAGAGTGATCACCTATGCAAACCCTGCGGTGATTGCCCTGTTGCGTAGGCGGGTGCATGAATTAAGAACATTATGGCCGGATATGGATGTGGATAATCTTATCGGTAAATCCATCGACAGCTTCCACAAACATCCTGAACATCAGGCTCGCATTTTGAGTGACCCTGCACGCTTGCCCTACCGAGCAGAAATCAGAGTGCTGGATTTGTATTTTGATCTCAATGCAACGGCAATTCTGAATGCCGAGGGCAAACTGATTGGCAACATGGTGGAGTGGCGGGATATCACCGAGCAGAAGTTGGGTGAACAGGAAATGGAATCCATCATTTCTGCTGCTCAGCGAGGCGATATAAATGCCAGATTGGATGCGGAACGTTATCAGGGGTTCATGAAAACGGTCGCCGATGGCATTAACAATCTGCTGGATGTCATGGTGTCTCCAGTTGAAGAAACTATCCGCTTATCACAGGCGCTGTCTGAGGGTGATTTGACCCGCACAATTGAAAACAGATACGAGGGAATGTTTGGTGAGCTGACCGGTGCAATGAGTGAATCAATCGCTCGGCTTGCACAGACGGTCATGCAAATCAATGAGGCGGCTGAAAATGTCGCAACCGCAGCCTCGGAAATTTCTCAAGGCAACCTTGATCTCAGTCAACGCACGGAAGAACAAGCATCGTCACTTGAGGAAACGGCGGCCAGCATGGAAGAGCTGACCAGCACCGTTCGCCAGAATTCTGACAATGCTAAACAAGCCAATCAACTGGCTGCAACTGCCAGAAAACAGGCTGAAAAAGGTGGTGAAGTGATTCAGCACGCTATTACAGCGATGGCTGAAATAAACGCTTCCAGCAAAAAAGTTGCAGATATCATCAGCGTCATTGATGAGATCGCCTTTCAGACCAATCTTCTGGCGTTGAATGCAGCTGTTGAAGCCGCTCGGGCAGGCGAGCAGGGACGTGGTTTTGCTGTGGTGGCGGCCGAGGTGCGAAACCTGGCTCAACGTTCAGCCGCTGCCGCCAAAGAGATCAAGGCCTTGATCAGTGATAGTGGTGAGAAAGTGCGTGAAGGTACTAACCTGGTGAATGAGTCGGGCAAAACGCTTGAGGAAATCGTTGAAGGTGCCAAAAAAGTCGGCGATATCATTTCCGAGATTGCCGCTGCCGGTGTTGAACAAACCAGCGGAATTGAACAAGTCAATTCTGCAGTCACACAGATGGATGAGATGACTCAGCAAAATGCCGCACTGGTGGAGCAGGCTGCTGCTGCCAGTCAGGCACTTGATGAGCAGGCCCGCAATCTGCAAAGTTTGATGGCATTCTTTAACACTGGACAAGTCATCAGAACAACTCAAGTACCAGCGCCACGAATGACACGTCCAACAATAACTCAGCCACAAGTGTCGAGACCCGCCAGAACAGTTCGTCCCAGCGCTCCACCGGCTTCGGGCAAAGATGATGAGTGGGATGAGTTTTGATAACGCTTAGCTCCTACTGAGTAGGCAACGAAGCCGATGCTCACAGAAGAACTGGCTCACGAATTTGATTTTCCGGATGTGCTGTTTGAGCGCATTCGGAGTTTTGCGCTCCAACACACCGGAATCAACTTGTCTGATGCCAAAAAGAATATGGTTTACAGCCGCCTGTCGCGGCGGGTGCGTAGCCAGTTTTCCGGAAGTTTTCAGGCGTTTTGTGAGGCTCTGGATGCCGATGATCCGGATACCTGCGAATTTCTCATCAACGCGCTGACAACTAATCTCACGGCATTTTTTCGTGAAAAGCATCATTTTGATTTTCTGGCGCAACAATGGTTACCGCAATTGCGTCAGACACAACCACAGCAACGCCGCTTGCGTATATGGTCTGCCGGCTGTTCCACCGGAGAAGAGCCATACAGTATTGCTATCAGCTTGCTGGAGGCCATGCCGGATATTGAGCAATGGGATGTTCGCATTCTGGCCACCGATCTCGATGCTAATGTCATCGCCTCGGCACAGCAGGGCGTCTACGATGGCCAGCGTGTTCAGGCGATGCCGGTAGATCAGGTTCGCCGCTGGTTTCAAAGAGGTGTTGGAAAAAATTCAGGCTTGGTGAGAGTGCGTGAAGAGGTGCGTAAACGGGTCACTTTTCGTCGCCTTAACTTGCTGCATGACTGGCCAATGCGAGGCCCGTTTGATCTGATTTTTTGTCGAAATGTGGTGATCTATTTTGACAAAGAAACACAAAAAACACTGTTTGACCGTTATGCCAATGTGTTGTCGGACACGGGCTATTTGTTTATCGGGCACTCTGAAAATCTGTTTCAGGTGACAGAGCGATTCAGATCACTGGGTCAGACCGTGTATTGCAAGGTTGCCTGATGAATAATCCAGGCGCTTTTCAGCCACCGGTTCTGAGGCAGTTCAGACACGTCAACCGTTATTGGGACGATGTTCGTCAACAGTGGGTTGCCAAGATTCTGCCGGGGCAATATTACGTATGCACCAATCATTCTGAATTGATTGCCACCACACTGGGCTCCTGCATTTCCGCCTGCATCCGAGATTCAAAGCTGGGTATTGGTGGCATGAATCACTTTATGCTGCCCATTCAACAGCATCAGCAGTATGGCTGGCTTGATGCAGCCACCCGATATGGCAGCTATGCCATGGAGTATCTGATTAATGAGCTGCTGAAACAGGGTGCTGCCCGTGACAGACTGGAAGTCAAACTGGCGGGCGGTGGACGCTTACTCACCAATATGACGGATATTGGTCTGCGTAACATTGAGTTTGTGACGAGATATCTGTCAGTGGAAGGCATTAAAATTACTGCTCAGGATACGGGCGATGTGTTTCCAAGGAAGGTGTTATATGACCCGGTATCGGGAATGATGCGAACCAAAAAACTACGCTCATTCCATAACGATACTCTTCTGACTCGAGAAGCAGCCTATCAGCAAAGCCTGATGCGTCAACCTGTCTCGGGTGGAGTGGAGTTGTTTTGACAGGGATACCAATGAAACCGACTACCGTCATTGTTGTGGATGACTCTGCCTTGATTCGCCAGTTATTGACCGAGATCTTGAATAACGATCCTCAAATCAAGGTGGTGGCGACGGCTGCCGATCCCTATCAGGCCCGCGAGCGTATCAAGCAGTTCAATCCCGATGTGCTGACACTTGATGTGGAAATGCCACGCATGGATGGACTGACGTTTCTTCGCAATTTGATGCGACTGCGGCCCATGCCGGTAGTCATGGTTTCAACACTGACGCAGCACGGAGCACAAATCACGCTGGATGCATTGGCACTGGGGGCCGTGGATGTCATTGCCAAACCCAAAATCGATGTGGCAAACAGCTTGAGTCATTATGCTGAAGAGATCATCAGCAAGGTGAAAGCAGCGGCAAATGCGCGGGTCCGAGCATACAGCGGTGGTGATCAGCTGCTGTCACCAAAACTTTCAGCCGATGCCATTATCGATCCGGATAAACCTTTAGCGCCTTTGAGAACGACGGAGAAAATCGTCGCAATGGGGGCCTCCACGGGCGGCACCGAAGCAATTCGCGAAGTCCTGGCGGCAATGCCGGCAGATTCACCGGGTATGGTCATTACTCAACATATTCCAGCTGCTTTCAGTGCTGCTTTTGCTGAACGTGTGAACAGGCAATCGGCGATGGAAGTCTGTCAGGCAAGGGACGGACAACAGATTTTGCCGGGACATGCCTTTATCGCCCCGGGCGATCAACATTTACTGGTTGAGCGGGACGGTGCTCGTTATGTCTGCCGCCTGAATGACGGTCCTGCCGTCAATCGGCACAAGCCCTCTGTGGACGTGCTGTTTCGTTCAGTGGCGCAACAAGTGGGGCCCAACGCGATAGGCGTCATGCTCACCGGGATGGGCGATGATGGTGCTCAGGGAATGTTGGAAATGAAGCAGGCGGGCGCAGTGAATATGGTGCAGGATGAGGCCAGCAGTGTTGTTTGGGGTATGCCCGGGGCTGCTTTCAAACTTGGCGCCAGTGATCAGCAACTTGCTTTGAGTGATATTGCGGCGGCGATTCGGCGTGCTGCGATGAAACATTAGCAGGCCAGAGATTTTGGCCCCTTAGTATGAGGATGCAATATGCCTGACAATAAAAAAATAATGTTATGGGGCGGCACCTTAGTGATCGGATTACTGACTGCCTGGCTGACTGCCTGGCCAGCTTTGGTTGCCGTGCTGCTGATTGCCGTATTGTGGCAGTGGTCGAACAGTGAATCGACCAATGAAGCCAACATGATAAATTCAGAGGTTCCAATCTCAGCGGCTCAGCAACAATCCACGGAACTCTATCGTGAAGCACATGTGTTGCTACAGCAACAACTTGAGCAAATCAGCGAAGAAAATAACCAGATTATGCAGTTGACTCACGCTGCAGTTGCTCAGTTAACAGAGAGTTTTCAGGGCTTAAATGCTCAAGTCAGTCGAGAAATTGAGCTTCTCAATGGTTTGATGAACCACTCTGAAGAGCATGACAGCTTTGCGGAGTTTATTGCTGAAACCGAACAGCTAATGAATTACTTTGTGAAGACTGTTTCTGACAACAGTGAGGACAGCCATTTTCTTATGCAGCGTCTTGAGGATATGACGGTCAAGGTTAACGCAGTGACCGCATTACTCGATGATGTAAAAGACATTGCTTCTCAGACCAACTTGCTGGCACTCAATGCGGCAATTGAGGCAGCCAGGGCTGGTGATGCCGGTCGTGGTTTTGCGGTCGTTGCTGATGAGGTCCGCAAACTGTCGCAAAAGTCGGATCTGTTTAGCGATCAGATCAATCAGCTGACCATGGATGTCAAATCAGCGCTCAATTTGGCTACCGAGGTTGTCGATCGCGTTGTTTCATCTGATACAACGACGGTAGTGAACAGCCAGGCCAAAGTGGCTGAAATGACCGAGACGCTGATGGAAATAAATCAGGCCAGTCAAAAAGTCATTCGTGAAACAGGTGGTGTGAGTGGGGAAATTTCACGTCTTATCAATCAGGCTGTGACATCCTTGCAATTCGAAGACATGAATACTCAGCTGGCCGAGCATGTGGGTCGACGACTTGAGACAGCCACTGAACTGCTTAATCTTGTGAGGGATCTACACCAGCTTAACAGTCAGCCAGAACTGTTAAATAATCAACTTGAGCAAATGCGCTCAATCCGCGAAACCTTTGATAATCTTCACCCGAAAATCAAATCGGTTTCCCATAAGTCGGTCTCCCAGAAATCGGTAGACAGCGGCGACATAGAATTATTCTGAATATAGGGGCTTTGATTGGCACATCGTTTGCTTTGTCTTTTTTAACGAGACTTCTCCTCCCATCGAGATGCATGCAATGGCTCAAACACTGACTATCAATTTGGATACCGCCGCTAACAGAGCACCTGTGAAAGCTGCAGGCAGCGCTGACGTTGAATCAGGGCAGCAATCCTCATTTATCTCAGAACTGGATCGACAAATTACTCAGGGCGACTCGGTCAGTAGCCGAGATAAGCAAGCCGATGCAGAATCTGCAGCGGAATTGAAGGATAAAGCGGAAAAAAGTGAGGTGGATGACGGCAAGATCTTGCCGGATGAGGATGTCGAACAGACCCAAGTTGCCGAGAGCGACGATGCAGAAGGGTTGGAAGAGGAGGAGGTTGTTGAGGACGCCGATGCTTTTGTGTTGGCCGCTTCACAGTCAGAATCTAAACAGCAAACCATGAGCCGTAAGGGCAAAACTACTGAGACTGCTCAAGCAAACGCACAGCATCAATCGCGCGGTGAGCGTAGAAACTCTGAGTCTCAAGTAGTCAGAAATCCAACACATGCTGCTTCAGAAATTGCAACTGAAACAGACAAACCTGTCAAAAACGCCATTCGTCCTGATATTTTGCAGGCGCTCAATTCACCTAATGCTCGTAATCAGAATTTTGTCGCTGTGAACGCCAAAACCGATGCTCAGTCATCAACAAGGCAATTATTATCACTGCCTGGCGCAACTGGATCTGCCACCCCCAGAACGGACGGGCCGGTAAACCTGCTGGCGCCGATGTTGACCCCGGTCGTCACAACTGGCGCTGGAAACGCAAGTTCAGCCTCTGTGCCGTTGCTTGACGTTCAGCCCACGCTGAATAATCCTGCCTGGGCAAAAGTCATGACAAGTCGTGTTTCATGGATGGCCAAACAGGGCGTGCATCAGGCGGAGTTAAGGATGAACCCAGCCAACCTTGGTCCTGTAGAGGTCCGTTTGACCGTTCAGAATGAACAGGCCAGTGTCACCTTTTTGGCGGCTAATGCCACAACACGTGAAGCACTTGAACAGGCGCTGCCTCGCCTGCGGGAGAGCCTGAGCGAAAATGGCTTGCAATTGACCGATGCCGAGGTCAATGATCAGGCATCTGATGAATCACATAAAAATCAGGAAGAGCAAAAACTTGCCATGGAAACTCAATTTGGCGTACTTGTTGACGACAACATTGAGCAAGATGATGCCAGGGAGGCACACACAGGAGTGCTGACAACAGGTGTCAGCTTGTATGCATAATAAAGCATGATAAATTACCGCCCGGTTAGCATTGGAGAGAGACCGTGTTTAAATTAGAAAATTACTCGCTGAGAAAGCGCATGTACATAGTGGCCGGCCTTGGCATTATTGGCTTGCTGTTGCTGGCGGTCGCCAGTTTATTGATGATTCGTAGCACTCTCGATTATGCGACGCAGATGCAGATTATCATCGCCGTTGTTGTGGTCGGTAGTGTGATCATCATGTATCTGGCGCATCTGATTGGCCGTTTTGGCGATAGCCGGGCTAACACGCTGGTCAGCGGTATTCAGAATATCAAAAAGGGCGATCTGACCCAGAAAATTGCTATTTCTGGAAAGAGTGATTTTAGCTGGATGGCTTTTGAATTGGACAGCGCAAGAAAAAATGTTGCTAACCTGGTCCATACCCTGATTGGTGGTGTTTCCCAGCTCAATACCGCTACTCAAAACATGGCTGTCATCAGTAAAGAAACGGTCGATGGTGTACTGAAGCAGCAGTCTGAAACCGAACAAGTTGCCACTGCAATGAATGAAATGGCGGCTTCTGTTCAGGAAGTTGCCCGGACAGCATCTAATGCCGCTGAAGCTGCAAAAAATGCTGATAACGAAGCCAAAGCGGGTAAACAGGTTGTACTTGAAACCATGGAGTCTATCGACTCACTGGCCAGTGAAGTTGAAAAAGCCGCCGATACCTTGAGCAAACTCGAAGCTGATATCGGCAACATCGGTGCGATCGTTGATGTTATTCGTGGCATTACCGAACAAACAAACCTGCTGGCGCTGAACGCGGCTATTGAAGCTGCGCGTGCTGGTGAGCATGGTCGTGGTTTTGCCGTGGTTGCCGATGAAGTCAGAACGCTGGCGGCCAGAACCCAGTCATCTACTCACGAAATTGAGGAAATGGTCGAGCGTCTTCAACAAGGTGCACGTCAGGCTGTAAAAGTAATGAATGAAGGTCGTGAGCGAGCTAAAACCAGCGTTGAGAAAGCTGCAAGCGCCGGGGCCGCACTGGACACCATTACAGCCATGATTTCGACAATGGATGAGATGAGTGAACAGATCTCTAATGCTGCCAATGAACAAACTTCAGTGGCAGAGAGCATCAATCGAGGCATTGTTAACATCAGCCAGGTAGCGGATCACACTGCCGAAGGTGCTCGTGAAACATCGAAAGCCGTAGAGACACTGAGTAGCTTGTCTGCACAGCTGCAGGAAGCATCTGGTAAATTTAAAGTCTGATTCAGCTTTAATCGATGATAAAAAAACCGGGCTTGCCCGGTTTTTTTTGTTTGAATCAGCCCAAGCTGGCTTCAATCTCAGCAAGTGCTTGCATTGGATTAAGCGCCCCTGTGATGGGGCGGCCAATCACGAGATAGTGACTACCCGCCTGAACAGCATCTATTGGCGTCATGGTCCGGTGCTGATCATCGGCGACACTGTCTTTTGGGCGAATACCCGGTGTGACCAGACAGAACTCTTTTCCCAACGCCTTCTGTAATAAACTGGCTTCTTGTGCAGAACAAACAACACCGTCCAGTCCACTGTCTTTCGCCAGCAAAGCCAGTTTTTGGACAGTGCCCGGCATGTCACCGCTTAGACCGACTTCATTGAAAGTTGCCTGATCCATACTGGTCAGCAAGGTGACACCAATCAGCAGAGGTGCATCTGTTGCTGTACCCACGGCCTGGCGGGCTGCATACATCATCGCGCTACCGCCTAGTGTGTGAACATTGAGCATCCAGATTCCCAGATCGGCAGCCGCTGCACAGGCTTTGGCAACTGTGTTGGGAATATCGTGGAACTTTAGATCCAGAAAGACTTCGAATCCCCGATTGTGCAATGAATGAATGACCGCAGGTCCTTCTCTGGTGAACAGTTCTTTGCCGACTTTGACACGGCATCTGTCTGGGTCAAGTTGATCGGCAAGATGAAGTGCCGTGCTGAGGCTGGCAAAATCCAGCGCCACAATGATTGGGGATTCAGTCATTTTTATTTTCCAGGAAACAACGGCTACAGATCCTACCGCAAGATAGCCAAAAGGTTGTGATTTTGCTTGATGGCTTCATGAAAATGCTATGCTGTGCCGGCATTTTATCGGGATTCTTTCATGAAATTTGAGCATTTTTCCAGTGACGGATTTGCGCGTCGCGGGCGCATCACGTTTAGCCGCGGTAGCATTGAAACGCCAGCATTTATGCCAGTGGGGACTTATGGTTCGGTGAAGTCGATGACACCGGAAGAAGTCGCTGATACAGGCGCTGAAATCCTGCTTGGCAACACATTTCATTTGATGTTGCGTCCTGGCACAGACGTTATTTCTGCGCATGGTGATCTCCACGACTTTATGCGCTGGCAGAAGCCAATCCTCACAGACTCAGGTGGTTTTCAGGTTTTCAGTCTTGGTGATTTGCGAAAAATTACCGAGCAAGGCGTTCATTTTCGTTCACCGGTAAATGGTGACAAGGTGTTTATGGGCCCTGAGGAGTCCATGGCAGTTCAACGTGCACTGGGCAGCGATATTGTCATGATTTTTGATGAGTGCACCCCGTATCCTGCGGATGAGGGAACTGCGGCAGAATCGATGCGATTATCTCTGCGCTGGGCCGAACGCAGCAAGCAAGCGCATGGGGACAACCAATCAGCCTTGTTTGGCATTGTGCAGGGAGGAATGCATGAGGCGCTGCGTGATGAATCGCTGGCGGGACTCAAAAAAATCGGCTTTGATGGCTATGCCATTGGTGGACTTTCTGTGGGCGAACCCAAGGAAGATATGCTGCGAATACTGACTCATCTAGCCGATAAGATGCCCACCGACAAACCGCGTTACCTGATGGGCGTAGGTCGCCCAGAGGATTTGGTCGAAGCGGTTTGCTTGGGTGTGGATATGTTTGATTGTGTGATGCCAACACGTAATGCCAGAAATGGCCATTTGTTTGTTCACGAAGGCGTGATCAAAATCCGCAACAGCCGTTTCAAAGATGACACCTCTGCGTTAGATCCCTATTGCGACTGCTACACCTGTCAAAATTACAGTAGAGCTTACTTGCATCATCTTGACCGCACCGGTGAAATGTTGGGACCCAGACTGAACACTATCCACAACCTGCATTATTATCAGACGCTGATGCGTGGTTTGCGTGAAGCGATTGCCAGTGGTTCATTGCAAGCATTCAGGCAGCAGTTTTATGCGCTGCGTGGTCAATCAGTCGAATAAGCGCAGGAAGCAGTGCTATCACCGCACGGGACGCCTGTGGCATAATCGCGTTCTTTTGAATGACTAATTTTTGAGGAATTATGATGGATTTCTTTATCTCGCCGGCTTATGCCAATGCAGCCGCTTCGACAGGTCCAGGTCTTCTGGATTTTGCTTTCCCGGTGATACTGCTGGTGCTGTTTTATCTGATGTTGATCAGACCACAATCAAAACGAGCAAAAGCACATCGTGCCATGCAGGCGGCGCTGGCCAAAGGCGATGAAATTGTCACAGATGGCGGCATCATGGGCAAAATTCTTGAGATCAATGACAACGCAATGACCGTTGAGATTGCAGAATCAGTGGTCGTCAAAGTGCGTCGTGAATCTGTCAGCTCTGTCTTGCCCAAGGGCACCCTGAAAAAAATCTAATCTTGCCACTACTGCCCTCGGCAGTAGTCAACAAGACAGGAAAGCAACATGAATCAATATCCCATGTGGAAAAACCTGCTGGTTGTGGTTGTGCTTCTGGTGGGCTTTATTTACGCATTGCCCAACGTATTTGGTGATGATCCTGCAGTTCAAGTTTCCGCAACGCGAACAGCTTCAGTTGATCTGGATCTGGTCAATAGAGCCGAGACCAAGCTGAAAAATGCTGATATTCAATTCAAGCGTGCAGAATTGCTAGACAATCGTCTGCTGTTTCGTTTTGACGACAGTGATACTCAGCTTCGGGCGCAGGCATTATTAAGCGAGCAGCTGGGCGGTGACTTTATCGTCGCTCTTAACCTGGCGCCGAACACCCCATCATGGCTGTCCGCTTTGGGTGCAAGCCCAATGAACCTGGGCCTTGATTTGCGCGGTGGTGTTCACTTCTTGATGGAAGTGGATATGAACGCGGTCCGCCAACAAAGTCTGAACAGTTTTGCTGGCGATATTCGTGTCCTGCTACGTGAGGCAAACCTTCGTTACACACGTGTAGAAGTCGAAGGTGACAGTATAGTGGTTGCGTTTCGCGATGCCGAACAGCGTGATCAGGCAGATCGTCGCATTAATCGTGAGCTGTCTGAGCTGCAAGTTTCCAGTCAGGACGGAGATGCAAGCCCACTGTTGGTTATGCAATTGACTGAGCAAGCGCTTAGAGAAACACAGAGCATGGCGCTGCAACAAAACATCACGACCCTGCGTAACCGTATTAACGAGCTGGGCGTAGCAGAGCCCACGGTACAGCAACAGGGTGACAGCCGGATTGTTGTTCAGTTGCCGGGGGTTCAGGATACCGCTCAAGCAAAAAATATCCTCGGTGCAACTGCCACGCTTGAATTCAGACTGGTGGATTTCGAAAGAGATGTTCAGGATGCGGTGAATGGGCGGGTTCCTCCTAATTCGGATCTGCTTTACCACCGTGATGGTCGGCCTTTCCTGTTACAGAAACGCGTTATGGTGACAGGTGATCAGGTCATTAATGCTCAATCAACTATTGATGGTCAAACCGGCTCGCCGGCCGTGTCGGTGACCCTTGACGGTCAGGGTGCGCGTGCCTTCAGTAACGTCACGCGGGACAACATCGGTAATCCAATGGCCGTGGTGTTTATCGAGTCAAAAACCGAACTGCGTGAAGTGGATGGCGAGATGGTGACTATTCGTCGTCAGGTACCTGAAATCATCAACGTCGCAACCATTCGGGATCAGCTTAGCAAGCGTTTTCAGATCACTGGACTGGACAGTACCTCAGAAGCACGGGATCTGGCATTGCTGCTCAGAGCGGGCGCGCTGGCGGCACCGATTGAGATTGTGGAAGAGAGAACTGTCGGGCCTAGCATGGGGGCTGAAAACATCAAGCAGGGCTTTATGTCAGTGATGCTCGGTTTTGCTTTCGTACTGGTCTTTATGGTCTTTGCGTATCGTACTTTCGGCATGGTCGCCAATTTGGCGCTGGCACTCAATCTGGTGCTGATCGTCGCCTTATTGTCGATGCTGCAGGCCACTCTGACCATGCCGGGTATTGCCGGTATTGTTCTGACAGTCGGTATGGCCGTTGATGCCAACGTACTGATTTTTGAGCGAATACGTGAGGAGCTGCGTGCGGGTAACAGTCCGCAGTCGAGTATCGATTCTGGCTATGGTAAGGCCTTCTCAACCATTGCTGATGCCAACATCACCACGCTGATTGCTGCAGTGGTGCTGTTTGGATTCGGAACCGGGACAATCAAAGGTTTTGCCGTGACGCTGTCGCTTGGCATTATCACTTCAATGTTCACGGCCATTATTGGCACTCGCGCCGTAGTCAATCTGATATACGGACGTCAGCGTCGACCGCAGCTGTCAATATAAGGGTTCTTCGACATGCAATTTTTGAACAGAGAAACCAATATCAACTTTCTGGCCATGCGACCTTATGCGGTGGTGCTGTCAGCGTTGATGATTATTGTCTCGATTTTTTCCATCACTACCCGCGGGCTTAATTTCGGAATCGATTTTACCGGTGGCACCATGATTGAGTTGGGATATCCGCAAGCCGCCAATCTTGATGAAATCAGGAGTACCCTGGCGAATGGTGGCTTTGAAGATGCTTCGGTTCAAAACTTTGGTTCAATTCGCGAAGTGCTGATTCGGCTTCCTGTGATTGAATCAGAAAATATGGCTGAAATCAGTAACCAGGTGGTGGCGCTGTTGCAATCTGCGGAGTCACAGCCAATCGACCTGCGCCGGGTCGAGTTTGTCGGGCCACAGGTGGGTGAGGAACTAACAGAACAAGGCGGTCTTGCCATGCTGTACGCCTTGTTCGGTATTCTGATCTACGTGGCACTGCGTTTTGAGTACCGCTTTGCTTTTGGTTCAATCATCGCACTGGTCCATGATGTGGTGATTACCGTGGGCATATTTTCGCTGTTGCAGCTGGAGTTCGACTTGACGGTATTGGCCGCGATTCTGGCGGTGATTGGTTACTCGCTGAACGATACGATAGTTGTTTTTGACCGTATCCGCGAAACCTTTCTCAAGCTGCGCAAAGGTGGCCCTGAAGAAGTGGTTAATGTGGCCTTGAACAACACGCTCAGTCGAACCTTGATGACATCGATGACCACCTTACTAGTGGTACTGTCGCTGCTATTCTTTGGCGGCGAAGTCATTCATGCCTTTGCGATAGCACTAATGATCGGTGTGCTCATTGGTACTTATTCGTCTATCTACGTGGCCAGTGCCGCAATTTTGGCGATGGGGGTAAGCAAGGCTGATTTGTTGCCGCCGCAGAAGGAAGAAGACGAGAATGCCAACCCGGATGGTAGCCAAGTCTGACGTCACAAAAAAGCCCGGTTTCCGGGCTTTTTTTTAGTGGATTTTTTGCTGAAGTGGCGGCGACTCGTTTAGTTGAGAGTCAGCAGGCTTTTTTCTAAATGCCAGAATATCGGCAGAGTGATAATTGTCAGCTTGCCTGTCCGAAGATGAAACTGACTCCACGCTGATGACGCGCATATCACCAAAGTGGCTACGGTAGCTGATAAAAGTGGCAAACTCTTCGAGGCCCTGCATGATGTTACGCAGCTCCAACTCCTGCCATTTCTTGGTCATATTTGTTCTTCCGAGCATTTTCACAGTCGATCAATCTATCGGCAACGGTCTGCTTTTCTTGAATCAAAAGGCCATCGTCCTGGCTTTTTATGGGAAAAATTCCTGTTCTTTTACAGTTCGAAATATTTAATCAGTTACTATCTCATTGATAATGAACAAATATGTGTTTTTATGTGTCTAAGTATTGTTAGTGGGTCAAAGTAGTTCAGGATTTTTCTGATTCAGGAACGGTTAAGATTCGTTACGGTAATTTAGAGCATAAAAACTGGAGAGATAAATGAAATTGAAAAAGTTATTGGCAAGCGCATTTTGTGGGGCGCTGTTGATTCCAGCGGCAACCATGGCTGATGTGTTGGAAGTTACCCTTCACTACGCAGGGCCTGAATCAGGTTCGGCCTGGAAAGGTGTTCAGCAAGGTGTTGATGAAGCCAATCTGCAAGGACAGTTTCTTGGTCAAAACTACCAGATCCAGGTGGTGAACCCAGATGACATCGACTCAATTGAAGATATCACCGTACTACTGATGGCAACTGATGAAGAGACCATGCTCAATATCGCTCAACACGAACGCCTGTCTAATGTTGCGGTGTTTAATCTGACCTCGGGCTCAGATGCCTTACGCGAAGCTTGTCAGCCAAACCTGCTGAGCACTATCGTCAGTGATTCGATGAAACAAGATGCGCTGGCCCAATGGCAGGAACGTAATCCAGATACGCCGGTCTCAGCTCAGGCCTGGCACGAAGACTTTGAAAAGTTTGCTGCACGCCAGTTGAACAATCGCTTTAGCAGGGCGCATGGCGTTCCGATGGATGACGAAGCCTGGGCAGGATGGGCAGCCAGCAAGATGGTGACAGACAGCATTGCCAGAACACAGAACCTTGATTCAAGTGACATGTTGACCTACTTGAAAACAGAAATTGCTTTTGACGGTCAAAAAGGGGATGGTATGACCTTTCGCGAAAACGGCCAGTTGAGACAAATTATTCTGTTGATTGACGAGGCAAATGAAATTGTTGCCGAGGCCCCGTTACGCGGTGTTTCCGGCGGGCTCGACAGTCTGGGTCAAAACAACAGCTGCCAGTAAATATTGAAAAGCACAAAAAAACAAAACCAAGGAGATAATATGAAATTAAGACATTTACTCGCCTCATCGATGATCATGCTCAGTACCGCTGTCTGGGCAGACCCGACCTACCGTCTGTTCGCCAGTAACGAGCGTGACAACACCGTCAGTGTGATTGATACAAGAACAGGCGAAGTAGAGGCAACAATCGATATTGGTCAGCGACCACGTGGCATTGGCTTGTCTCCAGATCAATCCACACTTTATGTCGCCATCAGTGATGACAATGCGATTGCGACGGTCGATGTGAAAACACTGGAAGTCGGACCAAGACTCGTTTCTGGAGATGATCCAGAAGCCTTTGATGTCGCGCCAAACGGCAATATTTATCTGTCTAACGAAGATGATGCGACAGCGTCGGTAATCGATGTGGTCAATAACGAAATCATTGCCATCATTCCAGTGGGTATTGAACCTGAAGGCGTTGCCGTCTCACCCGATGGCAGCATCGCGGCAGTGACCAGTGAATCATCCAACATGGTGCACATCATTGAAACCGAAGGCCATACCGTGATTGCCAACATTCTTGTGGGCGCTCGTCCACGAGGTCTGGCATTCAACAGCGATGGCAGCTTGCTGTATTCAACCAGTGAGATTTCTAACGAAGTGCAAATCATCGATACCTCAAGCTACAGCATCATCAAGCGTGTCAGCCTTGACAGCATCGAAAATTCCCGGCCGATGGAAATCGCCGTCAGCCCGGATGACAACATTATCTACGTCACCACTGGCCGTGGTAACTCGGTCGCTGTGATGGATGCAAATACCCTCGACCTGCTTGATAACATTCCAGTGGGCAATCGTGTATGGGGTCTGACCCTGTCGCGTGATGGCTCAACACTGTACACAGCAAACGGTGTCAGTGGCACGGTATCTGTGGTCGATACACAAGCCAGAAAAGAGCTGAAACAGATCGAAGTGGGTGCCTTTCCATGGGGCGTGACACTCGACGACTAACGTGTAGCATCGTCAAAAACCCGGTAACGGTAACGTTGCCGGGTTTTTTTATGTGCAAAAAAGTCAATTTCCGGTTTTGTCATCCCGGATGACGCGCTATGATGCCCATCATGAAAATCATTCGAACTTTGACTGACATTTGTCTATTACGTGCGGGCCCAGAAGATTTGCCTGCTTCACCTGTCCTATTCAGAACCCTATTGGCGTTGTACTTTGTGGTCGGCTTGGTGGTTAACCAGCTTCAAAGTAAACTACATGACAGTGTTTTGCTCACTGGTATCGAGCTTTTAGTCATGATGATGGTGGTGGCAATCCTGCTACATTTTCGCCGCTTGAACACGCGTTATCAGCAGACTATTTCTGCGATGGCCGGTACAGGAGTTTTGTTTGGCATTGTGGCCTGGCCGCTGCTATCAGTCATTGCCGGCAGTGAAGCAGATTTTGATGTCAGCCCTGTCGTCATGACACTGCTTGCCATGCTGATGATCTGGAGTTTATTGGTGACAGCCCATATCTTTCGTCGTGCCCTGGATATTGGCCCCGGCCAGGCAGCTGTTATCACTATCGCCTATACCATCACCATGTTGATTGTTGCAGCGATGGTGATGTCTGGTATCGCCTCATGATGCATATCCATATTCTCGGCGTATGTGGCACTTTTATGGGAGGTCTGGCGATATTGGCTAGATCACTTGGCATAAAAGTGACCGGCTCAGATGCCAATGTTTACCCACCTATGAGTGACCAGCTTGCTGCAGCGGGCATCGAAGTCATGCAAGGATATTTAGAAGAACACCTCCAACCGGCTCCCGATTTGGTGGTGATGGGCAATGCCATGACACGCGGCAACGCTGCTGTGGAATATGTCCTCAACCAGGGCTTGCCTTATGTTTCGGGGCCGCAGTGGCTGGCAGAAAATGTATTACGTGGTCGTTGGGTGATGGCGGTTTCTGGCACTCATGGCAAAACAACCACTAGCAGCATGCTGGCGTGGATTCTTGAATATGCTGGCATGCAACCGGGTTTTTTGATTGGCGGGGTGCCAGAAAACTTCGGCTGCAGCGCCAGATTGGGCGAAACCCCGTTTTTTGTCATCGAAGCCGATGAATATGACACGGCATTTTTTGATAAGCGTTCCAAATTTGTTCATTACCTGCCCAGAACACTGGTGATCAACAATATGGAATTTGATCATGCCGATATTTTTGCTGATCTTGGCGCCATCCAGCGTCAGTTTCATCACTTGGTGAGAACTGTCCCCTCAGAGGGACTGGTGATCTGTCCTCATAACAACAATGCAATAAATCAAACACTGGCAATGGGATGTTGGACACCGATTCAGCGTTTTGCTGCTACGGATGCCGAGTGGACAGCCAAACTGTTGACAGAAGATGGGTCTGCGTTTGTTGTTGCTCATAAAGGCGAACAAGCACAGATTCACTGGGGGTTACTGGGACAGCACAATGTTGATAATGCGCTGGCGGCAATTGCTGCGGCCCATCATGTAGGCGTAACAGTGCAACATGCCGCAGAAGCTTTATCTGCCTTTGTTGGCGTCAAGCGACGCCTGGAGTTGCGTGGTGAAGTGGCCGGTATACGGGTTTACGATGATTTTGCGCATCATCCGACCGCAATAGCCACTACCATAGCCGGACTCAAGGCGCATTCGCCTGAAGTAAAGATTACAGCTATTTTCGAGCCTCGCTCCAACACTATGAAAATGGGCGTGCATCAAGAAACTCTTGCTGGCGCATTTGCACAGGCCGATCAAGTGATTCTCTATCAGGACGCTCAGCTTGGCTGGTCGTTATCAGCGATTCAAAAGCAACTGGGTGAAAAAGCGCAAATTTTCGACTCAGTCGAGGCGATAGTCGAGCATGTGGCGACACACAGTCAGCAGGGGGATTGTCTGTTGATCATGAGCAATGGTGGCTTTGCCGGTATACATGAAAAAGTACTGCACAGACTGGAGCAAAAGTGACTGATAACAAACAAATCGCTCTGGCGATTACCGGTGCCTCAGGCGCACCTTATGCTCAAAGACTGCTGGAAATACTGCTTAAACAGGGGCTGCAAGTTCATCTGATGATTTCTGCGGCCGGGCGTTTGGTGCTTGCTGATGAGTTGGACTGGAAACTGCCGGCAAGAGCCGCGGACATCAAAAACCTGCTTATCGAACAATTTTCCTGTCAGGCAGAACAGTTGCAGGTATATGGCGAACAGCAATGGAGTTCGCCGCTGGCCAGTGGTTCTCATCGCATCCCCACTATGATTGTCTGCCCCTGCACCATGGGTACCTTGTCGGCGATTGCCGTGGGCGGCAGCGACAATCTTATCAATCGCGCAGCTGATGTGATGATCAAAGAAAATCGCAAGTTGATCATGGTGCCCCGTGAAGCTCCGTTTTCCGTGATTCACCTTGAGAATATGCTCACACTTGCACGATTAGGTGTCTGCATCTTGCCGCCAAATCCCGGGTTTTATTTTAAACCGCAACAACTCTCTGAAATCATTGACTTTGTGGTCGCAAGAATTCTTGACCAGGCAGGTATTGAACATGGTCTCAGTCGTCGATGGGGATGTTAGCAGCCATGTGTCATGAACCAAGTCGCGTATAATCTGGCTTATTTGCCCGAGCCGAAATAGCTATGTCAGATATTGAAATCGCCCAACAGGCCACAATGCAGGATGTCAGCCTGCTGGCCCAACAACGACTCGGCCTGAAGGCGGAGCAATTGGATAGTTATGGCCGTTATAAGGCCAAACTGTCTTTGGATGTGATGCAGTCACTGGCTGACCGACCTGATGGCAAACTGATTCTGGTGACGGCAATCAGCCCAACCCCGGCCGGTGAAGGCAAAACAACCACAACTATCGGTTTAAGTGATGCACTGAACCGCATTGGCAAGCAATCAATTGTCTGCATGCGTGAACCGTCAATGGGCCCCTGCTTTGGAATGAAAGGTGGCGCGGCCGGTGGTGGTTACGCCCAGGTTGTGCCTATGGAAGACATCAATCTGCATTTCACCGGGGATTTTCATGCCATCGCGTCGGCACATAATCTGCTGGCAGCAATGATCGACAACCATATTCATCATGGCAACGGCTTGCAGTTGGATACCCGCAAGATTGTCTGGCAGAGAGTCATGGATATGAATGACAGGGCACTGCGTCAGATCACTGTCGGCATGGGGGGAGTCGCCAATGGCTTTGTGCGCGAAGATCGCTTTGATATCGTCGTGGCCTCTGAGGTAATGGCGATTTTCTGTCTGTCCGCTTCTCTGAGCGAGCTTAAACAACGCCTTGGCGATATCCTGATTGGCTACAGTTTTGATGGAGTGCCACGCTTTGCCAGAGATTTGAAAGCAGAAGGTGCCATGGCTGCGCTACTCAAAGAAGCGCTCAAGCCCAACCTTGTGCAAACGCTTGAGAACAATCCGGCGTTTGTCCATGGTGGTCCATTTGCCAATATTGCGCATGGTTGTAATTCAGTCATTTCCACAAAGATGGCGTTAAAACTGAGTGATTATGTGGTCACAGAGGCTGGTTTTGGTGCCGATCTGGGGGCAGAGAAATTTATCAACATCAAATGTCGTAAATCGGGACTTCGACCTGATCTGGCGGTGGTGGTGGCGACGGTCAAAGCACTGAAATATCACGGCGGTGTTGAGGTAAGTGCGCTGGCAACAGAGAATCTGCAGGCGTTGGAACAGGGCATGACAAATCTGCAACGGCATCTTGATAATTTGCAGAGACATTTTGGCTTGGAGTGTGTGGTAGCCATCAACCATTTTGTCCAGGATAGCGACGCAGAAATTGAACTGGTTAAATCACGGGTTGAAGCGATGGGGGCACGTGCGATTGTTGCCAGACACTGGGCTGAGGGTGGTGCTGGTGCCGAAACACTTGCCCGGACCGTGATTGAAAAACTGGAGTCACCCAAAACAACGGCCCGGCTCTTGTATCCAGATGAAACCTCCTTGTGGGAAAAAATCAGCCATGTTGCCAAGGATTTGTATCGAGCCACCTCAGTTGAAGCCGATGCCAAACTGAAAGCGAAAATCCAGGGGCTTGAGGAAGAATATGGTCACCTGCCAGTGTGTATGGCAAAAACACCCTATTCATTCAGTAGTGATCCGGCACTACGAGGCGCTCCCGAGGAGCACAGTCTGACCATTCGTGATATCAGGTTGTCTCGAGGCGCTGGTTTTCTGGTCGTATTATGTGGTGATGTGATGACCATGCCCGGTTTACCCAGACACCCTGCCAGTGAACGCATTGATATTGACGATGCCGGCGTTATCAGCGGTTTGTTTTAATCGACACGTCTGCCGATACTGAAATACAGCAACAGTCCACCTGTCAGTCCAAGTACCCAGCTTGTGACAGGAAACCCTGCCAGCATGGTCGGCCCATAACCATCCAGGCCTTTAATGACTGCCGCACCGATGATGAAGCTTGCACCAGTGACTGCGGTTGCCATGCGATAACCGGCGTCCTTGATTTCGACTCTTAGTTTCTGCAGATCCTGTGCATCCTGATGTTGGTGCAATCTGGCCTGTTGAGTGCTGTTAACAAGGTCGTGAACCAGCCTTGGCAAGGTGGGCAGCGTTTCTGCCCATAGTGGCGCTTCTTGTTTCAGGCTTCTCCATGCGGCCTGCCAACCCAGCCGCTCGTGCATCCATTGTTCAAGAATAGGTTTGGCGGTCTGCCACAAATCAAGATCAGGATAAAGCTGGCGGCCCAAGCCTTCAATATTGAGCAGTGTCTTTTGCAGCAGCACCAACTGCGGTTGTACTTCCATGTTAAAGCGTCGTGCCGTCTGAAACAGTCTTAATAATAACTGACCGAAAGAAATTTCCTTGAGCGGCCGGGCAAAGATAGGCTCACAAACACTGCGGATGGCGGCTTCGAATTCATCGATACGGGTTTCGGCCGGCACCCAGCCAGATTGAATGTGTAATTCTGCGACTCGACGATAATCGTGATTGAAGAAGGCAAGAAAGTTTTCGGCCAGATAACGCTGATCATCCGGGGCCAGCGTGCCCATGATGCCAAAATCGATGGCAATATAGCGTGGATGTTGCGGATCGCTGATATCCACCATGATGTTGCCCGGATGCATATCGGCATGAAAGAAACTGTGTTTGAATACCTGAGTGAAGAAAATTTCCACGCCCATGGAGGCCAATTGTTCGAGATTAATTCCCTTGGCCTTGAGTGTTTCGATATCACTGATGGGAACACCGTAAACCCGCTGCTGAACCAGCAGGCTGGGCTTGGTCAAAGGCCAGTAGACTTTAGGAATAATCAGTAAATCACTGTCACGGAAATTTCTTTGCAACTGAGAAGCGGAGGCCGCTTCACGCAGCATGTCCAGTTCATCAATCAGGTTTTTTTCCATCTCGGCGACAATTTCCAGTGGTCGCAGACGTTTACCTTCCGACCAATATCTGTGTGCTAGCCCCGCCAGGGTGTAAAGCAATTCGATATCACGTCGAATAACTTTTTCTATGCCGGGGCGTACCAGCTTGATGATGACTTGTTCACCAGTAACCAGTTCAGCAGCGTGAACTTGAGCAATGGACGCCGAAGCGAGCGGTGTTGTTTGCACCTCACTGAAGGTTGTCGACAGCTCTTCACCGAATGCTTCTTTGATTAACGCCAGTGCCTGCTCTGCCGGGAAGGGGGCAACCTTATCCTGGAGTTTGGCCAATTCATCGGCAATATCGGGAGGAATCAGATCCCGGCGCGTTGACAGGATTTGACCGAACTTGACAAAAATGGGCCCTAAATCTTGTAAAGCCAGTCGAAGGCGTTCGCCTCTTGGACTGTCTTCAGACGTTCGCCAACGATAGGGAGACAGCAAGCTCAGAAAGCGTAGTGGTCTGAAAAAATGCAATGTCTGAATAAACTCATCAAGCCGATGCCTGGCAAGTACATGGTTGATTTGGATGAGGCGAGCCAATTGACCGAGTCTCATTCAGCAGCCTCCCGCGGCATTTCAAATAGCACTGTCATTGTTTTTCCAATCGAGCGATTTTGGCATCAAGGCGATCAAGATCTGCACGCAGCCGATCAACGGCCTGCATAAAGTTGTTAATCTCGGACGGATCTGGCAACAGGCGCACTTCTTCCTTTAGGTATTCAGCGATGTCTTGCTGCAGGTGCTGGTGATTTTGCCTGGCCCACCGAAAGCTTTGCCTGATGCCTTCAGCTACCGGGAAAGCCAGGCTGTCACCGATCACTGACGCCAGTTGCTTTTCCCAGTCAAAGTCGAATCCAGCCATCCAGTCCTGAAGTTGCTTGGCGAATTGCACATCGCCATGCAGCCGAACTGCCGGAGAAAACAGTGTGTCCGGATTACGTGTCAGCTCGAGCAGGGCCCAGCTGTCAGCGGTCAGTGTCAGATCGGCTTGCTCAGACTCGGCAACTTCCAGCTGCAGTTGTTGTGAGGCAAATCTTGCCGAGAGACTTAAGTTGAGATTGCTGACTTCGATTCTGACAATACGGCCTTCAAAATCTGATAATGCCTGATGACTTTCCGGGTCAATCAGTAATGCACGGTTCAGCGTCGATTCAGTGGCAAGCAACCAGACAGGTTTCATCAGAATTTGTAGCCCCGGTGCAGTGCAACGATACCCGCTGTCATATTATGAAACTGGCAGCGTTCAAAGCCGGCGTTTTCCATCATTGATAGAAGTGTTTCCTGGTCAGGATGCATACGAATGGACTCTGCCAGATATCGATAACTTTCAGCATCACGGGTCAGCAGCTGCCCGAGTTTGGGTAAAACTTTGAAAGAGTATTGATCATAGAGCGGAGCCAGCCAGTCGGCTGGTTTTGAAAACTCCAGGATCATCAGCTGACCACCAGGCTTGAGCACACGAAACATCGAAGCCAGCGCCTTGTCTTTGTCGGTCACATTTCGCAAACCAAAAGCAATGGTGATGCAGTCAAAGCTGTTATCCGGGAAGGGCAGTGATTCGGCATTTGCCTGAACATAATCGATATTGCCGGCAAGTCCCCGGTCAATCAGACGGTTTCTGCCAACATTCAGCATGGAAGCATTGATGTCCGCCAATATCACCTGGCCGCGCTCACCCACCATGGTCGAAAAGCGAGCGGTCAGATCACCTGTACCCCCAGCAATATCAAGCACCTTCGCCCCGGTTCTGACCTGGCTGTTGTAGAGGGTAAACCGTTTCCAGAGCCGGTGAATACCCATGGACATCAGATCGTTCATCAGGTCGTACTTACTGGCTACCGAATGAAATACTTCAGCCACATGACGGGCTTTTTCTTCGACGGGAACTTCGGTGTAGCCAAAGTGAGTGGTATTTTTATCGCTCATGGTCAGTTCAGCAGTCTGCCTCACGTTCGTAACCTGCCGCAGTTAACTTGTCCAGATACTGACTCCAGATTTCGTCATGGTTAACACACAGGTGATAAAGATAATCCCAAGAGAACAAGCCACTGTCGTGACCATCATCAAAATAGATTTTGATGGCGTAATGGCCGACCGGCTCAATCTGACTGATGCCGACATTTTCTTTCTGAACTTGCAGTACTTCCTGGCCTGGCCCGTGGCCTTGAACTTCAGCAGAAGGGGAGTTGACCCGCAAAAATTCAGCTGTCAACTGGAAGTGCTGGCCGTCATAGACCAGTTCGAGCTTTCTTGATTGTTTGTGAAGCTGAATTTCACTGGGAACCGGATTGGGGTTCATTGTCATTCCTTCAAATTACAAGATGTAGCGTGACAGATCTTCATCTTCTGCCAGTGACGAGAGTTGTGTGTTGACATAGTCAGCGTCAATTTCAACCTGGACCGTTTCATTATCGCCAGATTGGAACGAAATCTCTTCGAGAAGTTTTTCCAGCAGAGTGTGAAGTCGGCGCGCACCGATGTTTTCAGTTTTTTCGTTCACCTGCCAGGCCAGTTCGGCAATACGGCGAATGCCAGCTTCGGTAAAACTTAATTGGACGCCCTCGGTTGCCATCAGAGCGATGTATTGTTCGGTGAGCGAAGCATCGGGTTCGGTCAGAATTCGAATAAAGTCATCAACACTGAGTGCTGACAGTTCGACACGAATAGGCAGGCGACCCTGCAGTTCCGGGATCAGGTCAGCAGGCTTGCTCAAGTGAAAGGCACCTGAAGCGATAAACAGAATGTGATCGGTTTTGATCATGCCGTATTTGGTGGAGACCGTACTGCCCTCAACCAGTGGCAGCAAGTCACGCTGCACACCTGCACGAGACACATCGGCACCACTTCCGCCGCTCTCGCCGCGATGAGTGATTTTGTCAATTTCATCAAGAAAGACGATGCCGTTTTGCTCAACCGATGACAAAACTTCAGCTTTGAGCTCTTCTTCGTTAATCAATTTGCCGGCTTCTTCTTCAGAAAGAATACGCATAGCCTTGCCAACTTTAAGTTTGCGACTGCGTGTTTTTGCCGTGCCCATGTTCTGAAACATGTCTTGCAGTTGGCTGGTCAGTTCTTCCATGCCGGGTGGAGACATGATCTCGACACCAACATTCAGAGACTGAAGTTCCAGCTCTACTTCTCGATCATCGAGCTTGCCTTCTCGCAGCATTTTGCGAAAGCGTTGACGAGTATTGGATTCTTCTTCTGTGAGCGTGCCTCTTGCAGGCGTCAGCAAGGCGTCCAGAATGCGTTCTTCGGCTGAGTCCAATGCCTGTGTCTTGACCGATTGAATGGCCTGTTCGCGTAACATTTTCATTGCGCTTTCGCACAGGTCTCGAATAATCGATTCGACGTCACGGCCAACATAGCCAACTTCAGTGAACTTGGTCGCTTCGACTTTGATAAAGGGGGCCTGAGCTAATGAAGCAAGGCGACGAGCAATTTCGGTTTTACCCACACCAGTGGGGCCAATCATCAGAATGTTTTTTGGCGTCACTTCCTGCTGCAGTCTGTTGTCCAGTTGTTGGCGACGCCAACGGTTGCGCAGTGCAATAGCGACGGCTTTTTTGGCGGCTTGTTGGCCGACAATATGTTTGTCGAGCTCATGAACAATTTGTTTGGGTGTAAGTGCTTGCATGATCAGTTATTGCTATCCAGTGTTTCGATGGTGAGGTGATGGTTGGTGTAGATGCAGATATCTGCAGCGATATTCAAACCCTTTTCGACGATTTCGCGGGCCGACAGTTCAGTGTTTTGCAACAATGCTGTCGCAGCTGCCTGAGCAAAAGGGCCGCCGGAGCCAATGGCAATCAGGCCGTGTTCCGGTTCTATGACATCACCGTTTCCCGAAATAATCAGTGAAGCCTCAGCATCGGCGACAGCGAGAAGTGCTTCCAGTCGGCGCATCATTCTATCGGTACGCCAATCCTTGGCCAGTTCCAGTGCACTTCGGGTCAGGTTTCCCTGATGTTTTTCGAGTTTGGCTTCGAAGCGTTCAAACAGTGTGAAGGCATCGGCAGTGCCGCCTGCAAATCCGGCAATGACACGGTTGTGATAGAGGCGACGTACTTTGCGGGCATTGCCTTTCATAATGGTGTTGCCAAGGCTGACTTGACCGTCACCACCAATAACAACTTCACCGTTACGACGGTACGACAATATCGTAGTGCCGCGATACTGTTCCATGTGTACTCCTGTTGAGAGAATTTCGTTTCAGACCAGGCCGAAGTATACTACGCAGTCGAACAGCCTGCAGTGATAGACGCGAAGAATGCAAAATCAGACTTTGCCAGTGCGGGTTAGAATTCAGGGCAAGATAAAGGTTGACATCAGCCAGCCTTTCTCGGAAAATGCCACTCTTTTGATGGAGGGGTTCCCGAGTGGCCAAAGGGATCAGACTGTAAATCTGACGGCTCCGCCTTCGAAGGTTCGAATCCTTCCCCCTCCACCATTTTTATTGAGAGTTTACTGTTAAGCGGGTGTAGTTCAATGGTAGAACTCCAGCCTTCCAAGCTGACTATGTGGGTTCGATTCCCATCACCCGCTCCATTTTAGTTTGGAAAATTCTGGCCCGCATAGCTCAGTCGGTAGAGCGCATCCATGGTAAGGATGAGGTCATCAGTTCGATTCTGATTGCGGGCTCCATTTAAATAATTTGTTTTTGGCTTACGACGATACTTGGCGGGGAGACTGGTCATGTCTAAAGAAAAATTTGAAAGAACGAAACCCCACGTCAACGTGGGCACTATTGGTCACGTTGACCATGGTAAAACCACATTGACAGCGGCGATTACCAAAGTAATGGCAGAGCTTCAAGGTGGTACGTTCAAGGATTACGCGGATATTGATAACGCACCAGAAGAAAGAGAGCGTGGCATTACCATTCTACAGCACACGTAGAATACGAAACTGACCAACCGCCACTATGCCCACGTTGACTGCCCAGCCATGCTGACTATGTCAAAAACATGATCACCGGTGCACAAATGGACGGTGCAATTC